>CALMFG010000057.1 GCA_937863465.1 uncultured Clostridia bacterium
GTGCTCTTGGCTGCAGTGGTTTTTTCAACCGCAGGGGCTTTCTTTTCAGCCGTTTCAACAGCTTTGGGCGCTTCGCTTACCGCAGTTTCAGAAGCGGGAGCGGCTTTGGCTTTCACCACAGCGCCGATGCTGATAATTTCCAGTTCAGTATAGGGTTGTCTATGTCCCCGTTTGTTACGGTAGCCGATTTTCGGTTTGTATTTAAATACAATGACCTTTTTGCCTTTGCCGTCACCCAAACTTTTAGCTGTTACCGATGTGCCGGCCACGTGGGGGGTGCCGATTTTCGATGCCTTGCCGTCCATGACCGCAAGCACTGGAAACTCGACCGTTTCGCCCGTTTTGACCGCCAGCTTTTCAACACGGATTTTATCGCCGACGGCGACCGTGTACTGCTTGGAACCGGTTTCAATTATTGCTTTCAAACTTTGTTACCTCCTTGAACCCAGTCTCGCCGAAAAGGGTAGCTTTTTTTGCTTCCTAGAAAGAAAAAAGGCGTTTTAAAAAACCCTTCATCGAGCGGCTCACCGAACTATTCTAGCATAAGGCCCTTTTGATGTCAACAATACACTTTTGCATCATCCAGGATTTTGTCCAGTTCGCGGTGGGACGTCACAGTGCGGATATTGACGTCCTCGATATGCATATATTCCTTGGCTTTGATATAGAATTTCTTGTCCGAATGCTGGGGCAGATAGACGTCGCCGTCGTCGATGCGTTCGCAGATATAGCTGAAAACATCCGGATTGGTTTCAATTAAGTAATCATGCGCAGGATTGTCCAGAACAAAGCCTTCCAGCTGACGTTTAATCTTCAGCGCCATGCTTTCGGTGCTTAAAACCTTGCCCGATCCCTGGCAGTAGGGGCAGTCCATTTTGACCAGACTGGACAGCTTGCGGCGAACCTTTTTGCGGGTCATTTCGACCAGACCGAGTTCGGTGAGGCCCAGCACATTGGTCTTGGTGCGGTCAAACTTCAACGCGTTTTCCAGCTCCTCAACGATTCTTTCCTTGTTGGCCAGAATGTCCATATCGATGAAGTCAATGATGATGATGCCGCTGATGTCCCGGAGGCGTAGCTGACGGGAAATCTCATAAGCCGCTTCGATATTGGTCTTTAATATGGTTTCCTGAAAATCGTTGTTGCCGACAAATTTGCCGGTGTTGACGTCGATGACGGTCAGCGCTTCGGTTTCGTCGATGATGAGATAGCCGCCGGATTTCAGCCAGACCTTATTTTGCAGGGATTTCTCAATCTTATGGTTCAGCTCATAGTGGTCGAAGATGTTGGCTTCGCCGGTATAGAGCGAAATGCGGTTTACCATGGACGGCACGACGATTTTTGCGACTTGCAGTACTTTTTCGTAGTTCTCGCGGTCGTTGATGATAAACTGATCAACATCCGAGATGAACATATCACGCACGGTGCGGAAGATGAGGGACTCCTCGGCATGAATCAGGCGCGGCGCCGCGATGATTTCGACGCGGTTCTGGATACGCGCGTACAGGCGCTCCAAAAACTTGATCTCCTCTTCAAAATCCTCACGACTCTTGCCTTCGGCTACCGTGCGGACGATGAGCCCCATATCCTTGGGTTTAATTTTCTCCAAAATGCCTTTTAAGCGTTCGCGCTCATTTTCGTCGCTGATTTTGCGCGAAACACCCACGTGATTAACGGTGGGCATTAAAACCAGACTTCTGGCGGGCAGGGTGATATGGGTGGTGACGCGCGCGCCCTTGGTGCCGCCCGGCTGTTTTAAAACCTGAACAACAATTTCCTGGCCGACCTTTAGGATGTCCTTAATTTTGGGGATGTCCACTTTGATGTTGCCTTCGTCTGCGCCGAAACTTAAATCGGCTTTGTCCACCAGTATATCGCCGGCATATAAAAAGGCGTTCTTATCGAGCCCTATGTCGATAAAAGCGGCCTGCATGCCGGGCAGGATATTCTCCACCCTTCCTTTATAGATGTTGCCGACGAGACGTTCTCTGCCTTTTCGTTCCACCTGGACTTCGACCAGCTGGCCATCCTCGAGCAAAGCAACACGCGCCTCAAACGCGTTGATATCTGCGATAATGCAACGATTCATGTAAAAACTCCTATATAAAATGAAAATTTATTTAAAACGGCAAAGCCGCTTTGCGAACAAAAAAGTGACTATTCAGCCAGACTGGAAAGTGGCAGAGCTGCACCGTTTTCGGTCATATACAGGTTTTTCCTGCATATAGTATACTCGGTAACCACATTTGCGACAAGCAGTAATTTATCGACCAAAAGGCGGGGGTCCAGCGTCCCCGTTTCCTGTGCCGAAAGCAGCATGCTGATTCGGCCGGACTGCATATCCATCTTGATGCGGTCGATGAGCGGACGCGCGTCAAAATCGCGCGGGCCGGACTTGGTTTTTTTGTGCATGGGCAGAGAATCGGCTTTGAGGACTTCGCCAATCGCCGTTTGAATGCCCGTGAAATCGGCATCTTCGGGAAGTATTACTTCATATTCGGCCTTGGAGACCGCGGCCATCAGCTTCCGGGTATCGTCCTTTTTCTTTTTAACCCAGTTGACGTCTAACCCACCCGGGAAACTGGCGATGATTGCCTTTTCGGCAGCGGGGATGTCGGTGCCGTCGGGCATCTCCACCTCCAGATATTCGGCTTCGCTGGCCATCCCGACCTTTAGAGCGAACGCAAAGCTCATCCGGATGTGCGGATTAAAACCCTCGCTGTAGGTCACGGGGACGCCCGAACGCCGGAGTGCGCGGTCGGCCGTACGCTGTAAATCGAGATGCGAGATATATTTGGCGGCGCCGTATTTTTTAAAACAGATGATCGCTTTCATTATTTCAGGCACACTCCTTCATAGCCGCAGCCCAGACAGTTGCCCCGGCAGTCGGGGGTCAGTGCGCCGGTCTCCGCTTTTTGCAATTCCTTGGTCAGATAGCTTTTCCGCACATGCACGTCGATATGGTCCCAATACAAAGGTTCGTTCACGTCCATCGCGCGGTTGGCGTAGGCTTCGGAAGAAAGGCCATTATCCTTAAACGCCTCGGTATAGCGGTTAAAATTGAAGTATTCGTGCCACGCGTCAAAACGCGCGCCTTTTTCCACCGCGTCCAGAATGACCTTGGAAAGCTTCCGGTCGCCGCGCGCAAACGCTGCTTCCAGATGGCTAAGTTCGGCGTCGTGGTAATTGAAGCGCACGTTTTTCAGGCGCAGTTTGTCTTTCAGATAATTCTGTTTCTCTTTCAGGCTTTCGATGCTGTCCTGAGGAATCCACTGGAAGGGCGTCGCGGGTTTGGGCACAAAGTTGGAGGCCGAAACCGTGAGCATTAGCTTTTTGGGATTATTCTTTCCGGACACAACGTAGATGGATTTAAAGCCTTTCACAAAATACACAATGCCGTCAAAATCATCGAAAGTCTCAAACGGCAGGCCGATCATGA
>CALMFG010000058.1 GCA_937863465.1 uncultured Clostridia bacterium
AAGGCGGCAGCACGCGGTTCATCAAATCGACCGAATAGGGTGTCATCGAGACCGCTTTAGCCATGCTTTGCTTCAGGAATTTCTCAGAATATAAATTAGCGAGCGGTGCGACGCGTTTCAGCCACCAGATATCCGACTTGGAGTAGTATTTCAAGCCAAATGGTGTGGTGTCCAGCGCCACCATGCCAGTCACGCGATGGGGGTACGTTTCGGCAAAGGCCTGCGAAGGGTATCCACCCAGCGACATGCCCACCAGAACGGCTTTATCGATGCGCTCAGCGTTCAAAATGGATGCGAGGTCTTGGGCGCAGTGTTGGTAGGAAAAATCGGCATACGGGCTCGAAAGACCGTGAAGCGGGATGTCCCACGTGATGATATTACATTTTCCTTCAAAGTATTCGACCTGCTTTTCAAACAGGGTATGGTCGGCCGTGACGCCGTGCGAAAACACAATCGTCGGGCTTTTTTGATTGGTTTTTGAAACCCAATAGTGCACGGTGCCTCTGGGTGTGTCAATGGTTTTATGTGTCATTTTATCTCTCCTGAATATATCATAAAATTAATTTTAGTATGCTGATTTGGTTCAGCAACGCCATTTTAAATTGACCGGGTTTTGTTCGTCCTTCACAGAAACGGCGCGCAAACTTGCGATTAAATCCGCTCACTAAACACACCTATACTAGCATATAACCATAGTTTGAGGCTTAATTCAATAGTGGGGAGAAATGATGCGCCTGTTTTTGCGTGCGCCGCTCTTGCGGCATTAGCCGCTTCGTGCCACTCGACTAACCAGTCCATTGGACTGGTTTCTTAACGCTGAATATCAGTGCCTTTTTGTTGGTTCAAATCCTATCCATCTACACGCAAAATAATAGACCGCCCATAAATGGACGGCCTATTACTTTGTGGTCGGGGTGACAGGATTTGAACCTGCGACCTTTTAGTCCCGAACCAAACGCGCTACCAAGCTGCGCTACACCCCGATAAAAAGGTTGGAGCCAACGGCGGGAATTGAACCCGCGACCTGCTGATTACGAATCAGCTGCTCTACCCCTGAGCCACGTTGGCATCAAACAGACAAAACGTATTATAGCACAAGGGTTTTTATATTACTACAATTTTTTATAAAAAATTCTCGGTTAATATAAAAATTTTACGAAAGATTCTGATGCGTTTTTTTATTGGTTTTCTTGTTTTCTTTCGGTTCTCGTCGAATCAAAAAACGGATAAACTGAGCGGCTAAAGCATAGACAAAGCTGACGGCGAATCCTAAACCGATATAGATATACAGCGGCGTATCATAGTTTAAAAGAAGCATATCCGAAGCAAAAAAGACTATCGTAGACAGCACTGTGCAGACAAGCAGCACGGGCCAGAACCGTTTCAAAAAAAATCCGAAGATCAGCATGCAAAGAACGTAAAAAAACCAGTCCAGAAACAGAAGCGGACTATCAAAAATCACCATCTTCAGCCGATGCGTAAAGGGGATATTGGTGTAGATGAGCGCGAGATAGAACAACAGACCCGCCAGCGCCAGCCACCAGATGAGATAGATATTGAGGAATCGGTCGGAATATCGGGGAGTCGCTTCGCGTTTCCAAACGCTGGCTTCACGGTCATACACCCAGCGAATACGCTTATCCCGTTTTTTAAAATTATAGTAATCTTTAAACATTTTTACGAATACACTCTTGGTATGCCCGGTTGTTTTGTGTGATGCGCTCGGCGTCCGATTGTGCCAGAACATGGGGCAGTGATTTCCGGCAGTCTATTTTCATTGAAATCCTGGGCATATTATCATAGATTTTATTCAAAATCAAGACGCCGCGTTCATCCCGTTTTCCTGCTTTGCCGTCATACTTATAGAGGTTCCCGCCGGGGGAAGCAAGGTACATATATTTGATGCCCCAAAGCCGTGCCACCATCTCATCGCCTTTCGAGAATTCTTCGGGCCGATGGCCGGTACAGCTGGGGTGAGTGTGTAGTACGCAGATTTTAACAGGCACAAGCAGCCAAAGCAAATATCGCAGAATAACGTGCGCCACCACGTTGTTGTGCTGGCCGGTAAATATTTTGCCGTAGGTATATCTCTTGTGGCGTTTAAATCGCCCATTTTCTTCGCGTACACGCAAATAAACGGGGTAGAGGACAGCGCCTCGCTCGCGGGCATCCACCGCAGTCAGCGGCAAAGCTTCGCATCCAAACGCGCGTGCGGCGGAATCAGGGTCGAGAAAAAAGAATTTTCTTTTCATGAGGGTATTATAGCATAGAA
>CALMFG010000059.1 GCA_937863465.1 uncultured Clostridia bacterium
ATTATAACCCTATGACCCTTTCGGCTTAATGACTCATTCCTGACTCATCCCTAACCCAATAGAAAACCATATAAAAAAACGCTCCGATATTCAAAGCGTTTTGTCATTTTGTATGCGCCATATTACTTTTGCAATTGTTCAATTCTGGCGGCGCGTTCCGCCGCCCAGGCGTAACCATCCTCCTCAAAGTATCGTTCAGATAACGGCGGCAGTTCTCCGGTATCTTTATATACGTAGTAATCGCAATCCACTTCATCGGGTTTAATCCGATAATTGTCACGCAAACCATCCAGAATATGAGAGATCCCTGCCTGCGCCAGGTGATTTCTTAAGCGATACATGGTGGAATGCAGGTTGGCGTGTGCTTTATCATAATCCAAATCAAACCACAAAGCCTCTGCAATTTGCTCCCACGATGCTGGCACACCCCCACGGTGCACTAAATAGGCCAGCAATTCCTTGGCACGTCGGTTCTTCCAAACAAGCAACTCCCCGTCCACCTCAATGCTGAACGCGCCAAAGCAAGTGATCTTTGGTTTCTTTCTTACTTGCTGCTTGGCCTGCTTTTCGTGTATACGTTTGATGGTGCTTTCCAGGCGCGCCGCAGAGATGGGTTTGACGATGTAGTCTGTCGCATCCAGCTCAAATGCGTCCACCGCATACTCCTTATAGGCCGTCAAAAACACAATATCAATATTGCTCTGGATATCCTGAATATCGCGCGCCAGTTCAATTCCTGTTTTCCCCGGCATTTCAATATCCAAAAAAACCACGTCTGCAGGATTCTTGCTCAGAAACGCAATCGCTTCTTCCCCATTCGTAAACGAACCGACCGCTTCAATGCCCTCGACTTCTTTTGTGACGCGTACAAATCGGTCATGCGCGTGCCTTTCATCATCAATGATAACCGCTCGAATCACGTGTCTCCTCCTTCATTCGGTGGCAATACAAACCACACGGTTGTCCCTGCGTCTAGTTCACTTTCAATATGCAGCGATACTTGTTCGCCGTATATGCTTTGCAGTCGCTTTTGGATGTTCTTTAAGCCCACGCCTTTTCTTTCGGCGTTCTCATCAAATAAATGGTTCATCAATTGCTCGTCCATGCCAACGCCGTCGTCTTCAATCCGGAAACGGATACCATCGCGTGTGCCGCTTGCGGATAGCTTGACCGATCCGCCTTCTTTTGCTTTGGAGATACCGTGCTGGATTGCGTTTTCAACTAAAGGCTCAAGGACGAGCATCGGGATTCGGGTTGAGAGCGGAACTTCAATCTGTTCCTCATAGCTTATGCGGTCACCAAACCGTTCCTTTTGGATATGCATATAATTATTGATAAACTGCAGTTCGCGCGATAGTGTCGTGAACCGCTCTAAATTCCCAAAATCAAAAGAATTCTGAAGATAGAACGTTAAGTCGGTAATGAGTTCACCGGCTCGTTTGCTGTCTTTGTAGCATACGTTTTCAATCGCCGAGAGGGCGTTATAGAGAAAATGCGGCTTAATCTGTGCCTGTAAAAAAGCCAGTTCGGCTTGCACCGCCTGTCTTATCGCTTGTTCCCTCTGCTGATGCGTCTCTTCAAAGTCAATCGCCAGAATGTAGGCTTGCAGCAAGACCGCTATTACAATGGCATAGGTAATCGTTGCGCCAATATTCAAATCATAAATATTGGTATAATAGAACATATAGTCATAAATAAAACTGACAAGAATGATTGAAAAACTGACCAAATTCAGAATTGCCGTTTTTTTATAAGCTTTTATGGACCTAAACACAACCAGAAGAGCGAATACCAAAGCAACCGCAGATACGATATTGCTGGCCTCGCTGAATACAGTATTCGTCCGTGTCGACACAAACAAATCCGTCATCACATTGAGCGCCGTTAGAAATGCCAGGATAGAGATGATGACTCTGCCCTTACTGAATTTAAAGAGTTCAACCACATACAAGACAACCAAAAAAGGAATCAACGAAGATGGGACGTACCAGAGTTTCACCATCGTCGCAAAGCTCATGTTCGAAAACGATTTGTATATCAACATGTTATCATCAAAATCGATCAGCAAAATGGCTAGAAAACAAAGCAAAGCAAAATACAGCTGTTGTTTCAATTTGTATTTTGAAAGAAACAGGAAAAGATTAAGCATGCCCACCGCAAATAGGATACCCAGAAGGAAGATATCTTTTGTTGTTTTGACTTGATAGAACTTCTGGATATTATTCTGGCCGCCTAAATACATGCTGGTCCAAAAGCCGCCCTTGGCAAAGTGATAATTCGAAACCTGCATCGTGATTGCAAACTCATCTGAGGGTGCAACAAAATATAATACATCGGGTCTGATATCGGCTTCTTCTGTTCCCAGGCTGTCACCAACCATCCCGTTTTGCCCGATCAATTTTTCATTAATGAATATTTTATACGCACAGGGAATACAATTAACATATAGCCCCAAGATTTTATCGTCTGCGCCGGATAGCTTCACATCCAGCTTGTATGTTCCGTACCCAAACCGTGATTCCATATCTGGATAGTTGGTTTCATTGTTCCAAGTCCCCGGCACATCAACCAGAAGCGGTTCATGCTCAGATTCCTGATTATCGCTTAACAGCTCGTTCTGGTAAAACTCCCACTCCCCGTCCAGTGCAATGATTCCGTTTGTTTGGCTAATATCGCTGTCTATAGTCAGAATTCCCCGATTAATCGTATTGCGGAAATTGACAGGAACATTGATAAACAAATCGCCAATTAAAAACAACGTGATGATCAACACGAGAATACTAAACGCTGTATCAATTCTATCAATTGATTTTTTCATGTGTTCCCCTTCTGGTATCGCATCTGCTTCGGCCCAACAAAACTGCCCCGATTTATTCATCCATTCCAATTAAGATAATTATAACACCAGTCTATTCTATATTCCATTTAGATTGAAATCCCTATTTGGTTCATATTCGATTAGAATCTCTGCCTGCATGCGAGTGGAACTTTTTCGTTGCCAAAAAAAAGATCAATCTCAATTTTTAAGCAACGCACTCGGATGCTTTTTTTGTGCAAAACGCTATGTAACTCGTTCTGCATATCAGTTTTCGCGTGTTTATAAAAATCCCGCTTTCTGTCATGAGGGGCAGGGCCGGATTCAGCGGCACCGAGGTCGCGAAGTCCGCTAATGCTCACCTTAGTGAAAGGCAGCACTGGTTGTTTTTCGCGGTTCCACACCGAAAAGCTCATACGCACGTGGTCTCGCGGGCGAATGGTTTTTTTCTTGTGAGTATGGTAAAATTTATATTGCTCACAAAATGGGCCTCGGCCTTTTTTCTCGATTAGAGATTCTTATGTCAATTTGAGATGGATAAACCGCAAAAATGGAACTACACGAGAAATTGCAGCAACTACGAAAGCAGAAGAACATTACCCAGGAAGAGCTCGCGGAAGCGCTGTATGTTTCGCGTACAGCCATTTCCAAATGGGAATCCGGCCGTGGCTATCCCAGCATTGATTCACTCAAAGAGATTTCAAAGCTGTTTTCGGTGTCGATTGATGAACTGCTTTCCGGGGAAGAACTAATATCCCTTGCCGAATCTGAGCGCAAAGAAAAGGCGCAGAATTTATCGGATGTCGTTTTTGGAACGCTGGACTGTGCGGCGGCGCTCTTGTTTTTCCTGCCGTTCTTTGGTCAGCAGGGAGAAACCCGGATTGAGGCTGTGGCCTTGACCGCAATCACGGATATTCCGGTCTATATTCGCATACCGTATTTCGTGCTTGTGGCTCTGACCGCTGTGTTCGGAATCGCGATGCTGGCTATGCAAAGCTGTCGCAGCCTGATATGGACGAAGCGCAAACATCGGATTTCTGTGATACTCAGTGTTCTGTGTGTGCTGATTTTTATACTCAGCGGTCAGCCCTATGCCGCCGTATTCATGTTTAGTCTGCTTTTAATTAAAGGCGTTTTGCTGATGAAACTACGATGACACGAATCGTGTCACCCATGTCACTGCGCAATTCTTACAATTAAATAATCTCCATGATAGGCTGATATCGGACTTGAAGTCCTTATCACACCGAATATGAATGGAGATTTAGAAAAATGAAACACTATCGGAATTTTGCCCTTGCCGGAGCCTTATTGGTTCTGTTTGCCGTCCTCACGGTCATGCTCATGTATGTGGATATCAGTCCCATCGGTCCGGAAGGTTCCTCCGTTGGGCTCTCGGCGATTAATGCGGCGATGGCCGACCTCTTGGGTGTCCATTTGCTCCTCTATATCGTGACCGATTGGCTCAGCGTGGCGGCTATCCTGATCGCTTTGGGCTTTGCCGTATTGGGACTGGTTCAACTCATCCGAAGAAAAAGCTTGAAGCGTGTGGACCCCAGCATTTTGGTGCTGGGCGGCTTTTATCTGCTGGTTATCGGCGCCTACACTTTTTTTGAATATCATGTCGTCAATTACAGACCCGTTCTCATTCAGAACGTTTTGGAAGCATCATATCCTTCTTCCACCACCATGCTCGTCCTCTGTATCATCCCCACAGCCATCATGCAGTTCAATCGGCTGATTCAGGCAAGCCGTCTCAGAACTGCAGTTAATACGGCGTCAATCATATTCGCCGCCGTCATCGTCGTCGGCCGGCTTGTTTCCGGCGTTCATTGGCTGACCGATATTTTGGGAAGTGTATTGCTGAGTTCGGCGCTGGTCATGCTGTATTATTCGGTTGTTCAATATATCGCGCTAAAGCAACGTCAATAGAAATCCGTCAATCGTCCAAAAGTGCGTTCCAAAGCAGATTGGTTTTCAGTCTGCTTTTTTCCCTTTATAAGCGATGCTGATGATATCCTCAATATCGGCCTCTTCCAGACTGACGTCCCTGATTTGTACCGTTTTGGAGAGATCTTCAATCAGCCGGGCGGCGGTGATGTCCTTCTTCCAGAAGCGATAGGTGACACGCGTATCCGCTTTGTCCACAATCTTCGCTTTGGGGTGGTTGGGCGCGATATCCGCATAGTAGTCCACAATCAAATGCCGGAACGGCGCAATCTTTTCGATTAGATCGTTCAGCGAACCGTCTTCAATCACCTTGCCGTGGTTGATAATGATGACCCGATTGCAGAGTTCCTGAATATCTCCCAGATCATGCGTGGTTAATACAATCGTGGTCTTTCGGCTCTGGTTGATATCTTTGATGAATTTTCGTATGGCATTTTTGGCGTCCACATCCAATCCAATGGTGGGCTCATCCAAAAACAAAACGGACGGCGAATGCAGCATGGCGGCAGTGAGATCCCCCCGCATGCGCTGACCTAAAGAAAGCTGGCGCACCGGCGTGCTCAATAATTCGTCGATGGCGAGAATCTCGTTCATCGTTTTTAAGTTCGCGCGGTAGGTCGCTTCGTCAATCTGGTAGATGCGTTTTAGAAGCTCAAAGCTTTCGCCCAGACGTAAATCCCAGTTCAGCTGAGTGCGCTGGCCAAAAACGACGCCGAGGTCGGCCACCACTTTTTTTCGGTTTTTATGCGGGGAGACGCCGTTGATTAAAATCTCGCCGGAGGTGGGTGTCAGGATACCCGCCATCATCTTCACCGTGGTGCTTTTTCCCGCCCCGTTCGGACCGATATAGGCCACAATCTCGCCTTTTTCCACACAAAAACTGATGCCGTCCACCGCCTTGATCGTCTGGCGCTCGGGCTTAATCAACGCTTTTAATGAACCCTTCAGGCCTTTTTCGCGCTTGACGACATTGAATTCCTTGACGATTTGGTTGACTTCGATTACCGACATAGTTGTCTCACTTTCTTTTTCGCCCATTTAAGCCGCCCTGGGCATCAGGTTCCCGCGCTTTCGTACCGTTTCAGCCCGCGCATAAACATCAGACAGGCAATCAAAAAGAGAAGCGCTCCGACGGCCATCGAGACCACCGGCATGCTCACAGGAATATAAAAGGGCAGTGTTTTATCCAGAATCCCGCTGGCGGGGTATAAGGCAATCCAGCCCAGTGGAATGACGACTGTAAAGAAGATTTGCAGAAATCTCGGATAGATACTTAACGGGTACATGGTGGTTTTGTCGTACAACTGCATAGTCAGCACAATAAAGCTGGCCCGGTTCTTGACCCAAAACGAGATGGATCCCAGCATCAGCCATATCCCGCCGCGAATCAGCGCGCCGCCGACAACGGCCAGAACAATATACAACACATTCAGCCATGTCAAGACAAAGTGAAGCGAGATGCACCCATATGCAAAAATGAGCGCGCCGGGTATCAGGTCGGTGATTCCAATGAGATTAAAATCCAGAAACAGAAACTGGAACAGGACGTTCAGCGGCCGGAGCAGAAACAAATCCATTTCTCCGTCCACGATTAAATTTCCCATATACCAGGTCGGCACAAATAAAATCACCGAAATCCCGTGGCTGAGCACCGAAAGCCCATAGAGAAACGCCAGTTCGGCCAAACCCCAGCCCTGCAATGCGCCGAACTCCGCGATGACAAATCGGATGATGGCAAACCCAATGCCAAACTGCATGAGGTTAGAGATAAACCAGCCGGCCAGATTGGCCGGATATTCCAATGTGCTTTGCAGAGACTGCTTGATATAAAGACTGCCCACCGAGCAGTAATACCGAATCCGACCCATTTAACCCCCCTGAACCATCACGCGGCTGACTGCCCGCTTCTTAAGCCACATAAACAACCCATAAAGACATCCCGTCCATGCCAGCTGGATGCCCATCTGATTTATCAGGGTGTTCCAGTCGTAGCGGCCGATATAGACGGACAACGGCAGCTGATAGATGTACGGGAACGGCAGAACTTCCAAAACGCCGCGGAGCCATCCCGGAAAAAACCAAAGCGGCACCAGACTCCCCGAAAGCATCGTGACCAGATGCGCTTTGACCGAGCGCATGGGCCCCAGCGAGATGGCTGTGAATGCCCACATGCCAAACATCGCCGCAATCAGCCAGTTGATGGCGTAGCTTAGCACAAAGCAGGGAATAAACAACAGCAGGTGCAGGCCGGACGCCGGCACGGGCATCTGGATAAATAGTCCGGCCAATATCAACAGCGGCAGCCCCCGCTGCAACAGCGCCACCAGCATGCCGCCGATATCCTCGGCCAAAAATATGCCGAACAGGCCCACCGGTTTCAGCATATCCAGCGCAATGCTGCCCTTGCGTACGCTCTGGATGATTCGATCCTCCACATCATACGTGAAAAGGCTTCCGATAAAGGCGGACATGATGGCGTAAGTCAGCATACTTTCGCGCGTGACGCCCATCGCGCTGTCGCGATTTCCGTAAACCGCCATCCAGAAAAAGATGCTGGCAAACATGATGATGCCCTGCAGAATCACTGTGGAGACGATATTGAACCGATACGTCAGCGCCGATTTAATTTTGATTTTTGCGATAAATACGTAAGGAGAAATGGTGGATGCCTGCCTTCCTTAAAAATACAAATGTCAAACTGACTTAAATTGCTCATATTATACCATTGCTCGGATGATGGTTCTATGGTTAATTGTTTTTTTCGTTCAATAGTGCCGACAGAACCTGTCGTTTTGGAAAGATGCTCAACGATGTCCCGTGCCAATCCATATCGCGAAAAGGCCGATGTTGGGTGGCCTCTTCGCTTAATCTGCTTCACTTCTCTCATCAGTCCTGGTTCTTCAGCCGGTTGACCTCCGCCATAATACGCACGTATTCCCGTTCCATCTCGGCCTGCTGTGCTTCGGTGCGGCCTCTTTTCTTTTCAATCAGCTCAGCTGCCCGCAGTTCCAGCAGCATCACGCTGACCTTTCGGTCGGCGTGCTCTTTTGGCGGCAGTGATTCCGCATCGCGCAATATGCCGTTTTCCAGCCGCAGGCTCCGTGTGGCCACGTTTTGCCGGAATCGCCGGTCGTGCGAAACAAAGATGATGGTGCCGTCGTAGCCGACCAGCAGATTTTCCAGCGCCTCCATCATGTAGACATCCATGTAATTGGTGGGCTCGTCCAGAATCAAAACCGAACATTGACGACAGATCAGCGCCGCCAGCGCCGTCTTGTTTCTTTCGCCGCCGGACAGTACCCGAATTTCCTTATGCACATCTTCTCGTTTGATGCCAAGCTCGGCTAAGGTCGTTCGGGTCAGGGATTCGGACAATCTGCTGGTTTGCATCACAAACGCTAAGATGCTCTTATCCCCGTCCAAGCCGAGGCAGTTCTGGTCAAAATACCCGATAGTGTCCTTCGGGCCCATACGTACGCCGTCATTGCCCCAAGCGATGCAATTTAAGAGTGTGGATTTTCCGCTGCCGTTGTCTCCAGCGATGCACACGCGTTCCTTTCGTTCGACATAAAACGAAACGTTTTTTAAAATGGGCTTTTGGCCATACGAAAAGCTGAGATTTTCAACGACTACCGCGCACTTCCCCGCTTTCTGGCTCTCTGACTCCGCAACGATGCGATAATTGGTTTCGTCCCGAACCTTTTCCTTCACTTCAAGGCTGTCAATTCGGTTCCGTATGTTTTTGGCGGCCGCACTCACTTTGCCCGCTTTTTGCCGCACATCCATCCGATGGAGCCGCGCTTCGCTGTTCCCCATCCGTTTGGGTGTCCGCGTCATGCTTTGGGCCTTACTGCTTCTGTCCAAAAGCGCCTGTTCCAGGCTCTTCTTTGTTTGGACGTATTTCTCATATTCCCTCTTCTGGTTTTGTCTTTCCTTCTCCTGCTGTTCTTTAAAGGCCGAGTAATTCCCGCGAAAGGTTCGCACGCTTCCGTCCCGGATTTCCCAAATCCCGGTGCATATTTTGTCCATCAGTGCGCGGTCATGGCTGACCAGAAGCACTGTGTTCCTGCATCCGGCCAGCGCGGTTTCCAGCCGGCGGATTCCCTGTTCATCCAGATTCGACGTCGGTTCGTCGCAGACCAAAAGATCGCCGTCCTTCGCCAGCGCGTCCGCAATCTTGGCCCGCATCAGCTCCCCGCCGCTTTTCGGCATATCCGGCACCTGCCACTGGTGCTTTTCACCCAAATCGCCGCCCATCGGAACGTCTGTCACATTTTGTGTGATATAGCTAAAACTGCCGTTTCGGTCAACCGTTCCTGCTGTCGGCCGCGTCTTTCCTGTGATGATGTTTAAAAGGGTGGTCTTGCCTGCGCCGTTTTCGCCGACAATCCCGATTTTTTCGCCCGAATAGACCGACAGTGATTTGATGAAAAATAGCTTACGTTCACCAAATTCCGCCAGTATGTTGTTCATATCAATGATTAAAATAAAAAACACCTCCCAAAGGCATCAAAAGAAATCATATTCCTTTGCAGAAAAAAGCTATGCGATAGTCAATACTGATTTCTTAAAGATGCACAAAATTCGCCGCACGTGATGCGGCCTTTCGTTTCTGTGTACCCTTAAAATCCGATTAACTATTTGCGCATTAAACCTTTTTCAACCTCCGTGGTGTCTATATTCTTTGGTTATTCTAGCATACGCGAAACCGGTTGTCCAGCCGGAAATGCGCCTTCTGGTTTATCTCATGATACTAAAACAGCCTCTCTCAAATCGCATCGAGAAAGGCTGTCTTATATAAAAACATATTAGGCTTAAGTTTTATCGTGCAATCAATCCCCAATTACTGCTGATCGATATACAGCACGGTCTTTAAGAGCACGTTCGCGCCGTTCAGGCAGTCTTCGGTCGGCGTGAATTCCAGTTCGCAGTGGCTGTGGCCGCCCACGCTGGGCACAAAGATCATGGCCGCGGGCAGTACGTCGATAGCAAACTGGGCGTCGTGTCCCGGGCCGGAGTACAGCCGCATGCTGGAATATCCAAAGTCATTCGCGCTCTTTTCCACATAGTTGACAATCTCGGGCGTGAAGTTGACGGTCTTTCTGGACCAGGCTTCCGTAAAGCTCACCTTGCACTTCTCGACCTCGGCCGGAATCTTGTGGATAATCTCCACCACCTGCTTAATCACTTCGGGATCCTGATGGCGTGCGTCCAGCGTGAACTTCACCTCGTCCGGGATAATCGTATGGATATTCGGGTGGGCGGAGATTTTGCCCGTCGTGTAGACCAGCTTGCTGTCCAGCTCGTTTAGCTCGTCGTGCAGGTACTGGATGGTCTTGACGGCCGCGTACAGCGCGTCCTTACGATACTTCATGGGGGTGGTGCCCGCGTGTCCGGCCTGACCCACAAACGTAAACTCGTAGTTCACCATGCCGCAAACGCCTTCCACCACGCCGATCTGGATGCCTTCGGCTTCCAGAACCGGGCCCTGCTCGATATGGAGTTCCATCAGCGCCACGTACTTGTCCGGCGTCAAACGGTTTTTCTCACTGCCGATATATCCGCTCTCCTCCAGAGCCTGTCCAAACGTATAGCCCGGCTTATCCTTGGCCACCGAAGCCAGCATGGCCGCTTTGTCAAACTTATTACAGATGACGCCGGATGACATCATCGCCGGTTCAAACCGCGCGCCTTCCTCATTCGTCCAGACCATCACGGTCAGCGGATGCCGATGCGGGATTTTCTCTTTCACGATGGTTTCGGCCACTTCCATGGCGGTGAGCACCCCAAGAACGCCGTCGAAGTTGCCGCCCTGACGGACCGAATCCAGATGGGACCCCGCCACAATCGCCGGCAGGTTCTCACTGCCCGGAATGGTCGCGTACATGTTGCCCATGTCGTCGGTGACCACCGTCGCGCCGATGGCCTCCATCCGTTTCTTATACTCCGCTCTGGCCATCAGCGCCTCGGGCGACAGGGAAAACCGCGTGATGCCGCCTTTGCCTGTGTCTCCGAATTTGCTGAAAGTCTTAATTTTGTCGTCCAATCTTTCAAAACTGCATGCTATCATGATCTATCTCCTTTGATTAAATTCTCGACTTTTTCGCTACGCGTGTTCCTTCAACAATCGCCGCCGCCGGACAAACCTTGACGCACAGGTGGCATCCCACGCATTTTGCGGCGATCAGTTCGGGTTTCCCTTCCTGGCTGTCCCACTTAATCGCCTGATGTCCGCCATCGTAGCAGGAGATGGTGCACCGGCCGCAGCCGACACAGCGTTCCCGCAAAAACTTCGGGTAACAGATGCTGCTTCTTTCCAAGTCGTCGGCTGCGATAATCTGGGGCAGTGCTTTGCCGACAATCTCGGTCACGCTCTTTTTCCCCGAATCCGTCAGATAGGATGTCATCCCGTCGATGAGGTCGTCGATAATCCGATAGCCGTACTGCATGACAGCCGTGGTCACCTGTACATTCTCGCATCCCAGCGCCAGAAACTCGGCGGCATCCCGCCAGGTCTCGATGCCGCCCATCCCGCTGATCGGCGCGTCGGCAATCTCGGCGCAGTCCTTCATGGCCTGAATAAACCGTAAGGCGATCGGCTTCACAGCCTTACCCGAATATCCGCCCACGCTGGTTTTTCCTTTTACGTCCGGCCCCGAAGAAAAAGTATCGAGGTTGACGTTCATCACGCTCTTGATGGTGTTGATGGCGGCAATTCCGTCGGCTCCGGCTTTCATGGCCGCGATGGCTGGAATCTCCATGTTGCCGATGTTGGGCGTCATCTTGGCCAGAATCGGCAGATGCGTTCCCCGCCTTGTGGCTTTGGTAAAGGCCGTGACCATATCGGGGTTTTGTCCCACGTCCGACCCCAGTCCGTTGGCCGCCATATGCGGGCACGAGAAGTTACACTCGATGATATCCACGCCCGCCTCGGTCATCAGCCGCGCCAGCTCGGTCCATTCGTCCTCGTTCTGCCCCATGATGGAAGCCACCAGCACCTTGGTTGGGTAAGCGTCTTTAAGCTGTTTTAAATATTTTAAATTCTCTTCCAGTGTATATTCGGAAATCTGCTCGATATTTTTAAAGCCCACAAACGGGAGCGATTCCTTGCGTAGCGCGTCGAAACGCGGCGATACTTCGTTCGGCACAAACGTCCCGACCGTTTTAAAGACCGCGCCGGCCCATCCCATGTCAAACGCTTTGGCCACCATCTCGAAATTACTGGCCACCACTGACGAGGACAGAAAGAACGGGTTCTCGCACGGCACGCCGCAAAACGTGATGGATAAATCCACATCCGCCTTGCCCGGCTTTTTCCCTTCGGCCGCCAGCAGCATCAGCGAATCCACCGCAATCGGGCGGTTCATCCTGGCCTTGACGCAGGCGTCCACGCAGGCGCGGGTTTCGCAAGCCGCGCAGGGCACCGTTTCGGGCAGCAAAGCCGCCGCACCCGAAAAGTTCTCAAAGCGTAAGGAACGAATGACTTTGTCCGCCAAAATGCCCGCCGGGCAGGCCTTGGTGCAAGCCGCCTCGTGGCACAGCAGGCAAGCGCCCGCCTCTTCAATAATCGATATTTCTCTGTATTTCAATTCTGTCAATTTCAATCACTTCCAAGCTTATTTTTTAGGTATGCGCTTCACATATTTGCCAAAGCCCGGTTTGCCGGTAAATTCGCCGTCCGCGTAGACCAGCGTGCCGCGCACAAAGGTTTTCACGGGATATCCCTTCACCTTCTTGCCTTCCCAGATGGTGTGGTCATAGTCCGAGTGCATGTTCTCTACCGAAATGGTGAAATCCTTCTTCGGGTCATAGATGACGATATCCGCATCCTTACCCACGGTCAGGGAACCTTTTTCGGCGCAACCGAACAGCTTAGCCGGATTCTCAGCGCACAGTTCCACCGCGCGGTTGAAGGAGATTTTCCCTTGGTTAGCCGCCGACAGCATATACGGGTACAGGTTCTCGATGCCCGCACAGCCGTTGGGGATTTTCGTGAAGTCGTCCTTGCCCCAGTCTTTTTCAAAGCTCTGGAAGGGGCAGTGGTCGGTGGCGACGGTGTCGATGCCGCCGAGGCGAATCGCTTCCCACAGCGCGTCCTGGCTCTCCTGGCCTTTAATGGGCGGCGAGCAGACAAAGTTTCTGCCGTCTTCGCGTTTATAAACATCGCTGGTGAACTCCAGATACTGCGGGCAGGTTTCGATATAGATGTTATAGCCCTGCCGTTTGGCTTCCAGCGCGGCTTCCAAACCTTCCTTGTCGGCCATATGCACGATATAGAGCGAACCGTCCACCGATTTGGCCCAATGCACAGCGCGCTTGTCGGCTTCGGCTTCCACAAACTCGGGCCGGCTCATATAGTGGTACCAGGCCGATAGCTTGCCTTCCGCCTTAAACTGCGCCACATACATATCGATGAGATCGGGGTTTTCGGCGTGGATGTTGGTCATGGCGCCGACTTCCTTGGCTTTCAGCAGAATCTTGACCAGTGAACCATCGTCCACCATGAGTCCCTCTTTTTTGTAGACCAAGAAGCACTTGAAGCTGGTTACGCCGTAATCCACCGCCGACTGAAATTCATCGAGGATAGCGCCCTCGTTTAAGTCAGTGATACAGCAATGGAAGGCGTAGTCCACGCAGGCTTCAGGGTCGCACATGGCCATACGTTCCTTAACGGTCTCCACAATCCCGCGTCCTTTACGCTGGATGGGGTAGTCGAACACCGTGGTCACACCGCCGCAGGCCGCGGCCCGCGTTCCCGCCAGATAGCTGTCCGCCGAGACCGTTCCGCCAAATGGCATGGCCAGATGGGTGTGCACATCGATGCCGCCCGGAAGAACCAGCATGCCCTTGGCGTCCACCACCTGGTCTGCTTTCATATCCAGACCGGTTCCGATGCAGGCTATTTTGCCGTCCTTCACGGCGATGTCTGCCGTATAGCTCTCTTTTGCGTTGATAATCGTTCCGTTTTTAATAATCAAATCCATCGTTTTTTGGCTCCTTTGCTCGCTGTTTCCTCTTTATGAATCCCTGGTTAATTGTTTTTCATTGAGTATCTAAAAGCAATTAAGCAGGTTTCGTAAAATATCGTGCTGTTTTAATTATTTTGGCGGGATGCGAGAGAATTCCCGCACCCCAGCCAAATGAATGTGTTAATCAATCATTAGTCGTTCAGTTTGTAGACCAGAACCAGACCGGATCTCTGGAATACTTGCGCTACTTCGATGAGGTCCATGCCGCCCGCGTTGGCCGCGATCAGGTTGGAAACCCAGGTTACACCAAAGTCAACCTGTCCGGAGTATACTGCGGTGGTTTCGGAAATGTCGCCGCCGCCCGGTGTGATGGTCACATTCAGGCCGACTTCATCATAGTAGCCTTTGGCCAGCGCCACATAGTAGCCCATGAACTGAGCCTGCGGCAGCCATTTCAGCTGGATGGTGACATCGGTTTTCTCGGGAGTTCCCAGAACCGCGCCGTCAGCCATAGCGGCATCCCAGTAGGTAGAATCCATGATGTTGGAAAGCTCAAAGCCAGCCAGTGCATCAGCGGCTACCGCGTCGTCCAGCTTGATATAGGTTTTCGCCAGATCCAGCGTCTGCTGCATCGCGGCGGTGTCCATTTTGCCGTATACGGTGACGGTGTTGCCGGCGGTGTCGGTTTCAACCAGTTTCTTGACTTCGCCAGCCATGTAAGCCTGATGTTCGCTGGAAACCGAAGAGCCGTAGCTGTAAACGATTTCGGCCGCTTCTTCCGGATTGGCGCAGGCATATGCCCAGCCCTTCATGGAAGCCGCGATAAACGCTTTAACGGTGTTCGGGTTTGCTTCGGCAAAGGTCTTGGTGCAGAAGATGTTGTCTTCCAGCATCGCGACGCCTTCATCGTTCATGTCGATGTAGGATACAGTATCGCCGTAGCCGTAACCGCCGTCGTAGGAGTTCTTAACCAGTCCCAGTTCGTTGTAGGTCATCGCCGATGCCAGTAAGATCGAGTCATCGTCAAAGCCGTCCATGTCAAACGCCTGGCTCAAATAGGTGGTATCCTGGCCGTATTTGCTCAAAAGGGCCTGAATCTCATATTCGTTGCCAAGTCCCCAGTTGCCGACCTTGCCCTGGCTTGCGGCGTCAACGACGATCTGTTCGGCCGTCATATCCGCGCTGTAGTAAGGACCCTCAACAACTGCCGGTGCTTCTGTTGCAGCGGCTGTAGCAGTCGGAGCCGCTTCTGTACTCGTCTTTGCGGTACAACCCGCGAAGACCGACAATACCATTGCGCATACCAGAAACAATATGCCCAGTTTCTTGATTTTCAGCATTGCATTCACTTTCATTTTTTCCACTCCTTATAAATTTTTATATTCAGCCAAAAGACCGATTATTTCCGGCCTTTCAGCGTGATACCTTCCGCGATGAGCAAAATGATGTACAGGATAATCCCGATGGCGCAGGCCACCGTGATGTAGGCCCAGGCTGTCGCGTACTGCGCCAGCACGATGTTCTCTCGAATCTGCCTTCCGACGCCGATGATGAATTCGGCAAAATATTCGCTGACCAGCGCGCTGATGACGCAGACCGGCACGCTGACCCGAAGCGCCGTAAAGATGTACGGGACGCTGTTGGGCAGGCGAAGCTTGAAGAACACCGTTCTGTTTTCCGCCGCATAGGATTTCATCAGATCCAGCGAAAAGGGTTTAAGCTCGGTCATGCCGCGATTGACGTTGATGCTCATCGGCACCATGCAGGTGAGCGTCACCACTATCATTTTGGCAATCATACTGCGAATCTCCGGGTTATCGCTGAGGTCCTTGGTCAGGTTGTTGGCGATGGGGGCGATAGCGATGATGGGGATGGCGTTAAACGCCGCGATGACGGTGAGTCCGCCCGCGCCCCATTTCGGCGCAAAGGTGGCGAGCACGCCCAGCATGAAGCCGAGTGCCGAACCGACGATGAGACCGCCGATGGCGACAATCAGCGTAGCCACGACATTGGTCCAAATCGAATCGGTGTTGGCCAGAATGATATCAAAAATCCGGCTGGGCATGGGAAGCGTAAACGTGTCCGCACCCAGAATCTTATGCAGAATCTGCGTCTGCCAGAGCACCACGATCAGCACACCGAAAAGAATCGGGTATACCGTCGTGGCAAAACTATTCTTATTGACGATTTCTTTAATCTTCTTCATCTTATTTGTGTATCCTTTTATACGGCGAAACCGCTTTTTCGATGAGGGACATCAGGTAGTAGCTTAAGATGCCGACGATGGCCGAGAAGAACACGATCTGCCAGAAAACGTAGATGGTCATCGCGTGCTTCAATGACTGGGACAGCATACATCCAAGTCCGCCGCCGCCCTGCAGGGTATCCACCAGAATCGACGCCGTAATAGCCATCGGGGCCGAAATCTTAAGGCCGGTAAACAGATACGGGATGGATGACGGAATCAGAAGCTTGGTGTATATCTCGTACTTGGTCGCCGCGATGGAGTGCATCAGCTCGTGCTTTTCCTTTTCCACCGATTTAAAGCCCGCCAAGGTGTTGGTCGCCACCGGATAGAAGGTAAGGATGGCGGCGATGACGATACGGCTCTTGTTGATGTCCTTGGTGATGGCGAGGATAATCGGCGCCATACCCAAGATAGGTATCATCTGGATGACCATGAGGTACGGAAATACGATTTTTTCAATCGGCATCACCAGATTCATGAGCAGTGCCAGCAGAAAGCCGATGCCCGCGCCGATGAGAAAACCAATGCCCGCCCGGAACAGCGTCAGGCCTGCGTTGCTTAAGACAATCTGGAAGGCCGTCTGCGATCCGTTGACCAGTTTGGTGCTGAACACTGACTGGACAATCTGGTACAGATGGGGCAGAACGTTTTCCGGCGACCGTTTGGTACCGGCCACGATAAACGCGCCGATCTCCCAGAGGACCATGATGCCTAAAACCCAAACGACGGTGACCATCTGTTTGGATGTAAAGAACTTTTTAATGCGCTGCACTCCTACACCCCCTCAAAACTGGAGCGAACCTCGGCCACCAGCGCGTTGAATTCGGCTGACCGCTTGATGGAAAGCGCTCTGGGTCTTGGGATATTGACGTCGATGACCGCCGAGACACGGCCCGGATGCGGCGAGAGCACCACCACGCGGTCCGAAAGGAATACCGCTTCCTGAATGTTGTGCGTGACAAACACGATGGTTTTTTTGGTTTGCCGCCAGATATTCAGGAGGTCTTCGTGCAGTTTTTCTTTGGTGAACTCGTCCAAAGCCGAGAACGGTTCGTCCATCAGCAAAATTTCCGGGTCGATCGCCAGCGCCCGCGCAATGCCCACGCGCTGCTGCATACCGCCCGAAAGCTCGTGCGGATACTGTTTGCCAAATTTATAGAGCCCCACCATCTCGAGCATCTCGGTGACGCGCGCCGTTCTGTGCTTCTTGGGCAGGCCCTTAATCTCCATCGGCATACACACATTGCGCCGAACCGTCCGCCAGTCATACAATACGGGCGATTGGAACACGATGCCGAATTTCTTCTCCATGCGGATTTGCTTGGGCGTCAGTCCCCGGATGGAGATGCTGCCCGTCGTGGGGTTTTGCAGGTCGGCGATGGTGCGAAGCAGCGTGGTCTTGCCGCATCCCGAAGGACCCACCAGCGAGATAAACTCGCCCTGGCCGATTTCAAGATTGATATTCTTCAGCGCCTTAATCGGGTCGCCGCCGTTATTGGACGGGAATACGACGGTTAAGTCGTCGATGATAATCTCCGGTTCCAATTTTGTTCCTGCCGCTATATTCATTTTCGTATACTCCTTTTCGTGTAAACATAAAGACGTAAAGCTCTCTCTCCTAATTAGAAAAAACCTTACGCCTTTGTAATCTCGTGTTATTCGATTGTTTGAGTTTCTATTACCAGAGACTGCTGTAAATCTTCAGCAAGTCGCTTTTTTCGACGCTTCGAATGCAGTTCTGCGGGCTTCCGCTGGTCATCGCGTCTCCCGCCATCTTGTCTGCCAGCGCGGCGAACCGTTCGGGGTCTATGCCGTATTCGGCCAGCGTCGGAATCTCCAGTGTTTTGGTCAGCTTCGCCAGCGCTTCCAGAAACGCATTGGCCGCCGCACTGTCCGCGGCGCGTTCGTCCGCTGCCCCAATGGCCTTGGCCATATCCGCAAATTTCGCTTCGCATCCGTCTTTGACATATGCCATACACGCCGAGATCAGCATGGCGTTGGATATGCCGTGCGGCACATGGAACAGCGCGCCGATCGGGCGGCTCATGCCATGCACCAGTGTAACTGACGCGTTGTTGATGCAAAGTCCGGCCTGATAGGCCGCCGCGGCCATCTCGGTCCGTGCCGCCATATCGCTTCCGTCCGCGTATGCCTTGGGCAGATTCGCAAATATCTTTTTAATCGCCGACAGCGCGTACATGTCGGTCATCGCATTGGCTCTTTTTGAAATGTACGATTCCACCGCATGAGTCAGCGCGTCCATGCCGGTCGAAGCCGTAATGGATGGCGGAGAACTGACCGTGTAGGCCGCGTCCACCACCGCCAAATCCGGCAGTAACGCTTCGCCTTTTAGGAGCATCTTCACATCGGTTTCGGTGTCCGTGATGATGGTGAACTTGGTCGCTTCCGAACCCGTGCCCGCCGTCGTGGGAATCATCACCATCGGCGGAAACTCTCCGGTAATCTCTTTGCCCATATAGTCGGGTATCTTGCCTTTCAGCACCGACATGGCCGCAATCGCCTTGGCGCTGTCCAAAGGACTGCCGCCGCCGATTGCGATGATAAAGTCGCATTTTGCATCCCTGTAGGCTCTGACGCCCGCTTCAATCATCTCGACCGTCGGTTCGCCCGGAATGTCATTGAACAGCGCGTGCGCGATGCCCCAGGCATCCAGACTGTCGGTCAGCGTCTTCACCATGCCCGCCTTCGTCACATGCTTGCCCGAAACGATCATGGCTTTTGTGCCGTATTGCTTCATATAGGCTTCGCATGCCGATAAAGCGTTTTCACCCATCACTGTGCGTTTGGGTGCCGTGAATATATATGCCATAGATTTCTCCTGTGCGTTTAGATGTACTCATTATCCACGATGCTGAGTACCTCGTCAACTTTCGCCATCTCTTCCAGCACCTGTGCCTCGGTGATGATCAGCGGCGGCGCGACGATGATGATGTTCTCATGCGTGTAGGTCATGAACTTTCTCTGTCCCAGCAGACCCTTGATCTTGCCCATGATGCCTTCCGGATCCTTACCGTAGGGCACCAGCGCTTCACGGGTCTTTTTGTCCTTGACCAGTTCGATGGCCGCGAACAGCCCGATGTATCGGACGTCGCCCACACACGCGTGCGCAGCTTTCAGCTTTTCCAATTGCTCTCCCAGCACCTTGCCGGACGCCTTCACGTTATCCAATATGTTATTCTCAATGTAGTAATTGACGCTCGCCACACCGGCCGCGCAGGACAGTGGATGTCCGCTGTAAGTGAGGCCGCAGGACAGCATGTTATCGTCGAAGTAATCGGCAATGGCCTTGCTGACCACCACGCCGCCCAGCGGAACATAACCGCAGGTGACGCCTTTGGCAAAGGTCACGATATCCGGCTTAACGCCGAAATGTTCAAAGGCAAACATCTTGCCCGTTCTGCACCATCCGGTCATGACTTCGTCGCAGATCATCATGATGCCGTATTTGTCGCAGAGTGCCCGCACGCCGGGCAGATAGCCTTCGGGCGGGATGATAACGCCGTTGGAACCTGTGATGGTTTCCATCACGATGGCCGCAATCGAACTCGCGTTTTCGTAATTGATCTGCTCTTCCAGCTTGGCCAGATAGTATTCGGTTGCCGCCTTTTCCGTTTCAAAGCGAATCGGTTCGCGGTAGACATACGGGTCAAAGAACTTGATGAACCCGGGAATGCCCGGTTCCATCGGGAAGCGTCTGGGTTCGCCGGTCAGGTTGCCTGCGCCGAACGATGCACCGTGGTAGCTTCTGTAGCGGCTCAATACCTTGTTTCTTCCCGTAAACATACGGGCCATCTTCACCGCGTTTTCGTTGGATTCCGCGCCGGCGTTGGTGAAGAACACTTTGCCCATGTTGTCCGGCATCAGCTTGATAATCATCTCGGCCAGCGTGGCACGCGATTCTGCGCCGAAGCCCGGGCCCATGAAACAATACTGGTCGGTCTGCTTCTTAATCGCCTCAGCGATGGCCTTGTTCCCAAACCCGAGGTTTAGGTTGACCAGCTGCGAGGACATATCGGAATAACGGTTTCCGTCGTAGTCCCAAAAATAGATACCCTCGGCCTTTTCGACCGGAATGGGATTGATGTTTCTCTGCTTGCTCCATGATTGCAGTGAATATGTTTTAAGTTTGTTGGTAATCTCCTGGCCTGTCACAGTTGCCCTCCGTAAAAACAAATAAGCGACAACGAGCTTAAAAATCCTTTGCTCGACCGCCGCTTCATTGCTGCTTTTAAAATTTTATTTAATGCTATTATATCCGCCTTGAATATTAATTCAATCGCTATATGACCATTTTACATTGTGCATATGCACAATCCAAAGGGTTTCCCGGGCGATTTTCGACGCATAAATTAACATATTTTGTACAATTTATAAAATTGACTGGATATAAAGCGCCATCTGGAATTTCACTTTGTCCTCCATCTCCAGCGGATTGTACCCCGTAATCTCCTCAATTTTTTTCAGCTGGTTGGTCACCGTGTTGCGGTGCATAAACAGCTTTTCGGCCACGGCCGCCAGACTGGCGTTGCTCTCCAGATAGGTGACCAGCATGCCGGTGAGGCTTGCGCTGTTCTCCGCGTCGTAGGCTTCCAGCTTCCCGAGGATCTCCTTATAATAGCTCCTTAAAACCGCTGTGTCATTGACAGCATACAGGATTTTATAGATGCCAAGCTCGTCATAGTAGCAATACGGTAGATCCTTCTTTTTGGCAATCTCCATAGCCGACAGCGCTTTTTCAAAATTGGTCTTCTGATGGAACACGCCCATCTTGTTGTCACTGATGCCGACGTGCATCTCCCACTCGCCCAGACTCCCCGCGCTGGTTTCCATAAACTCCGGCAGAAAGCTCTTAATCTCCTCGTCGCTGAAATTGACCAGCACGAGAATGAGATACTCGTTGTAGGAAAAGACGATGAAGAGATCCTGCATCCGCTTCACAATGCGCTCGGCGATTTTCCCCAGCCGATTCAGCGCCAGCTCGGTGTTCTGCCCGCCTTTATTTTTAATGCTGATGCTGATGAAGCAGAAACTGCCGTCCCGCGCATAGCCCCGCCGTTCCAGCTGCTGCACCTGATACTCGATGTCGCCGATGTTAAAGATGATATTCTTCATCGCGGTGGTAATACCGGTCTCCACCTGCTCGTTGTTCATGATGCGGCGGCAGAAATCCCGCGTCATATCCACCATGCGGGTTTCCCACGGGATGGTGAAGAGCGGCATATTGACTTCATTGCAGAATTTGATGACCTCTTTGGGAATGACTTTGGTGTAGGGGCCGATATTCACCACAAACGCGCTGGTGCCCGCTTCATAGAGCTTTTGGGTATAACGAAGCAGCCAGTCCTCGCTCTTGTTTTGAATTCCCGCGGTAAAAACCAGCTCGCTGCCGTGCAGAAACTTGGCCACATCGTCATCCTCAATGATGTGCACCCAGTTGACCAGATTCTGCATGCCCTCGCTTCCGGCAATCAGCTTCATATTGTACAAAAACCGACCGTTTTTATACAGCTTTTTTACCATTATCGCCATATTGTACCTTCTTAAAATAAATAAAGGCGCTGTTTTCACAACGCCTTTGTCGTCCTTTATATCGGTTGTATTATACCATATCTTCCGGCTCTGTGCAAAGCCGGTTTAAAGCATGGTGATTTTCCCCTGCTCTGCGTCCACCAGAATTTCGTCACCCGTTTTGATCATCTGAGTAACCTGCGCCACTTCCGTGATATGCGGCAGTGCCAACTCGCGGGCGATGACCGCACCGTGCGACAGCGTTGAGCCCGTTTCGGTCACCAGCGCTCCGGCTGTGCAGAAATACGGCGTCCATCCGATGTCAGTGAATTTCGCAACGATAATTTCGCCGCGCACCAGGTGATTGATATCCCCGAGGTCACGAATCACTCTCGCCTTTCCCTGGAATACGCCAAAACTGCTGGGCGTACCCGTCAGCGTTTTTCCGGAAGCGGCCGCCTTGACTCCCTGTATCGGTTTCGGATGACCGACATAGACGTCTTCGAATACAAAGCGCTTCTGTAATTCAAATACGCGTTTTCTGGCGATGGCTTTTTTTATAAGTACGGGGTTATAAACCGCTTCTTTTACGAAATCGAAATCGATTTTCCCGATAAAATCAAGAATCTCGCTGTGCGTCATGAAAAATATCAAATCCGCATCCGGAATCAATTTGTGCTCCACCATCTTCTTTCCGAGATAATGGTAGGCATGACGGAATTTTTCGAGAACCTTGATGACGAGTGAGCGGGATTCTTCGCAGGCCTGTATCATCTGCCGCGCCTGTACAATGAGCGGTTTCAGTGCCGCCCCAATAATGGTTCCGAACTTTTCTTCGACCGACTCCATGTATTTCGCGTCAGTTCCGCTTTCTTTGAAGTCCGAAAGACCGCTTTCAATCATGGATTTGATGTACGCGGCCAGTCCGTCATGGTCCATGTTCCACGATTTACTGCGCAATTCCATTTCCAGGACACAGCGATGTCCATAGTCTTTGAAGAATGCTTCTATGGCCGTTTTCGATACGCCCCGAGCGTTTTCGATGGCAAACTTCACACCGTCCATATCCGTGTTGACAATCCGCGGATTATCCAAAAGCAGTTCACGCGCGATGTTTTTGAGCCGCTTTGGAATCTCCTCTGTGTCAATTCCATCAATATTGGTCAGGCATTCTGTCTGCAGCCGGTGCGCCTCAGCCGGCGTCAAACCGCGCTGCGTAAAGAGGGTGAACAATACACCGTCCATACCGCTGGAACAGGTCGTATTCTTATAGTGCCGCCAAAACGCGTCATACAGCGCTTCCATCTTGCTGGTGATCTCTTCAATCTGCCATTTCAGACTTTTTTCCATCAGCGGAATATTCACTTCTTCCGCCCAGGCCTGAAGCCGTTTGATCGCGTCCTTATGATCGTCGATGGCGTTAAAGTATCGATGGGCAACGGCGATATAGTTCAGCCATGCCAGATTTCGCTTTTCACTCGATTCATCTGAATCGCCGCCAGCCAAAAGACTGGTCTCCACGTTCTGGTCCGAGGCTCCCGGAATGTTCTCATTCATTCTTTTTGTTTCGGTTACATTGACAAACAGGTGATTCCCAAAGTGCGCGATACCGCTGCCTTTCGGGCTTTCCTCCACTGTTTTAATCACGCCGCGCTTGATCAGCTCTTTGCGCATGCCCACATCCAGCGCATCCACAACGGTCGACAGCGTTAACGGCGTGACGGCGCCAGGAAGCAAATCTTTAATCTTGGCTGTCGTATAAATATGACCCTCGCTCATGGGCACGCTGTCCAGTTCAAACGGGTCTTCAATTGTGGTGGTTGTAATCGGCCGCACCTGGAGCCAGTAGATTTTATCTTTCGCCAGCGCCCATTCGATATCAAGCGGGTATTTAAACTCCGCCTGAATATCCTTGACGCCTGCCACGATTTTGTCCAGAATCTCTCCGCTCAAAAAGTCATCGCCATTCGTTGCCCAGGTTTTTTTGTCAACACGGTATGTGTGCGGTTTTTCCACACCCTTCATCAGCTTATCGCCGAGGCCGCGCACCGCATCAATGATGATTACCTGCGGGTCTTTCAAATCCTCTGTGGAGCAAACGCCGGCTATATCGGGTTCAACCATTTCCTGAACAATCACACACGCTTTTTCCGTCTGCGTGTTGGAGAAATAACCTGTATAGTACTTTGCGCGGTTACTGTTGAAGGATTCCAAACAGTCACTGATCGCCTGTCTGACCCGGTCTTTGCCTTCCACGTTCAAAAACGATTCAAACTGTCCGGCTGCCGAGAATACAACCGAGTCTTCATTGTTGACCGAAGACCGTACTGCAACTTTTTTAAGCCCGCCGCTGTCGTAATGCTCCGCTGCCGCGTTTAAATCGGCGTCATCCTGAATATCTGTAATCACAAATCCATCCGGGATGGGCATTTGGATATTCGACAGTAAATTCAGACTGCGCGCCTTTCCTCCAACCAAGCCTAGCTTGTCAGCAGGAATTTTGTCCAAAGGATAAATGTTCATGGTTCACCTCTTAAAAATATGATTTCAAACCCCAAAAATTAAACATGAAAAAAGAGACAGTATACTGTCCGTGTATCGTTTAAATGATTACGTGTAAACCCAGAGGAAAAAGGTGGTAATCTCCTTGCGGATATCTTTGACCAGTCATACGTGACAGCAGCTCATCCTTCAGTTAACTTTAGGATTCTCGCTGCCCCTGTGTCAAATATCTATCGTCCGTCTTTGGCTCTGTTTGTCATCCATTATAACGATGTTACCGAACAAATCCGAGTGGCTACGCTGTCACAATTCACCTGTTTAACCATTTACATTATAACATCGCGAGATATTCGATTCAATAGAAATTGGTTCCTACATACAATATTATTAACATCGGCTTTTATGCCTAGCAGCGCGATATTCCGTTTATCAGCATTTACTGCGCGGCCGCCATACCCGCGCTTTTCCGCACCATTCTTCCCTGAATTGCGCTCGCAAAGGATTGTTGTGCCCGCCTCTTTTAGAAGAAAATCGTACTAAAAAAGCCCTGTGGACCCCACAAGGCTTTCCCTGTTTCTCCCCTTAGCGGAAGCATCCGCCAAACATACCGCCGCGGCCAAATCCCCGTTCGGCGTAGCGATCGTAGTACGAATCGTCATCTCGGCCAACGCAATATCCGTCATCCATACGCTCTTCCATGAATTCCAGCATTGCGTCCGCTTCCTCGCGCGTGAGGTTGCCTTCTTTCACCTGCTCGTCCAGCCATTCGGCTCTGTCGCTCAGCCATGCATCCTCATATTGTTGGCTTCCGGTATTAAACGGTCTCGCATAAACAGCCACTGCGCCCAGCAGAATCACTGCCACTACCGCAACGATAATCCAAGTCTTTTTCATCTTAAACACTCCTTTTCTTTGTTTCATCATACTCATGATAGAACAAGAATATGAAAGAAATGTGAGTGCTAGAATGCAATGGTGAATTCCGTAGACACCCCAAGTTCGGAACGAACCGAAATCTGCGCGCCGATGAGGGTCAGCTGTTCTTTCACTATGGAAAGCCCCAGCCCCTCGCCTTCCCACTTCCTGGCGTTGCCGCCGCGAAAATACGGCTCAAATATCCGGGCCAGGTCATCTTTGGCAATCCCAACGCCGGTGTCTTTGATGGTCAAGGTTTTAGCGCGGTTATCCGTCGTTAAGCTAACCTGCCCTTTTTCGGTGTACTTATAGCTGTTTAAAAGCAGATTATAGACCGCTTTATTCAGCGCTTCCGCATTGGTTTTAATCGTGAAACCTTGAGTCTCCAATGTCAGTTTCAACCCCTTTGCGCGAAACTTGGGTTCCAGACCTTTAACCATTTTTCTCAGCTCTCCGGAATAATCCGTTTTGTTCAGTTTGACCGGCTGCTGTTTTTCCTGTCCTTCCACCACATCGCTGATGTCCGAAAGCGCCGCATCCAGGCTTTCCGCGCTTTCCAGAAGCGACTGCACCGTCTCGCTGTCCGCCGGAATCAAGCCGTCCTGAATGCCCATCAACTGGCTTTTAATCACGGTCAGGGGTGTTTTGGTGTCATGCATCACCTGATCCAGCTTTTGTTTCTTCACCCGCTCCTTGTGCGCCAACAGCTTTCGATAACTCTCAATCGAAGCGGCGATGGCATTCATCTCGCTGATGCGATAAGCGGGCCGTTCCCGTGTGTCCGCTGTCGCGTAGTCCACCATATCCGTCACACTGCGGTTGATGTGGCGGATGACCAGAAACAAGACGCTCCCCGCCAGCAGAATCACCACCGCCATAGAGATGAGCCCGGAGGAAAGCAGAGTCGCCCGAAAAAGCCGGCTGGTCTCGGTGTTCACCGCGCTGGTTTCCCGCGTAATCGCCAGCATGCCCAGCTTCTCCCCGTCGGCGCTTAAATCGATTGTCTCGGTCGTCATATGGCTGGCTTCAAAGACAAAGGCTGTACGCGAAGCGCCGCTCATCATGCCGTTCATCATGCCGCCGCCCATCATGTTGCTGGTCATGTCACTGTCCATCAGCAACGCGCCGCTGGTGTCGTAAACCGCAATATAGTAGATGGGGTCCTCGATGTAGGAGACCAGCGTGCCCTTGTGCAGGTACCCCTGACTGATTCCATCGGTGACATACTCTTTGATGCTCTCCGCATTTTTCTGGTAGGTTTGGTCGATGGTCTGGTTAAAGTATCGGTCCACACTGCGGCTGGAGACCAGCGCAAAAACCAGCACCGACAACAGCACCGACATGCTTAAAACCAGAATCAAAATCCGCTTAATGCTCATCGCCGCCTCCAAACACATAGCCGTATCCGTACTTTGTCCGAATATACTTCGGGTTCTTCAAATCGTCCTCGATCTTCTTTCGTATGTTCTTGATAAACGCATCAATGCTCCGATCGAACCCCTCATATTCAAAGCCGATTGCGCGCTGAATAATCTGCTCGCGCGTCAGCGGATATCCGATGTTTTCGAAAAACAGCGCGAGAAGGTCATATTCACGCGTGGTGATGGGGATGTTCTCCCCATTTTTCGACAGCGTTTTTTGTTCGGTGTTGAGCGCCAGGTCGTCATAGGTCAGCACCCTATCCGCGCCGCCGTAGACGCGCCGAATGAATACATTCACACGCGAAACCAGCTCCCGCGGGCTGAACGGTTTGCCGATATAATCATCCGCGCCATGTTCAAACCCCTTTAATCGGTCGGGTTCGGTGTTCAGCGCGGTCAGCATCAGCACGGGGATTTTGGAAACCGCGCGAACTTCCTTTAAAACATCCCATCCGCTGATGCCCGGCATTGAGATATCCAAAACCACCAGATGCGGTTTAAACGCGCCGAAATCGCCGAGCGCGTCCAGACCCCCGGCGTATGCCCGCACCGCATATCCCGCCTGTTCCAGATACGCTTTCACCGTCTCGCGAATTTTTTCTTCGTCCTCGACAATCATGATTCGGTAAGTCATTTTTTACAATCCTCTTTCACTTCATTTTACGTCCCAAATATGAAAATCGTGTGAATCCGTTTTTGATCGCCCATGTCAGAAACCCTTTTAATATATATACAGATATTTAGCGAATCCTTAACATCTTTTTGGGGGACGAAACAAAAAAGACACCCTTATCCATGTGGGTGTCTTTAAATATCCTCAAACGCGTTTTGCTTTATTGCCGTAAAAGGCCGCCGTGGTAATAGCATTCATAAACCTTGGTGTCGCGGCAGAAAATCTCTTCATATCCCTGAAACCATTCAAAGCCACCGACAACACTCGTTTTATATATGTATTCACCCGCCTGAAAGTATTCAGGCCCTCTATATGGCATCTTCAGTTCTGCCGCCCGCAGTGCCGCTTTCAGAAAATCCCCGCTGAATTTCTCATCCAGCACACGCCCGAAATAATTCATCGCGTAAACCGCATTGCCGCTATGCCATAGCGCTTCTTCCCCGGCAAAGCACTCGCCACCCAGCCAGGTATCATAATACAGATACCCGTCCTTCTCATATCGGTAGTCGTGCGACAATGGTCTGGAGGATGCGCATTCCTGGGCGTTGGCCGCATACGTTTTCCTGTTGGCCTCCAGTCGAAACGCAATCAGCCGTTCCAGGTCACTGCCGCCGCCGTGTTCCAGACTGGCCCCGCACGGATTGTCTTTCACCAGATAATCGACGGTCACATGAAACAAATCGGACAGTTGTATCAGGTTGAGTATATCGGGATATGCGAGCCCGCTTTCCCACTTTGTCACCGCCTGCCGAGACACCTGCAACGCCTCGGCGAGACTCTCCTGCGTCATTCCCTGACTTTTTCGAATCATCAGCAGTTTATCTGAGAAGTTCATATGATAATCTCCTTTTCATTTGACTGTTCCACATCTCTACTTTATCGCATATTGCAGAAAAGAACATCAACCGCAGGATGCAAAAAAGCGACGAATGGTTGCCTCGAAGAAATGAATCAATCAGATTAATCAGCCGTTTACCGTGATATTCTTCACTTTTTTCACTGCTTATTCTGTTGTGCCTTTTTCTGACTTTCTATCAGCACATCCGATTCCTTCATAAACAGCGAAATCGGGAATTGAATCATCGTCAGCACCAGAAGGCCGATCATGGGAATCAGCACATTCCCGAACGCGCCGTTGGTCAGATCAAACAGATACGCAAAAACGATACCGGATATCTGCCCGGCCATCAGAATCAGGCCGAAGGATGTGCCTTCCCGCGCCGGATAGGCCACTTCGGCGCCATGCTGGAACAGGATGGGCGCCACGCCCATGATGACAAACCCCAATAAAGCGGCATCGACCAGAATCATGGCGTAGCCGCCAAGGAAGGTGAGCCCCACAACCAGCGGAATAATGGCCGCCAGCGCTACCCGGAACAGCGGTACGCGCTTGGCCGTTTTGTCCGATATAATCGGGAGCACCACCGCGCCGATGACGCCAGCCACGATGAAAGCTGTGCCGACCCAGCCGGCATTCTCCAGTGAGATGCCCCGCGGCGTCAGGATTTTTTCAATCATGGTGAGCATGGTGTTGAACATACCCATCGCGATGAAGCTGATGATGAGCACCTGGTTAAAGTCTTTGTTTTTAATCAGCTTTTTCATGGAGCTTAGGCTGATGTCCTCGCGTTCGGCTTCGGGCCCCGGTGGAGTCGCTGGTTTTTCCTTCAGGAAAACCGCCACCAGTGCCGCCGCCGCGCAGGCCACGATGGCGTAGATGCCCAGCATGGGTTTGACGCCGATTTGGATGGCGAGAACAGGCGAGAGCGCCATAGGTACGATGAACCCAAGATACTGCGCCATCACGAGAATGCCCGAGGCCGTGGAGCGCTCCTCCACAGGAAACCAGTTGGCCGGAATCTTGGTGGAGATGTTGATTAAAAAGGGTTGGCCGATGGCGATAAAAACTTGCGTGATCAGCACGATGACGTATACATCAGCAAACGCATAGCGGACAATACCAAATACGGCGGTGATCAGTGCGCCGATCATGACCGAACGTCTGGCGCCGTATTTATCGATGACCCACGAAGCCGGTATGGTGAACAGAATATACATCAGCATATAGATGAGCGAAAACGCGGTGATGCCGATGCTCTTGACCGAATAGAAGTTTTCCGCCAGACTGGATATGGGCGCAAACGCCAGCCAGTAGATTTCGGTGGCGATGATGGCGGGAACCATCACCGCGAGAATCAGCCAGCGGTAGGGATATACCTTGTGCAGTGTTTTGTCTGTCATTTTATGACTCCTTTATCAAGTACAGAATAATTGCAGATGAACGGTTTTATTCTATCAGGAAGATGCGGGTTTGTACAGGAACCCTGTCTATGAGGTCGCTTTGCCCAATTAAAAAAGCGATGCCCCTCCAAAAATGGCGGGCACCACAAGAAAAAACACTCAATTACAAGCCTGTTTTACAGACTAGCGCCAGTCCTTCACTTCCCGCGCGCCTTCTCCGGCCGCCGAACGATAGAAGCTGGGTTTAATGCCGGTACGCCGTTCATACTGCACCGCCATCTGCGCTTCAAAAGCCCCCGCCATATCCTTTTCCACGATGCTGATATTGCATCCGCCGAATCCGCCGCCGGTCATGCGGGAACCCGCCACACCGGGCAGCGAAACCGCGACGTCATACGCCGCATCCAGCTCGGGTCCGGTGGCCTCATAATCGTCGCGGATGGAGACATTCGCTTCCTTCAAAAGCTGTCCAAACGCTTCGATGTCGCCGCTTCTAAGCACCTCCACCGCCTTTTTCGTCCGCGCTTCCTCGGTCACGCAGTGCCGTGCCCGACGGTACAGCATCTCGTCCGAGAATTGATCCTGATAGGTTTTTAGCGCCGCTTCATCCATCTCGCAGAGGTATTTGTAGCTTCCGCCGTTTTGGTTGATGATGGCCAAAGCCTGCTCGCACTCACTCCGGCGCTGATTGTACTGCGTTTCGGTCAGCTTGTGCGGCGCGTTGGTGTTGGTGATGACAATGGTATAGCGTCCCAAATCCAGCGGCACATACTGGTAGTCCAGCGTGGCGCAGTCCAGAATCATCGCGTGATCCTTTTTGGCCAGCGCCGAGATGAACTGGTCCATGATGCCGCAGTTCATACCCACATACTGGTTTTCCGCGCGCTGACACAGCACCGCAATCTGTTTAAAATCCAATTTCTCTTCTCCGCCTAAGGAAAGCAGTGCCGTGGCCGTGGCCACTTCGATGGACGCCGATGAGGATAGTCCCGCGCCGAAAGGCACCGTGCCGTGATAATAAAGGTCGCAGCCGACAATCGCAAAGCCAGCCTGCTGAAGCTCATACGCCACGCCCAGCTGGTAACTGCCCCAGTGCAGGTGCTTATAGTCGGTCAGCTGGTCGATTTTTGCGCAGACACGGTCGGGCAGATCGGAAGCCGCGAGGTTGATTTCGTTTTTTCCGTTTGGCCGCGCGACCACGATGTTGGTATACTCCAGACCCACGGGGAACACATGGCCCCCGTTGTAGTCGATATGTTCGCCGATGAGGTTGATCCTTCCCGGCGCTTCAAAAATGCGGATATCCGTATCGGTTCCGCCGTAGATGCTGATGTATTGTTTCACGAGTTCCTGATAGCTCATCGTTTCTTCTCCAAAAATCGTTGGTGTGCCTGCCGCAGTTCTTCGGCCTTCTCTTCGGGCGCGGTGGGGTTGCAGTGTGCCCAGGCGCCGGTTTCGGACGAGGCCAGAAACTGCTGCTTTTCGGCCGAGCGCATGGGTGGGAAGAACTCGATATGGAAGTGGAAATCCTCCACATCCTCGGTGTTCACCGGCGCCGAATGCATACACATCATATACGGAAACTTCATATCAAAAAGGCTGTCCAGCATGCCGGTGGCCTGCCGAATCGTTTCGGCCAGGCTGGTCTTCTGGTCGTCGGTAAAATCGGTGATGTACTTCCCGTGCTTTTTCGCGATGATATGAAAACCGTAGGTGAACTCCGAAAAGAAAGGCACGATGACCGCGAAGTGTTCGTTCTCAAAAATCACGCGCGTTTTGGCCGCCATCTCCTCTTGCATCCAGTCGCAAAAAAGGCAGTTTCCCGTTTCGGCTTTGTGCTTTCGTGCCAAATCCAGCTCCACCTGCAGTTTTTTCGGAATAAACGGATAGGCGTAAATCTGTCCGTGCGGATGGGGCATGGTGACGCCCACCACTTCGCCGCGGTTTTCGAAGATCATGATATATTTTGACTTTTCGTAAGCCTGCAAAGCGGTGAACCGTTCGCACCACAGATCCACAATCTTGCGAATATGTTCGGTCGGGAGCTCGGGCAGGGTGGTGGTGTGGTCTGGCGAATACAGAATGACCTCGCATTTGCCGTAGGATTTCTCCACCTTAAAAAAATCGGTCGCCACATCGTCCGGTTCTGGCGGGTTCATTGACAGCGCGGGAAAGTCGTTGTCGTACTCATAAACGTCGTAAGACTCCGGCACTTTGCCCGAGCCTGGGCAAAACGGGCACCAGTCCTTGGGCATCTGCGGGCGGTTCTGCCGCGCCGACGCAATCATCACCCAGTCGTCTTTAAAGGGGTTATATCGTAACTCTGCCATGCTTCTCTCTCTTCTCTTTTTTTCGTTGTTGCTTTAAGTATTATAGCATACTTTGCGGCAATGTTCCGTGCGCCGGCTTAAC
>CALMFG010000060.1 GCA_937863465.1 uncultured Clostridia bacterium
TGCAGCTTTCCTTGATGCGAGCCAGCTCCTCTTCGCTGGCGTTGCCGTTGAATTCGACCGGTTCGATGAAATCCCATCCGGTGCGGTAGCGCTCCATCATTTCGTCCAAATCCTTCTGCGCGCCGCCCGACCAGCCGTAGGAGCCCAGCCGAAACGCGAGTCGGTTCTGCGCCTTCTTGCGGCAGACTTCCTCCAGCACCGAGGCCATGGGCGGGTACATCTTATATTCATAGGTGGGCATGGCCAGAATGACGCCTTGAGACTGCCAGACGCTGGCCAGCACATGCGACCAGGTGGCTTCACTGACGTTATGGATATGTAAGGGAACACCCGCCTCCTTGAAGGTTTCGGTCACCACATTCACGGCTTTGCCGGTCATGCCGTACATGGAACCCCAGAGCAACGTCGCTTCTTTCTTGCATGGGCCCTTCTGATAGCTGGCGTATCGCGCGTAATCGTCCAGAATCCGATTCGGGTCTTTGCGCCAGACAATGCCGTGTCCGGGCGCGATGATTTTGATGGGCAGCTCGCGGCACTTGGCCACGGCTTTTTCGACAAACAGAGAGAAAGCCGCGATGATGTTGGCGTAGTAGCGCAAGGCTTCGGATTCGTAAGCCGCTAACGCTTTTTCATCCAAAAGATCATCGTAGCCCTCGGCTTCAACCTTGCCGTAGGAACCGAACGCGTCGCAGGGGAAAAGCGTGCCCGAAAGCGTATCGAAGGTGGCGATGGTATCCGGCCAATGGACATTGGGGATGTCGATAAACTGCAAAACACGTCCCGCGCCGAGGTCCACCGTGTCGCCTTCCTTCACCACCTGAATGTTCTCGGTGTGTGCGAAAAAGGCGTCCAGAAGAGCGGCGGATTTCTGCGAGCACAGAATTTTGGCTTCGGGTTTCAGCTTTTCAATCGTGCTGATCCATCCCGAATGATCGGGCTCCATATGGTTGATGATGAGGTAGTCCACATCCTCCAGTTTGACTTCCATTTTGTTCAGCGCATCCTTGAAATGATCCGCCAGATCGCTGTAGCACAGCACGCCGTCCATAATGGCGGTTTTTTCTCCTTTTATGATATAGGAATTCAAGGAAACGCCGGTCGGCAGGTCCCAGAACCCCTCAAACAGAATATTCTCAACATTGGTTGTGATGCGTGTGATGCCGTCGGTGACGTTTGTAATATTCATCATGTCTTCCTTTCCATTTTCTTTATCTCCTATTCTATTCGCTGTCAAATTGTCTGTCAACAGAATGAAGACGGCGCAATCATTAACTTTTTTTGTGCAGGCTTGAAAAAACAGGGTCATATGTGGTATCGTCAGTCTAATAGAAAGGCGGTAGGTAAAATGCCCGATATTAAACTAAAATGCACCGACTGCGGACAGCCCTTTTTGTTCACCGAAAGGGAGCAGGCGTTCTACGCAAAAAAAGGATTCAACACCCAGCCCAAACGCTGTGAGGACTGCCGAAAAAAGCGGGACGAAAAACTGCGCCGGACGCGGCAGGAGAAGAGCGGCGGAAGCTGGTAGGATTTGGGGTTTCAAAGCTTCAATCAGGTATGATATAATACAGAAAATCATCAGAATAATGTAAGATATGTGGAGACAATATGAGAACAAAGCGGATTATCATTCCTATCATCCTGATCCTGTGCGTGATGCTGACCAGCGGATGCCTGGTGCAGGACAATACGGCGCCAGTGGTTTCCCAGATACCCGTTGTTGAAGCTACGCCCACGCCGGTACCCACCGCGAACACAGGATATCCTGAAACGATTATTCAATGGATGATTCCGTTTGGCGCGGGAACGAATATCGACGATTGGAACCGCGCGATTGGGAATGCCTTTGTCGAACAGCTGGACTGGCGGGTGATGTACACCAATATCTCGGGCGGACTTTCGGGATCGACCGGAACCTATAAGGTGTATCATTCGCGGCACGACGGCTATATGTACGTCGGCATGAGCGAACGGAGCCTGACCATCCCCATCTATGTCCAGGGAGAGCTGACCAGTAAAAACTGGATATATTTCATCGCAGGCGGAACACCGATGGTGCTGTGCTCCAGCCGGGATGTGGGCCTTGAGACTCTGAACGAATTCATTCTGGCGGCGAGGAACGGCGAGGATAAGCTGGTCATCGCGTCCTGGGGCAGCGGACTGGGCGCCGCTTTGCCGTACTACTTTGTCACCGAAGGCGGCATCAATTTCACTTTAAAGTCCTACGATACCGAAGATCAGGCCTTGGCGGCCGCGCTGAACGCGGAAGTGGACGGCATCATCGCTCCGGCCTATATTGTGGCGGGCGCTGTGACCGAAGGCCGACTGATTCCTTTGGCGGTAATGGATGATAAAGATTTGACCAACCACAGCTTCTATGCCAAGACCATTCCGTCCATCCGCACCGAAGTGCCAGAACTGCCCGCCGAGGGGCTGGAGGCCTTAAAGGAGCTTCGCGGGTTTGCCATTCCGGCCGATACGTCGCCGGATATCGTGCTGGCCATCCAGGATGGATTTTTGAAACTTAAAGACAACGAGACATTCAACAAGTACATCAATTCGGTCTACGGCACCATGTATCTGTACTCGAACGACGAAGCGCGGGAGCGCGTGGAACTCAGCGAACAGTACCTGTGCTGGATACTGTCGGATATGAGCAAGGGCGGCTATACGCCCGAGTATGTGGGCATCGAAAGACCTTATTAGAGGATAAGAAAAGACCGCCGGAAAAGCGGTCTTTTTTGGTTGCATGGTCAGACGTTATTTTAAAATGAAATCCGCGATATCCTGATAGACGGTTTCCTTGCCAATCTCATTTAAAATCTCATGCCGCATGCCGGGATAGATTTTGACCGAGAGGTCTTTCACACCCGCATTCTTATAGCCAGTCACCACCTTATCGAAATCGCCGCGGTCTTTACCGGCCAGCGGATCGTCCTCGCCGCTGACAAGGAAGATGGGCATGTTCTTATTGACGCTTTCAAAGGTGCTTTTTTTGCTGATAAATTGAATGCCCGAAAGCATTTCGCGTGCGTATTCCACAGTGACGAGATTGCCGCAGCGCGGGTCATCGATGTACGCGTCTACCACACTTTCGTCGTGGGTGATGAAGTCAAACGGAGTTCGGGGATTTTCAATGCGGTTGTTCAGCGTACCGTAGACCAGCGCATGCACCAGCGGTGAGCGGGTCTTCCGGCCTTTCAGCTTGACGATGGTGCTGGCCAGCAACTTGCCGAAGCCGACAAGAAAAGGCGCGGCGTCGCCTGTGCCGCAGATGACGGCTTTGTCCACCGCGGCGGGGTGCATGGCAATAAACGTGCGCAGCAGGAAGGAACCCATGGAGTGTCCGAACAGCGTGATCGGAACGCCGGGGAGCTCTTTACGGATGATTTCTACAAACTGCAGGATATCGGCCACCGATTGATACCAGCCGCCGTCCTTATCCGAAAAATAGGCGACGTCGGTGTCAAATTCGGCGGTGTCCCCGTGCCCGCGCTGGTCAAAGGTATACACCGCGATGCCCGATTTTTGTAAGAACTCGGCAAACGCGAAATAGCGCGAGGCGTGCTCGATGGAGCCGTGGAGGATGAGAAATGCCGCTTTGGGTTTGGCCGGAACAAACTTAAACGCGCAGAGCTTAAGACCGTCCGATGCCGTGACAAAAAAATCCTGTTTACTCATGGTTTCACTTCCTTGTTTGATTTTTTAAGAAAAGCGTGTGACCGCTTCAATTGATATTGCGTCTTAACTATGATATATATTATATAACGCTTTATGGATAATACCAAATATATTTAAACGGACTTAGGGCTACGTAATCAGAAAATTCTTGAGCAGAAGAACGGCAGGGACAGATGAAGAAAAATTTTGATGTGATAATCATCGGGGCGGGAACCTCAGGCGGCATGGCGGCCCGCGCGCTTTCCCGATATCAGCTGAATATTGCGATTATTGAGAAAACCGCCGACGCGGGCGGGGGAACGTCCAAAGCGAATTCGGGCATCGTGCACGGCGGCTACGACGCCAAGCCCGGCACGCTGAAAGCACGTCTGAACCGGCAGGGCACCGAGATGATGGAAACGGTGTGCCGGCAGTTGGACGTCAACTATAAGAAGAATGGATCGATGGTGGTGGCCTTTGACAGCGACGATATGGCGGCTCTGAAAGAGCTGTATGACCGCGGGATAGAGAACGGCATTCCGGGACTTTCGATCATCGACCATGTCAAAGCCAAAAATCTGGAGCATAACCTTTCGGACGATGTCGTCGGGGCGCTGCTGTGCGAAAGCTCAGGCATCGTGAACCCCTATGAATTGGCGGTGGGTGCGGTAGAGAACGCCGTGATGAACGGCGCAAGCGTGTTCTTCGATACCGAAGTGACCGGCATTAAACCCGAAAAGGACAGCATCACCGTGATAACCGACAAGGGCGAATTTTCCGCGCGGTATCTGGTCAATGCGGCCGGCGTATACGGCGGCGCGGTGGCCGCGATGTTTGGCGAAACCGTGAAGATTACGCCGCGAAAAGGCGAATACCTGTTGTACGATCAGGCGGTCAGCAATGTGGTCAGCCACACCATCTTCCAGACACCCTCCAAAATGGGCAAGGGAATTCTGGTGACACCGACTGTGGAGGGCAACATGCTGCTGGGGCCCACCAGCGAGAACATCGAGGACAAGGACGATTTTTCAACCACACGGTCTGGGCTGAAATCCGTGCTGGATATTGCGAAAAAAAGCGTGCCAGACCTGACGCTGAGCGGGGTTATCACCTCGTTTGCGGGACTTCGGGCGGTGCCTGAGGGCGGGGACTTCGTCATCCGGCCCAGCGAAACCGACGGGCGTATCATTGACTGCATCGGCATCGAATCGCCCGGGTTGTCGTCCAGTCCGGCGATTGGCGAGTATGTTCTGGCGCTTTTGCAGGACGCGGGGCTGAAAGCGCCACTGAACGAAGCCTACCAGCCCAACAATGAAAAGCGGCTGCGCTTTTCTCAATTAAGCGACGAGGAACGGGCCAAAGCGATTGCCGAAAACCCGAAATACGGGCATATCGTCTGTCGGTGTGAGACCGTGACCGAAGGCGAGATTATCGACGCCATCCATCGTCCGGCGGGCGCCACGACGGTGGACGGGGTGAAACACAGGACGCGCGCAGGCGCGGGACGGTGCCACGGGGGTTTTTGCAGTCCGGTGGTCATGGAGATTCTCTCGCGTGAGCTAGGCATCCCCATGGAGGAGATTCGGCGCACAGACAACGGTTCCTGGATTGTAAACAAAAAGACAAAGGCATAAATCATATGGCAAAAGAAAAGAAACTTCAATACGATGTGGCGGTTATCGGGGGCGGCCCGGCCGGATTAGCGGCGGCCCTCGCCGCATACGACAACGGCGCCAAAAAAGTGGCGATGATCGAGCGGGCGGGGGAACTCGGCGGTATACTCGATCAGTGCATTCACAACGGCTTTGGTCTGCACTACTTCAAGGAAGAGTTGACCGGCCCGGAATACGCCTACCGCTTTATCAAAAAAGTCGAAGAGACCAAGATTAAGGTATATCTTAACACCATGGTGACGGATATCACGCACGAGCGGGAGATTACCGCGTACAGCGAACACTACGGCCAGCTGAAGATTTCGGCCAAGGCAATCGTTCTGGCCATGGGCTCGCGGGAGCGCACAAGGGGTGCGCTGAACATCCCGGGTCAGCGTCCGGCGGGCATCTTTACGGCGGGCACCGCCCAGCGGCTGGTGAACATCGAAGGGTATATGCCGGGCAGTACGGTGGTCATTTTGGGTTCGGGAGATATCGGGCTCATCATGGCGCGGCGCATGACGCTGGAGGGCGCCAAGGTGGAAGCAGTGATTGAGCTTTTGCCGTATTCGGGGGGCTTACAGCGCAACATCGTGCAGTGCCTCAATGACTTTAACATCCCGCTGTATCTGTCGCACACCGTGACACAGATTCACGGGCACAGCCGCGTGACCGGCATCACGTACGCCAAGGTGGACGAAAACCGCCAGCCCATCGCGGGCACCGAAAAATATATTGCGTGCGATACCCTGCTCTTAAGCGTGGGACTCATTCCCGAAAACGAGCTTTCCAAAAAATGCGGCGTTCAGCTGGACCCGATTACCGGCGGACCGATTGTGGATCAGCGGATGCAGACCCATGTCCCCGGGGTATTCGCCTGCGGCAATGTGGCGCATATCCACGACCTGGTCGATTATGTGACCGAAGAGGGCATGCTGGCGGGCAAAAACGCGGCCAGAGCGGCCAGAGGCAAACTGAAAACGCCGAAGAAACTGCTGACGGTCATCCCTGGAGACAATGTGCGGTATGTTCTGCCGCAGCTCATCGCCAAGAAAAAAGCAAAGAAGGTGCAGATATCCTTCCGCGTGGCGGGGCCGATGGAACGCGGCAAGCTTTCGGTGCTGTACGATGTAACCAGCGGCAAGAGCAAAACCAGGAAGCATCTGGCCCCCGGCGAGATGGAGCGGGTAGGATTGGAAGCCAAGCTGCTGAAAAAAACCAAACAAAACGTGACAATACAGGTTAAAGAGAGAAAATGACAATTAAAGAACAGACGATTACATGCACGGTCTGCCCCAAAGGGTGCAGAGTGACCGTGACCTATGACGATAACGGCGAAGTGAAGAAAATCACAGGCAATTCGTGTTCCCGAGGCGAAAAATACGCCCGAAACGAACTCGTCGACCCCAAGCGGGTGCTGACCAGCACGGTGCGTGTGGTCGGCGGGGTGAAGCCCGTGGTTTCGGTGAAGACCGACGCGCCGGTTTCCTTAAAGAAGATGATGGAATGCATGACCGCAATCAACACTTTAAGGCCCAACGCACCCGTGAAAATGGGCGAGGTTTTAATGCAGAACATCGCGGGCACCAGCGCCAACGTGGTGGCCACCAGCGAGACAGAGACGGCATGAAAAAAATATTTCTTTCGGGCGGCAGCGGATTTGCCGGCAGAAACATCATCGAACAGTTACGCGGCGTTTACGCCATTGACGCGCCGGGGCACAGGGATTTGCCCCTGGAGGACGCATCAAAGGCGGACGCCTTTTTCGCGGACAGACAGTACGACGCAATCATCCACACGGCGGTGAAACCCTACCACCGAATGGCCGAGGACACCGAGGGCGTTTTTGCCGTCAATATGGCGATGTACGAGAACCTGAAAAAGCAGGTGGCGGCCGGACGCGCGGGCAAGATGATTGTGACTGGAACGGGCAGTGAATACAGCACCGACGCGTACAAACCGGATATGACCGAAGAATATTTCGGGCAGAACATCCCCAAAGATGCGGGCACGCTCTCGCGCTTTAAGATGGCCGAAGACATCGAGAAGACCGATTTGCCGGTCTATAACCTGCGCATCTTCGGGTTGTTCGGGAAATATGAAAAATACGATATGCGGTTTATTTCGTCCAACATCCTGCGGCAGTTGTTCGACCTGCCCATGGTGATGCATCAGGACAAACGATTCAGTTTTTTGTATATTGACGATCTGATGAGTGTCCTCAAGATTTTTATTGAGCGGACACCCAAATTAAAAACCTATAATACCGTGCCCGATGAGAAGGTTCTGCTCTCGGATGTGCTAAGATTGATTCGGGATGCGGCCGGCGTGCCCGATTACCCAATCGAGGTTTTAAACGCAGGGCTTGGTGCCGAATACACCGGCGACAACACGCGGCTGAGAAACGAATTTCCGGATGTGCGGTTTACGCCGATGGCTGATGCCGTGAGAAAGCTGTATGATTATTACAAGCAAAACTTGGGCGCATTCAGCAGAGAGGCTCTTTTTGCAGACAGCCTGGCACAAAAATAGTAAATATTAGTTTGCGGAGGAATACGCATTTTGAACAATATGAATCACCCTCTATTCTTTACGATGAAATCGGAGGATGTATTAAAAGCACTGGGGGCATCCCCAAACGGTCTTTCCGGCAGTGAAGTGGACGAACGCCGCGCGAAATACGGAAAGAATGTGCTGGACAAAGGGAAGAAGAAAACTGCTTTTGGTATTTTCATTGCACAGTTTGCCAGCGTGATGATTTGGGTTCTGCTGGCGGCGGCAGGCATTTCGGCCGCGTTGGGGGAATTGACGGATGCGATTATTATCGGCATAGTCATTCTGCTTAATGCGGTTTTGGGTACCGTACAGGAAGCCCGCGCCGAAAAGGCTTTGGCCGCGCTCTCGGGTATGGCGGCACCCATGGCGCGCGTAATACGCAACGGAGTCACGGCAAAAATCCGAGCATCCGAATTGGTGGTCGGCGACATCGTGCATATCGAGGCGGGCGACCACGTTCCGGCGGATTTGCGATTGATTGAGACGGCAGGACTAAAGGCGGAAGAATCCGCGCTGACCGGTGAGTCTGTTCCAACTGAGAAGGATGCAAATACGGTTCTGGGTCAGGAAGCCATGGCGGGAGACTGCCTAAACATGGCATTCATGGGATCGGCGATTACCTACGGCCGGGCTTTGGGTGTGGTGACCGCAACGGGTATGCAGACGGAGATGGGAAAGATAGCAGGGTCTTTAGCCGAAGCGAAGGACGAAGCGTCACCCATGCAAAAGAAGCTGGAAGAGATATCGAAAGTCATTTCTATCGCTGTTCTGGTGATTGCGGCCGTGATGTTTGGTGCGGGCGTCCTGATGGGACGCGAAATGTTCGAGATGTTTTTAACCGCGGTTTCACTGGCTGTGGCGGCCATTCCTGAAGGACTGGTGGCGGTTGTCACCATCGTGCTGGCTCTGGGAATGCAGAGAATGGCGGCGCGAGGTGCGATTATCCGCAAGCTCCCTGCGGTGGAGACTCTGGGCTCCACGCAGTATATCTGTTCGGATAAGACCGGGACGCTGACCCAAAACGTAATGACCGTGGTGGATACATGGGTACCCGGGGCTGAAACCGAAATGATTGGCGGCATGGTTTTCTGTAATGACGCGGTGCCCGATGATACAGGGAAAATGGTGGGTGATCCCACTGAAACCGCGTTGCTGGATTTTGCGCTTAAGAAAGGTTATACGATTGAGACCATAAAAGCGCGTAAACGGGATTCGGAGATTCCTTTCGATTCTGAGCGCAAACTGATGACCGTGATTGTCGACGGCAAAGCGTATGTGAAGGGCGCGCCCGATGAACTCGTCAAGCGGTGTGAACGGCTGCGCACCCAAACCGGAGATGAGATAATCAATCAAGGTTTGTTCGATGAAATCGTACGAGTCAATTCTAAGATGGCTGGTGAGGCGCTGCGAGTATTGGCTTTTGCCGAAAAGGATGTGAAAACCAATGATGTCTCCGATCCCGAATCGGTGGAGAGCGGGCTCACCCTGATTGGTCTGTGCGGCATGATTGACCCGCCGCGGGAAGAGGCAAAACGCGCCGTAGCCGACTGTCGGACAGCGGGTATCCATGCGGTAATGATTACCGGCGATCATGGTGTCACCGCGCAGGCGATTGCGCGAAAAATAGGAATTCTTTCGGACGACGCGGAAGCGGTGACCGGCGAGATGCTGAACAAAATGGATGATGCGGCACTGGAAGCCCTGGTGGAAAACACAGCGGTGTATGCGCGTGTGGCACCCGAGCACAAGGTGCGCATCGTGCGCGCCCTTCAGAGACTCGGGCATATTGTGGCTATGACCGGAGATGGCGTCAACGACGCTCCGGCATTAAAGACTGCGAATATCGGCGTCGGAATGGGTATTACGGGTACCGATGTATCCAAAGCGGCAGCTGATATGGTGCTGACTGACGATAATTTTGCCACAATCGTCAAGGCTGTGAAGGAAGGCCGTAAGGTTTATCAGAATATCAGAAAAGCCGTGCGGTTTCTGCTGTCGTCCAACATGGGCGAAGTGATGGCCCTATTTTTCGCGACGATGTTTGGCGGCTGGCTGTTTGGTTCGGCAATCCTGTTGGCACCCATCCATATTCTTTGGATCAATCTGGTAACGGATACTTTTCCGGCTTTGGCGCTGGGGCTGGAACCCAGCGAAGGCGACGTGATGAACAGTCCGCCGCGCGACCCGAACGTGCCGCTGCTGGACGCGCGTATGTGGGCCGCAATCGGCATCACGGGGTTGATCGAAGCGGTGATGACGCTGACGGCTTTTGCTGTCGGCTTTGCGGCCGGCGGTCAGACTTATGCCATGACCATGGCGTTTGTGACACTCGGCCTCTCCCAATTGTTTGCGGCGTTTGGAGCGCGCAGCGAGCGGGTATCGGTCTTTAAACTGGGCCTATTCAAAAACAAAATCATGATAATCGCATTGCTGGTTTCGACCGCGCTGCAAGTGGGCGTGGTCATCATCCCGTGGCTAAGAGGCGTTTTTTCTCTGGTCATGCTGACACCAATGCACTGGCTGGCCACGATTGGATTATCGGCAGCCATGCTGGTATTCAGCGGCGTTGAGAAAGGCCTGCTCTATATGCATACCAAAAATAATCTTGCAAAATAATGGCGGCTGTGCCATAATGAACGCGATAAAAACAATATCTTCGGGGTCGAGTGAAATTCTCGGACCGGCGGTGACAGCCCGCGAGCGTTCGTCAAGATACGCTGATATGGTGAAACTCCATAGCCGACAGTACAGTCTGGATGAGAGAAGAACGGTAACGTTTTTTTGATGATGCAACCCCGGGTATTTTCCTGGGGTTTTGTTTTTCTTGAACAAAGAAAAAGATATTGATTTTAATCTTTGACTTTAAGGAGGGTCCTTTTCTGAATAAAGGACAAAAGTGACATGAAGAAAATCTCTGTGGCCTATACGGCCAAAGTTGGTGTGCTTTCGGCACTGGCACTGATCATCTATTACCTGGAGTTTCCGGTTCTGCCCGCTTTTCCGTGGCTGATGGTGGACTTCGGCGAAGTTCCGGTTCTGCTGGGCGGGTTTGCACTGGGACCGCTGGCAGGCATTCTGATTGAATTTATCAAGAACGTTTTGCATTTCATTTTGAAAACCTCGGCGGGCGGCGTGGGGGAACTGGCCAATTTCCTCTTGGGACTTTCGTTTGCTCTGCCCGCGTTTTTGCTGTACAGAAAACGGAAAAACCGTGTTCGCGTTATCATCGGTATGCTGATCGGCCTGGTTGTGGCCTGCGTGATGGCCGGAGTGCTTAACTATTATGTGTTTATTCCGCTGTATATGCCGACCATGGAAGACGTCTGGGGATACATCATCGCGGGAGCGGTGCCGGTCACGGCAATCAAGTATGTGTTAAACGGCGTCGTGGTTTTCTTAATCTATCCCTATCTGTCCAAACTGCTCCATCGGGCATAGCGGAAATTATGGTTTTTTTTGGAATGACATCGTGATATAATACATTTTTGGGGATACATATACGACAGATGGAAGAATATACAACACATTCGGAAAATGAGACAAAAGCGTTGGGCGCAGTGATGGCTGGGCGACTGAAGAAAGGCGCGGTGGTGGCGCTCTCGGGTGATCTTGGCGTGGGCAAAACGATGTTTGTCAAGGGCATCGCCGAGGGTTTAGGCATCATAGAGCCCATCTTAAGCCCGACGTTTACTTTGCTTCGGCAGTACCCGGGACTCAACCATTTTGATGTCTACCGCATCGACGATCCGCAGGAGCTCGCGGAAATTGGATTTGAGGAATTTCTGGAAGATGAAGCGCTGACGGTGATTGAATGGGCCGAGCTGATTGATGAACTGCTGCCCAAGGATATAATACAGGTGACGATGACGCGCGGGACCGATGAGGACACGCGGATGATCACGATTGAAGGTGTGTAAAGCATGCGGATTTTAGGACTGGATACCAGCGGGGATACCTGTTCGGTGGGGATTATGGACGACGACAGAATCATCGCCGAGCTTTCGGTGACCGACAGAAATACCCATTCGGTGAATTTGATGCCGCTGGTGGACAGAGTGCTGAGGGAAAACGATTTGTCGATTTGCGATATTGACGCGTTTGCGGTCAATGTGGGCCCGGGCTCTTTCACGGGCATTCGGATTGGTGTCTGCACGGTGATGGGGATGGCGATGAACCGCCACACACCCTGCATCGGGGTGAACACGCTGGAGAGCTTGGCGTACAACGCCCAAGGGTTTACAGGAACGATATGTCCGATGATTGACGCCAGACGCCAGGAGAGCTACTGGTCGCTGTTTGGGTCGGACGGGAGAGATGTGGAACGGATATCGGATGACGGCGCAGAAAAGGTCGTGGATATTTTGACCCGGCTGCCCGAGGGCACGATTTGCTTTGTGGGAGACGGCGCTTTGAAGAATCGGGCGATGATTGAGGAAGCCCTGGGCGAACGCGCGGTGTTTCTGCCCGAAAGCGCGATGATACCCTGCGCGGCATCCACCTTAAAGGCAGCCAAAGCCATGGCCGAAAAAGGCGGAATGCAGCCAGCCTATGAGCTTGCGCCCTACTACTTGCGTCCGTCGCAGGCCGAGCAGATGAAAGCAGGCACGGAAGGTTAACGTGTGAAGATCAAAATTACCAGAGCAAAAGCGTCGGACGTCGATGCGATCAGCGAAATTGAGAAAGCATGCTTTGCGGTTCCGTGGTCCTACGAGATGCTGCATTCGGATATCGTGGACAGCATTGTGGCCGACTATTTTGTCGCCAAGGACGAGCAGGGACGGGCTTTAGGGTTTTGCGGGATGTATGATGTGGCCGAGGAAGCGCACATCACCAACATCGGGGTTCTGCCCCAGTACCGCGGACGCGGCATTGCCGGACAGCTGGTGGCGACGATGATTAAAAACGCCGAAGCGCACGGGTGTCAGGCCATCACGCTGGAGGTGCGCGTGGGCAATGAACCGGCGATTCGGCTGTATCGGAAATACGGCTTTGTCACCGAAGGCATCCGAAAGCACTACTACGGCGTCAACGGAGAAGACGCGTTCATCATGTGGCTGAATTTCGGCAGCAAGCGCACGTTCTGAAAAAGGTTGATAATCAAACGGGTTTCGTTTAGAATAGAACCAAAGTTTACAATCTGAACATTGGAGGAAGAAGCATGAGCAATTCTGCAATACCCGATAAAACCGCGTCATGGCTGGCCTATGTCGGCTCTTTCGTCACCGGCATCATCGTTCTGGCGCTGAGCGGAACCCAGTCGAAACTGGTGAAGACGCATGCATGGCTGTCCATCTGGTTGGCGCTGGTGTCGGTTGGCCTCTTTTTGGTCTTCACCTGGCTTTCATGGCTTCCGGTGGTCGGCATCATGTTTGGTATGGTTCGCTGGTTCATGATTACCCTGTGGTTTGTCCTGACGCTGGCGTGCATCATCTCGGCGACCGAAGGCAAAGTTCTGAAGCTCCCGGGCATCACCCCGCTGGCCGAGAAAAGTGCGGGCAAATAAACGAATGATCAATTGAAGCCTTAAAGTATAAGGCTTTTTTTGTTTAAAAATATTTTTAGCGATATGCAATAAACCTTGCGCACTGATCGTCTATAGGGTGAAAGCAAACAAAAAAGGAGGAGGATTCGGCTTTGAGCAATCTATCGCAGATTTTCGGCGACGGCTTTGATGGCTACAAACGGTATTTGAAGCGGAAGTTTTCGACGCTGAACGATTTCGAAGCCGAGGACATCATCCAGCAGACCGCCATGAAGTTCATCTACAAAGGCGGCGATCTGGCGGCGATTCATCAGATTTCGGCGTATATTAAAACCTCGCTTTCCAACACAGCCAAGGACTACTTCAAAAAACAGGACAGAGAAGTCCCGTCCGAGATGGATGAGGAGAACGGCGGCATCACAGACGGGGATATATTGCTGGAAACCGAGATGAAGCAGGCATTAAAAGCCGCGATTCTGAAGCTGGATGAAAAATCCCGATTTGTGTTTGTGGAAACGGTGATTCGGGGCACCGACTATAAAACGCTTTCGGAAAAAACCGGCGAGCCCATCGGCACACTGCTCGCCCGAAAAAAGCGGGCGGTGGTCAAGCTAAAAAAAATCATGAGTGAATATTTTGACGATGAAGGAGAACAAGATAATGAGTAAGAAAAAAGTAACGGCGAAGAAAGTATTGGGGATTATCGGCATGACCATCGGCGGCATTGCGCTGGTCGTTCTGATGACCTTTGCGGTGATGTGGCTGTGGAACGCGCTGATGCCCAGCCTGTTCGGATTGCCGGTCATCACGTATTGGCAGGGACTGGGACTGGCGGCCTTAGGCCGTCTGCTCTTAGGCGGATTCGGCGGCGGCAGCGGCGGTGGCGGCCACAAGAAGCATCCGCGACGCAGCGAATTCAGAAAAGAATTCCGCAGGGAATTCCGCAAAGAGATGGAAAAGGAAGCCTGCAAGGGCATGGGTGAAGCGTGGTTCGACGACGCCTATGAAGACTGGTGGACCAATGAAGGCCAACAGGGCTTTGAAGCCTATATGAAAGAGAAAAAGGGCGAAGAATAGAACGATATACGGCAAGAGCACGAAAGCGGACGCAAGCGGTTTTGCATCCGCTTTTTTTGTGGTCAAATACCGGCGTTTTGAGCCGAAAACCCCTGAAATAATTGATAAAAGCCCTTGTCTTTTGGGGGTTTATCCAGTAAAATAGTAATCCGTTGGGTAAACAACGTTAAATTTCTTTGAATTTTATTTAAAATTTATATACAGGAGCTCTATATGACAAAAATCCCTATGACCACGCCTTTGGTCGAGATGGATGGCGACGAGATGACCCGCATCCTCTGGAAGATGATTAAGGATTATCTCATCGAACCGTTTGTGGACCTTAAGACCGAGTACTACGACCTGGCGCTGTCTGTTCGCGACGAAACCGACGACCGCGTGACTGTGGAAGCGGGCGAAGCCGCCAAGCGGTACGGCGTGGCTGTGAAGTGCGCCACGATTACGCCCAATGCGCAGCGTGTAGAGGAATACGGCTTAAAAGAGATGTGGCGGTCGCCGAACGGCACCATCCGCGCCATTCTGGACGGCACAGTTTTTCGCGCGCCGATTCTGGTCAAGGGCATTCTGCCCAGCGTTCGGACATGGGAAAAACCGATTACCATCGCCAGACACGCGTTTGGCGATATCTATAACGCGCAGGAGATGCAGGTGAAGGGCAAAGGCAAAGCCGAGCTGGTCATCACATCCAAAAAAGGTGAAGAACGCGTCCAGATTGCGGAATTCGACGAAAAGGGCGGCGTGGTGCGCGGCATGTACAATACGGATACATCCATCACCTCGTTTGCCATCAGCTGCTTTGAGTATGCGATTGCGACCAAGCAGGATCTATGGTTTGCCACCAAGGACACCATCTCCAAGCTGTATCATCACCGCTTCAAGGATATCTTTCAGGAGCTGTATGACGAGAAATACAAGGTCAAGTTTGAAGAACTCGGCATCGAGTATTTCTATACGCTGATCGACGATGCGGTGGCGCGCGTTATCCGCTCCAAGGGCGGATTCATCTGGGCCTGCATGAACTACGACGGCGACGTCATGAGCGACATGGTGGCGACGGCTTTCGGCTCGCTGGCCATGATGTCTTCGGTGCTGGTCTCGCCGCACGGATGCTACGAGTTTGAAGCGGCGCACGGCACGGTGACGCGGCATTACTACCGCCACATGGAGGGCGAAAAAACGGAACTGGACAAAACACTCATTGAGGCCATCAAC
>CALMFG010000061.1 GCA_937863465.1 uncultured Clostridia bacterium
TTCGGTGCGCGCGTTGATGATGCGGCGGCTGGAACCGCCCAGCATATAACCCCATTCCATGGGGTAGGGCTTATACCCCGAAGCGGTTTGTGCCAGAACGGCGGCGGTTTCAGCAGGATATACATCGCCCTGTTTGATGCGGCTGACGGTTTTGGTATCAAATACTTCGGCAATCTCTTCCATAATCATCCGAATCTCAAAAATCTCTCTGGGGTCGGTGATGGCGTAGCGTCCGCACATGGGTTTTCCTTTCCTTGCATTTTTTGTCCTGTTTTTAGTATAATGGACCTGGTCCATGATATCAAAAGAAACATCATCCGAATAGCCTGCCAGGAGGCCGCATATGATTAAAAATAAGACCTTTCGCAATGTTTTAAAGTGGATTGCCCGTGTCAGCGGCATCCTCGTCGGTTTGTTCTTCCTCGTCTTTGCCATCGGTGAAGGATTCTACTACGGCATAACGACGCCGGCCGCTGATGAAGCGGTTCTGATGATGTTCATCCCCGTCGGGATGATTGCGGGTATCGTCGTCGCCTGGTGGAAAGAAGGTCTGGGCGGCCTTATTATCATCGGTTCGGTGGTATTGTTCAATATCGCCCAGCTGGCGCTCTTCCCGGGCCAGAGCAGCTACTACTATGCTTTTTGGTGGCTGATGATTTTAGGCGCGCTCAATCTGGTCTGCATCCGCCCGAAGGAAACCGCTTAAGCCGTTCCCTTCGCAGGCGTTTTCTTTTTTAAGAAAAATAGCGCGATGATCCACGAGAAGACAAAGACCAGTCCGTACAGGATGATGGGAATCCAGGTGATTTGATGAATATCGGCCAATGTATTGTCATTGCCGAAAACCCCGCTGTACACGAGAAACGCCATGACCAGATAGACCACCGAAGCGCCGACAAGGGCGCTTTTTTGCTTGATGATGCCGTACTGTCCGGTGACGATGAACATCATGAGGAAACCGAAAAGGAACATGGGCCACATGCCGTTTTTGGCCTGAACCGCCACCAGAGCGCCGTGCAGGGCCACAAAGACCTCCAGAAGCGTCAGCCAGCGGATGTCGGTATGGATTTTAGTTTTGGCGAGCGACAGCTGGATCATCAGCAAAAACAGATAGAAAAAGCCGATGAGGTGTCCCACCGTGCCTTCAGCGGGATGGAACCAGAAGGTGTAGATGACGGCCCACGCGATGTAGTAGGGGTGGATGATACGGACGCCGCGGACGCCTGCGGACGGGAGTTTCACCTTTTTGCCGAAGAACAGGCCGCGCCGGCCGTTCAGCATAACCAGCATCAAGACCAGCATGACGATGACCGAGCCTTGCGAACTCATGACCGGCATCTGCTGGGCCAGGCCGTCGTAGAACAAAGTGGTTTGCAGGATATGCAGTAAAACAAAGACGCCGTTGATTTTCAAAAACCGAATGTTGAGTTCACCGGCCTCACCGTCCGGCAGGGTGTTGGCGCGATTGATTCTCGCGATCATCACAAACGCGGTAATCTGGTGGGCCAAGTACAGAGCCCATACGCTGATGGTGGCGTATAGCTCGGCATGGGGGAGCTTCCAGTAGTACCATGATGCGCCGGCATCCGGCAGCAAAGTGGATGTGAAACGGCCGAGGGTGAGCGAACAGAAGTAGATGACGGCACAGAGCAGGGCCGAGATGACGACGGAAGACCAAAACGCGTTTTTCAGCGGATATGATTTTTGCGCAGGCATGAAGTTCACCTCCAATAGTTTATTATTTTCGTCGGGCGATTCAACACAGCGGGAATATCCTATTTATAGACAAAAAAATCCATTTTTAAACGCGGTAAACGCCGCGCGGGGAATCCCGAATCGTGGATATCATATATTTTTTTAAACCCTCGGCAAATAAAAAAGCCGCATTCGGAAGAAACTCTGCCGATGCGGCGAAAAATTCTTGGGTTTAAATCGCTCGAAGCGCGACCAGCGTCTCGGTCTCGCGCGCGATGAGCTCGCCAAACTTCTCCGAAGCCCAGACGAATGCTTTTTTAATCTGGAACCAGAGCATGGCACCCAGACTGATGGCGGCGAAGACCAGTACCGCGTAGTCCCATCCCGAAATTCCGCCCGCGATGGCAAACGCGATGGCGGCCAGAAGCACGCCGAAGGTGACCACGGTCACCAAAGGACGCTCCTTGGACGCCAGAATAATCAGTACGATAAAGACGCCCGCGCAGATGAACATCAGCGCTGTGCCCGAAATCTTCTGTAAGACGGGGGCTTTGCTGGTGTACAGGTTAAAGAAAGCGGCGATGACCCAAAACACAATCTGTACCAGCAGGAAAAGGCTGACGATGCGTTTGGTGCGGCTTGGTTGTTCCATTCCTTTCGTGTCCTCCAAAAATAACAAATAAAATAATGGCAATTCTTTTTTGCGGGTATATTATACCAAAAAAAAGCGCAAAACACTAATTAATGTTGTGTTACATTTTTTGTGTTAGTCGGGATAAAAAAACGCCCGCACACGGCGGACGCTTCGGTTTTCTAGTATTCGTAATCCGGGTCCTTTTCGCCCCAAATTTTGATGCCCGCCGCTTTCGCGTCGTCCTGAATGTTTTGAAGCTCGTTGGTGTACAGGTAATCGCCGTACAGATAGGCCACCTTGGCCAAGCCCTGCTCGACCAGATTATAGTTGTGCAGTTCGCCGTCCACCCATACCCACGCCAGAATCCGGCCGTACTTGTCAAACGTGTCACTGCCCGGGTCCAGTTCCAGAACAATCTGGTTGGCGCTATTTAAGACCGATTTGGTATAGTTGGAAGCGGCTTTGCCCCAGGGATCCAGCTGGCGCAAATTCTCATCCACCTCAGGCGTGTCCACGGCCAGCATACGCACATGATAGCTTTTACCGTTCACGATAAAAGCCGCCGTGTCGCCGTCGATGCCGTAATCCAGTTTGACCACCGCGATACCATCGGTAAACAGGTCTTTGCCCGAAAGACTTTCATCGGGAAGAACCGGGCCCGAATAGGACGATGAAGCATTGGACTGGGGTTGATCGGCCGTATTTTCCGTAGACTCTTCGGCAGATGCTTCGGCGGTACTTAAGGGCGTGCTGTTAGCAGAATCGGAAGTGTCGGCCGATGTGCCCGAAAGTGCGTTTAAAACATCGTCCAGCCGCCCTGAAACGGCCAGAAGCACGAAGACGATGACGATGATGATAATCAGAAGGCGTTTTGTTTTTTTGTTCATCAGTTAAGTTCTCCAAAATGAATTGCATTGCAGAGTATATCAATTTTGGAACGGATTAGCAAGCGAACGCGCTTTATTTTTTCTTTAGGACAATATAGAAGGAATCGTCGGGATCCATCTCGGTGTAGCGCACATCGCACACCGGCGTAAACCAAGGCGCTGAGATATTGGCAATCTCTTCAGGCGTATGGTTGTTGAAGAGCAGGCCGTTAAAATGGTTGCTGCCCGTGCCGTACCAAAAGGTATGGAAGACCAGACCGCCGCTGGTGAGACGGGCCGTCTGGTTTTTAAACGAAGCGGTCAGCGCCTCATAGGTTAAGTGGATAAGAACCTTATTGGAATAAATATAATCAAATATCTGGTCGGTTTCGATTTTGGCGGCGTCCAAGCGCAAAAGCGAAGCCGACGGGTCTTTCTTTCGGTAGGCGTCCAGAAACGCTTTGGAGCTGTCCGATCCCGTGGCCGTATAAGCTTTTTTTAGGAGCGCAAAATCCAGTCCCGCGCCCATGCCCAGTTCCAGCATGGATTTGCCCGCTGGCAGATGATTAAATACCGCTTCGATGAGCGCCGAATTGTCGAAACCCGACATCATCGCAACATATTTTTCCACGTTGCGTTTGTGGTCGTAATAGCCCATGTTTTCCCCCGTGATGCCACCCCTGCGGCAGAATCATAGCACAAAACGCGCTCTTTTAGCCGGAAAACGGCGGGTTTTAACAGAAACTTAACCAATCGGACATTGTATTTTGTGGGATTTACGGCTACAATGACGGCGTAAGCAGATAATTCAATCATTTCTATTTCCCGTTATTATTTATTCTTCATTATTTCAGGATTTTATATCTATATTTTTGGTTACCTAAAAAGGAGAAAAACCATGATTTTAATCACTGGTGCCGGCGGCCATATCGGCAACGTGCTGGCAAAATATCTGTACGACAAAGGACATCATGATTTACGTTTTCTGGCCATGGAGGGCGAGGACATCTCCTACGTGGAAGACTACGCCGCCGAAGTGGTGCGGGGCGATATCCGCGACATCATGACCGTGCGCAAAGCCGTGACGGGATGCGACTATGTGTTCCATCTGGCCGGGCTGGTCAAAATATCCGGCGTGCGCAAAAAGCTGATCTACGACATCAACGTGGGCGGCACGCATAATGTGGTGCAGGCGTGTCTGGAGAAGGACGTCAAACGCCTGCTGTATGTTTCCAGCGTGCACGCGCTGGTGGAGCCGAAAGACGCCGACGTGACCGAGCAGCTGCCCAGTGACGTGAAGACCTTAAAAGGCCACTACGCGCGGAGCAAGGCGCTGGCTACCATGGAAGTCCTAAACGGTCTGCAGAAAGGGCTGGACGCGGTCATCGTGTTCCCCAGCGGCATCATCGGGCCGGACGACTATAAAACATCCTATACGGGCAACGCGCTGGACGGCTACATCAACAGCGACAAGATTCAGTACTTCTTTGACGGCGCGTATGACTTTGTCGATGTGCGCGACGCGGTGGACGGCATCTACAAGGCCTTTAAAAAAGGCGAAAAAGGACAGGGATATATCCTCTCGGGCTCCATCGCCAGTCTGGAGGACATGATGAAAAACGTGGAAGCCGTGACCGGAAAACCGGTGAAGAAACGGAAAATCTCCCGCGAACTCGTGAAACTGGCGGCTTTCTTTGCGCCGGTCTACTACGCCATCGTCGGCAAAAAGCCGGTGCTCTCCAAGTACTCGGTGGATGTGCTGTTCAGCAACTGCAACATCAGCCACGAAAAGGCCAGAAAGAAGCTGGGCTACTCGCCGCGTCCGCTGGCCGATACCATCCGGGATATTGTTCATTGGCGGCTTAAGTTTAAAAAACAACCTTAGCGCGGCTGGCGAAAAAGGGTATAAACAGCGGGTTTTCTGAACAAAGTAAGCCCGCTTTTTGTTTGCCTTTGCGGCCGATTTTTAGTATAGTGGGGTCTATGGAGAATGACATGAAAAAAGCGGTTTTAGCGCTGTTGGACAGCCTTAACATCCATTTCGAATATCTGGAGCACCCGCCCGCCAAGACCATGGCCGACCTTGGCGATATGGACGAAAAAACGGGCGCGGTCTATATGAAGAACCTTTTCTTACGCAACGGCACGGGCAATCGGCACTATCTGGTGGTGGTCTGCGGCGACAAGCATGTGGACTTAAAAGCCCTTGCGGGGGTCATCGGCAGCAG
>CALMFG010000062.1 GCA_937863465.1 uncultured Clostridia bacterium
ATTTATGAGCGTAATCCTCAGAAACGAGCCGCTTGTATCGCTCATTATAGAGAACAGAACAACGGGATAATTAAATGTGAAATATGTAATTTCGATTTCGGAAGCAAATACGGGGAGAAATACAAGGATAAAATTGAAGTGCATCATATTGAACAACTTTCATTATCCGGGGAAAAAGATATTAATCCTACGACTGATTTAATTCCTGTCTGCCCAAATTGCCATCTAATATTGCATACCGCCACTCCGCCATTAGGGAATGAAGAGGTAAGAAAGATGGTGAAAAATGAATAAGCCAAAAATTGAAATTTCATCAAATAAAACACCCCGAACACGCCAACGTGTTCAAGGTGTTTTTTCTTATGTGGAACAAAAGAACCAGAAGTCTGGTCAGACTTCAACTCAGGAATATGCTACAGATAAATCCGTGGAGAGCGGCGAGTATGCCGCACAAAAGAGCGCAGAGCTGGGATACAAGACTTTAATTAAAACCAAGGAAGCCATCAAGTATCAAATCAAACGGCAAGCCGACGGTAAAGAAAGCCGCCAAAGTGAATCCGCACAGGCGGATATCAAAACCAAAGAAACTACTGTTAAGCGCGACCCCAAGACTAAAAGTAGTGTGGGCGTTAAGACTAAACCTCAGGCAGTTAAGCAAACCGAACGGCAGATATATGCAACCCAAAAGCAAGCGCAGGCCGCGGCGAAGAAAACCAATCAGGCCATGCAGAACACGAAGAAAGCATCCGCCGCCGCAAAAAAAGCCGCACGGAAGAGCGCCAAGACCGCAAAGAAGACCGTGAAGTCGGTCATCACCGCAGCCCGGGCCGTCGCATCGGCGCTGAAATCGCTCACCGCCGCCATCGCCGCGGGCGGCTGGGTGGTTATCGCCATCATTCTGGTCATCACGCTGGTGGTCGTGCTGGCGGCCTCACCCTGGGGCATCTTCTTTGAGGATACGGATGATGCCACGCCGACTGTTCCGGAGCTGGTCGAAAGCTTAAACAGCGACTTTGAAAACCGAATCGCTTCAATCATTGCGGACGCCGGCGAGTTGGATGAGATCCTGATGGATAACGAGTCGGACGCCATCCAGTACCGGCCGTATAACTGGGAGGATGTGCTGGGCGTGTTCTCGGTGAAACTGTCGGCTAATCCCGACCCGGACGCCTATATGGATGTGCTGGTGATGGATACGAAAAAGGTCAA
>CALMFG010000063.1 GCA_937863465.1 uncultured Clostridia bacterium
AAAGGGCAGGGTCTGACCCAGCGCAAGCGAGGTTACGATGTCCGTCAAAAAAAAGACAAGGGTCTGCTTTTTACAGATACTTGTCTTTTTCCATTTGATGATACAGGCGTATGGGCGTGAAGATTGGGATATCTTTTTTGACGATACATCTTCGAATTTATCCTATAACAGTTCAAGAATGCTCCATACTTTTTAAACCCAATTATTCAGCCAGAAATATCTTTCTTTGCCAAGCTGTCCAAAAAGGATTAGCCGCACTTCATTTTTTTGTTGAGTTGTCATCTAAAGCCTGACAGTTTTTTCATATTTCGTATCGATGTCTTCCGGGATATCAAACTTCTGCAACGGTTTCCCGTTGATTGTCACAACCACATGCCCAGCGCTCATCTTTTTGGCCAGCTGTTTTTTCACCTCAACACCGGCAATCTTAATCTGATGCGGCTTTTTAACAGTGAAGTCTACCCGCAATAATTTGTTCTTCAAACGCCGCGCCAGTATCCAGCGTCTCTTGCCCCGCTTGACTATTTTACCGTCAATCACCATAGCAATTCTAACTTTGAAGTTGGTTAAAGCAAAGAACCAAAGAAGCAGCAGAGCAGATAAGCCTGCGGTCGCGCCGCCGATATAGCCAAGTATTCCTGGCTGTCTGGTTTGTACAATAGCGCCTCCAGCTGCTTTCAAGTCGTCGCCCGTTGGTTTTCCCTGTTGCCCGTCAACTACTTCGGGTTTTGCCAAAGGCAACCTATCGGTCATGCTGCCGCCTGAAGTCTCATCTTCCTCGTCATCTGACCCGCCGCCAGAGGATAATCCCTCTTCAGTCACGGGTACACTGATAATCCAATCTACTGTCACAATAAAATCAGTGCAGTTGCCCGCGGTATCCATGATGCCGAATGTATACTCTCCGTTTTTATAAATATTATAGAGTGGCTCTTCCTCCCCGCCTTCAATCGGCAACTTCTTGCCTTTCGGCGTGATAATCCATTTGTTCCCGCTTCCGCCCGGGTCTTCGCTGTAGTCCTCAAACGTGATAGCCACTTTCCCGACTTTTCTGTTGGTATGGTCAAACACCACTGTGGGCGCGATCGGATAGAGTTTGTCGATTCTGACCGACTGATTAGCCACAGTACGATAGTTCTCAAGGGCATCCTGTGTCCCGAAGTTTACCGTGTATTCACCACTGTCGCTCAACATCAGCGTTTCACCCGCCAAATATTCAGACATGGCGCCGTAATCCACGCCCATCCAATATTCAATATCCAACATATCCGTGCCGCCGCTTTGCGATGCGTAGACATCCTGATTCACCCAAGTACCGGGTGTGTAGGTACTGCCGCTGGCTAATTTCATACTGGTCACAACCGATATTGGGGCTTCATTATCGATGATAAACTGATTGCTGTAGGCATATGCCGAATAGGCATAGCCGTCATACGTGCGCGCACGATATCTGGCATTCTGCGTGTTGACCAGCGTTGCGCCGAGTGCATGAGAGAACATGAGGTTGGATGTATAGCTGGCTACGCCATTTATCCAAACACTGCCATTGAAGAAATCCACCACATAGACAAGGTCATCGCCATCCACATCGCTGCCAGCCATCCAGGATACCGCAACCGTTTGCCCATCCTTATAGTATGCACCGGAAGCCGGCATAACAAAGGTCGGCGGCAAAGGCGGGTCATTCAAAGCATTGATCGAAATATAAACATTGGATTGTCCTACATTACCGTCCTTATCTTCGGCAGTGTAGCTGAACCTAATCCGACCATCCCAATCCTGTGGCGGCGTGTAAGAGATTTGACCATCTCCGGTAATCTGAATGCTTCCCCGATCCTCAGTGCCCTCAACAACAGGGAAAGCCGGGCCATCCACAATTGTGATTTCCCCGAATCCGTCCGAAACAAGGTCCAATTCCTCATATTGATCCGCCGAAAGTGCCGAGAGAGAAGGGTCGTGATTTAAGTTCGTGTCATAATCAATATCATAATCATTAGCGAATAAATCCATTACGATCGGTGTGTCTTCATCGGTTGAATCGGTATCTGGGCTCAGCGTCGGATTATCCTGGGCAGACTGGATATTAACCGTCACATGCGCTGTCTCTTCCACACCCCAATGGTCTCTAAAAGTGTATGTGAAAGTATTCATTCCGTTCCAATCGGCTGTCGGCGTAAACAGGACCTGATTGTCCTGCACCGTCACTACCGCGTCCGAAACGCCGATAAATGTATTCAACAGCACAAGCGCCTCTTTGTTTGCGCCGGTTTCAGGATCGATTTCCGTAATGTTGTTCAGCGTTTCATCGGTATCAATATCGGTATCATTGCTTAAAACGTTGATCAGAATCGAACCGTCCTCGGTCATACTGACCGTATCATCGGTACCCGCAGGCGTATCGTTCCGATAGCTGACCGTCAGCGTTACCTGGGCCGTGTCCTCATTACCATACCGGTCGGTAATCACGTATTCAAAAATTAAGACGCCGTTCCAGTTCTCGGGGATACCTGAGATGGTCAGCGTCTTGCCGCCATCTGTGATGTCGATATCGCCCACCGCAGTGCCGTCATTTCGCGGCTGGGTGACCGAAACAATGGTCAGGTTCTCGGGCGCGGCCTGCATATCCGCGTGTGTATTGAGATTCGCGTCCAAATCCACGTCGGTATCGTTGGTCAGCACATTCAGCACCGCCGTATGCGCGTCCTCATTCATGGACGGCGTATCATCCACCGCTGTCGGGCTGTCCGAAACCGGCTGTACATCCACCGAGACCGTGGCCGTTCGACGGACGCCGCTGGTGTCCTGCATGGTATAGGTGAAGCTGTCCGGCCCGTTATAGTTGGCCGTCGGGGTATAGCGAATCGCGCCGCTTTCAATCACGGCAACGCCGTGCGCGGGTACGCTGACACTGCCCGGAACCAGCGTAAGCACTTCTTTGTTTGCGCCGGTCACAGGATCAATATTCGGAATGTTGTTCAGCGTTTCATCGGTATCAATATCCGTATCATTTGCCAGCACATCAATCAGAACAGCGCTGTCTTCCGCAGTCTGAACCAGATCCGCGTTCGCCGTCGGATGATCATTTAATGCGTTGACCGTCAGCGTTACCTGGGCGGTATCCCGATTATTATACAAGTCGGTAATCTCATATTCAAAGGTTAAGACGCCGTTCCAGTTCTCGGGGATACCTGAGATGGTCAGCGTCTTGCCGCCATCTGTGATGTCGATATCGCCCACCGCAGTGCCGTCATTTCGCGGCTGGGTGACCGAAACAATGGTCAGGTTCTCGGGCGCGGCCTGCATATCCGCGTGTGTATTGAGATTCGCGTCCAAATCCACGTCGGTATCGTTGGTCAGCACATTCAGCACCGCCGTATGCGCGTCCTCATTCATGGACGGCGTATCATCCACCGCTGTCGGGCTGTCCGGTACCGGTGTAATTGTCACTTCGGCTGTGCCTTTTACTGTTTTGCCCGTGTTGTCAATGACGGTGTACGTGAATTCCTCAACGCCATTCCAGTTGGCATCCGGATAGTAGCGAATCACGTTATACGGACTGCCTGCTTCACCGATATCATAGATTACGGCGCTGCCCTCATCCACACCGCTAATCGATTGCGCGCTAATATCGATGTCAATGTTCTGCGCAGAAAGATTATAGGTCGGATACTTATTTAAATCAGGATCCATATCCACATCGTCCGAAACGTTTAAAACATCCAGCTGTACATAGGCGGTATCCTCGGCCGCGCTGGCTGTGATGCCCGCCGTGGTGGGGCTATCCTCTCTGGGGAAAACCTTAATTGTGCAGACGTCGCTGTCGGTCAAGGGCTCTCCCTCGCCGCCGCTGTCAATCAGTGTATAATCAAACGTGGCGATGCCATTAAAGTTGGCCAACGGTACAAACCGCAGAGATTCGCCGTCGTTTTCAATGGTCAGAGTGCCGACCACTTCGCCGTCGCATTTGGGTTGAGTCACGCTGCTGTAGTGCACATATTCGCCCGGGTCAGTCGCCAAGTCCGGGTCGGAATTCTCATCAATAAAATCGATGGCGAATCCCGCATGATCCTCGGGCACCATCACCGTTTCAGGGTCGGCCACAGGCGGATCGTTGACCGATGACACGATGACGTCAAATGTGTATTCGCTGTTTGCGTCATAATAGCCCTCATCATCAGTGACGCGAATCTTCACCGTGGATGTTCCGTTCCACAGCTGGTTGGTATAAAAATCCAAGCTTCGGTCCTGATCGCCAGGGCCAGGCTGATTTATTGTGAAATGACTGATTGGCGCAACGCGGAGGTTGGTGCTGGAGACCACTTCCACAGTCAGGTCCATATCAGCATCATCGATATCGGACACTGTGAAGGCGCTGCCCAGCACATTGACTTCCTCAATGGTTTGAATGGGGCCGAAATTCGCTGTGATGGCGGGCGCGTCGTTGACGCTTTCCACCGTGATAGTTACGGTGAACTGGCCAACCTGGTCGCTGCTGTCTTTCGCAAAATAAACAAATGAATCCTGCCCAAAGAAATCATCATTGGGTCTATAGGTAATAGATGTGGTATTATTCGTGCAGATACCATGCTCGGGTTCAGTGAAAATTGCAGTGACTTCCAGCGATTCACCGGGGTCGGGGTCGCTAAGGTCAATATCATCGTTGACCAGCACGTCAAAAATATGATCTCCCGAATCTTCGCTGATGGTATATTCGTCGTTCCCGATACCGCCCTGGCCTGGCCCGTCGTTATCCGGGATAATCCTGACATTCACCACTTGGCTTGCCTCAGCCACTCCGTCGCTCACCGTCAACGTCACATCCACGCCGTTTTCGTTTTCGTTTTTATCAGGCTCAGGTTCAACCTGATAGGTTCTGACTTCCCCGGCCGCTTCGCCGCTGGGCGGATTAACTATAAATATCTTATCATCTGCAATAATCGATGTTTCCGCGCTGGTACCGCTGACAGACAAAGCATCATCATCGGTCTCTTCATCCGTCACCGTGAACGTATAGATCTGACTTGGGGTATCTTCAATCGTTGAGATACTGGTTTCATACACCAAAATAACCGGCGCATCGTTAACCGCAATTTTTGTCATGTGAATGGTCGCCGATGCAGGATCCGTCATCTCAAGATCACGAACCGTATAATCAAAGGTGAAGGATACGTCATCCGCGCTGGTCCAATCACTGTTAGGCGTAAAGCAAATCTTTGTCTTCCCGTCGGACGGATCGACCGCGACCGAAGTGGTTCCAAGACTGCTGTCCACCGCATCTACATGAGTGATCGTGATGGTATCCCCTTCGTTCAACAGATCCACATCACAGGTTGGAATAACATCGATATAGATTACCGTATTCTCGTCAGTCGAAGCGGTAAAATCCTGCGGAGTTGATTCGTCGTTGACCGCATTGATATGAACAGAAAAGCTCATTGTTGTTGTCTTCGGATGAGCGGCATCGCGGTCGGTGACGCGAAGTGTAATGGTCACGTCTCCATTTTTGTTCAGGTTGGGCGTTATATGGAGGGTACGGGTACCATCGCCGTTGACGTTATCAATCAAAAGCCCTCCCGCCGCAATCAGCGCCGTATTGCCGCTGGTGGCTGCAACGATTAATCGATCATCGTCATCCTCCACATCGCTCACGGTAAAGTCAATGGCCAGCGATCCGTCCTCATCCATGACCTGACTTCCGATAGCTGTTTCAAACACCGGCGCGTCATTGACCGCAGTGACATCGACCGTGACCAAAAACGTTCCGACAGCCCCGCGGCTGTCCTCCATCTGATAGGTGAAGCTGTCCGTACCGTTGTAATTCTCGGCCGGTGTGTAAGAAATTTCCCCGGTTTCAGTGTTCGCCGTGGCTGTTCCGTGCTCGGGCAAATCCGTTTCTAAAATCTTAGTCAGCCTCAGCGCTTCGCTGTTCATCGCGGCATCCGGATCATCATTAACGAGAACATTAAACAGATTATCGACGGAATCCTCAACAACCGTATAGCTGTCGTCGCCATCGACCGGATCATCGGGCATCGGAGTAACCGTCACCGTGACCAAAGCGGTATCCGTTTCCCCCGCCGTATCTTCGATGGTGTATTCAAAAGTATCGTCGCCGTTATAATCCGCCTCAGGCGCATAGGTGAGCAGTCCGCCGTCTTCCGTGACCGTGCCGTGGCTGGGCTGGGTATATGACAGGATGCTGATCGTATCCCCTTCATTCAAAATATCCACATCGGTATCATTGGCCAGTACGTCAATATCCACCGAACTGTCTTCATTCACTGTGGCGGTATCATCCACTGCTTCCGGCGGGTCATTTTGTGCCGTAACCGTCACGGTTACCATCGCCTTATTCGTTGCGGGAGCATCCATTGCTCCGCCGTCGGTGAATCCGTCGTCCACTACCACATAAAAAGTGTCCGCCGCCACCGAATTCGCATCGGGTGTGTAGGTGTAGGCGCCATTTTCAGCGTTGACAGTCACCGTGCCGTGGGCGGGCTGTTCGGCCGGGTTCTCGCTCAAGCGGTAGGTCAGTCTCGCGGACGCGGTCTCCACATCGCTTCCCGTGGCCCTGCCATACCCGACCGCGTCCTCATTGATCGCGATATCCGTCACCGAGATGCCGGGCTGGTCGTTTCTTGGCAGAACATAGAGCACAATGGACGAATAGAACGTCGCCGACCCTTCTTTCTGCGTGGTATAGATTGTAATGCTTTCCGTGCTCGATTGATTTAAAGTTGGTGTCATGGTGATATACACCCTTGTCACCATTTCTCCAAAAGATGTTTTTTCCCCCACGCTATTCGTGTTGGGCAAAATCGCCTGATGGGATGATGTCG
>CALMFG010000064.1 GCA_937863465.1 uncultured Clostridia bacterium
GAGGGCGAAAAAACGTCTACCAACTCGATGGCGACCATCTTTGCCTGGAGCGGCGCTTTAAAGAAACGCGGCGAACTGGACGGCAACGCGGCGCTGGTGGAGTTCGGTGAAAAGCTGGAAAAAGCGAGCATCGCAACCATTGAAAACGGCATCATGACCAAAGATTTGGTTCTTTTGAGCGAAGCCAAGAACAAGACACAGGTGGATACCGAAATGTTTATTAAGGAAATCGCATGCACCTTAAAGGGCATGATGTAGGAGCAGATAAAACGGATGAGTTTACTGAGTGAATGGAACCAGGCCTGCGAAACCGAGCGGGAAGAAAAAGAGCACAAGCAATACTGGAACACATACTTTGAAGCTGAGAAGCAGAATTATAAAAAGATACTGGCCGACCCGACCCGTGTGTTTGAGGGAAAACTGAGTCAGCTAGCCGAAGAATTTGAGATGAACCCGGTGGTTTTCACCGGCTTTCTGGACGGCATCAACACCTCGCTGAAAAGCGAGATCAACATGGAACGGCTGAAGGAAACATCTCCGGTCAAACTGGATATCGACTTTGAAAAGCTGTACTACAATATGCTGGAAGCCAAAGCCACATGGCTGTCCGGCCTTTCGGAATGGGACGGCGTGCTTTCCGAAGAGCGCCGGAAGGAGATTGCGGCCGAATGGCGGGCCAGCAAACAGGCGGTGAGCAGCAAAGTGGGCCGCAACGACCCCTGCCCCTGCGGCAGCGGCAAGAAGTATAAAAAATGCTGCGGCATAGAGAAATAAAAAAAACAAACCACCTTATCGGTAAGGTGGTTTTTTTAAAGCTCTTTTTCCATGCAGATGGAGTTTGGCAGGCAGTCATAGGGTTCGTAGTTCGGGATGACTGTGTAGCCCAAGCTCCGGTATAGGACGAGCGCGCCGGCCATATCACGTCCGGTTTCCACCACCAGCCGCTCATAGCCCTTCTTTTTGGCCATAGCTTCCAAAAGCCGCATCATCTGTTTGGCGATGCCCTTGTTGCGGTGGGCTTCCTCCACAAACACACGCTTAATTTCGGCGGTTTTGTCACTGTGATGTTTAAAACCGCTGCAGGCGATGGGCGTGTCCTCGTCGTATACCACGTAGACATCGCGGATGCCCGCGGTGGCGTTCAGCGGGATATATGCCTTGCGGTTTTCTTCGCCGCCGGCCAGTCGGTTGAGATAGTGATCCAGTTTTTCGCAAAGGCGGATGAAATCCGGGTCTTCGCCGTTGGTATATTTAATATCCATGGCTGTTCCATCTCCTTTTGCCTATTTTAACACAATGCACCTGCCAAATAAATTCAAAAGCTGTAAACATTTGATTAAAACCAAACGGTTTTCTGATTTAAAACCCGTTCGATTTATGATATAGTGAAAATAATCAAAACGACAATTAAGATGCGAAAAATGGTTTAATCAACTTAATCAGGAGGAAACAGATTTATGGGCATTATGAACATCATCAAAGGCGAGTTTATTGATGTTATTGAATGGACGGACAACACGACGGATACGCTGGTCTACAAGTATCCTGATCAAGATAAAGCGATTAAGAACGGCGCCCAGCTGACCGTACGGGAAAGCCAGGTGGCTGTGCTGGTCAACGAAGGCGTCATCGCGGACATATACGGCCCGGGACGGCATGAGCTGACCACCGCCAATATGCCGATACTGACCAAGCTGAAATCATGGAAATACGGATTTGAATCCCCGTTTAAGGTGGACGTGTTTTTTGTCTCCACCAAGCAGTTCATCAACGAAAAATTCGGCACGCAGAATCCGGTACCCATGCGCGACAAGGATTGGGGACTGGTTCGGATTCGCGGATTCGGCATCTATGCGTTCAAGGTGGATGACGCGGGCACATTCTTAAAGGAAGTGTTCGGCACCTGCGCCACCTACACCACCGAAGCCATTACCGAGCATTTACGAAACGCGATTATCTCCAAGCTGTCGGATACATTGGCCGAAAGCGGCATTCCGCTGTTGGACATGGCCGCCAAGTATGACGAGCTATCGGCCAAAGCCAAGGAAAACTATCAGCCCATCTTTGACGAATTCGGTCTGACGCTGACCCAGTTCTACATCCAGAACATCTCGGTTCCCGAAGACGTGGAGAAGATGATGGACGCCAAAACCCAGATGGGCATTATGGGCGATATGCAGCAATACGCGCAGTTTCAGACCGCGCAGGCCATTAAAGACGCGGCCAACAACCAGGGCGGCGGACTCGCAGGCGCGGGCGTCGGCATGGGCGCGGGCGCGGCGATGGGCAACATGATGGCCGGCGTGTTCTCGGGCCAGCAGAGCGGCGGCAAAACCATGGTGGTCTGCCCCGAATGCGGCGCATCGGTGGAGCAGGGCAAAAAGTTTTGTCCCGAATGCGGCGGCAAGATGACGGTGGAAAAAGCCAAGTGTGTGGCCTGCGGCGCGGACATGAAAGCGGGCGCCAAGTTCTGCCCCGAATGCGGAGCCAAACAGGAAGCGCCGACTTGCCCGAAATGCGGCGCGGTGAACAAGGCGGGCGCCAAATTCTGTTCGGAATGCGGCGGCACGCTGTAATCGGCACAAAAACAAAACAGGAGCGGCAACATGAGCGAACCAACACATGTAACACCTGAAGAGAATAAAGAGACACAGGCCACCGAGGGCTTTAAGTGCCCTTCATGCGGTGGCATGACGGTGTTCGACCCCAAGGATCAGGCGATGAAGTGCGAGTACTGCCAGGCCGAATACCCGGTTGAACCCCTTAAGGGCACCATCACCGAGAAGGATTTCTTCTCGGTGGACGAGAGCGCCAATCAGGACTGGGGCGGCGTGACCCGCGTGTTTAAATGCAGCAACTGCGGCGGCGAAACCGTGCTGGAGGGCAACTCGGTCTCCTCGCGGTGTGCTTTTTGCGGCAGTCCCAACGTGGTGTCCATCGACCAGCTGCCCGGCATCAAACCGGAATCGGTATTGCCGTTTAAGGTGGGCAAGAGCGACGCGATTGAACGCTTCAAGGTGTGGATCGGCAAGCGCTTTTGGGCGCCCCGCGCTTTGAAAAAAGACCACACGATGGACAAAAACATCAAGGGTGTCTATATCCCGCATTGGACGTACGATTCGCAGACCTATTCGACCTACAGCGGTATGGCGGGTAATTACTACTATGAAACCCAGACTTTCACCGTGATGGTCAACGGCCGTCCGCAGATGCAGACGCGTCAGGTGCAGAAAATCCACTGGTTTCCGGTCAGCGGCGATTACAGCCGGTTTTTTGACGACGTGCTGATTAACGACAGCACCAACATCGATCAGACCATCATGACCAATATCCAGCCGTTTGACTTAACGCAGCTGCAGATCTATAACCCGAAGTTTCTCGCGGGATTCTCGGCCGAGCGCTACGCCAAAGGGGTTAAGGCCATTTGGGAAAAGGCCAAGGATATCATCCGCATGGGCATCCGCAGCGACATCAACGCGATTATCCTGCGGCGCGCCGACGTGGTGGGGACCATCAATATCAACACAAGCTACAACGACGTGACATATAAGCACATGCTGCTGCCGGTATGGATATCGGCCTATACTTTCCGCGGGAAGCTGTTTAATTTCTACATCAACGGCCAGACCGGAGAGGTTCAGGGACGTTCGCCGGTCAGCTTCTGGAAGGTGCTGGCGGCCGTGCTCATCGGTCTTGCGGTTATTGGCCTCATCATCTGGTTTGTCCAGATGAACGGCGGGTTCGAGTACAGCGGCGGGGCTTACTACTAGACAAAAAACAAAAGCGGCGGATTATCCGCCGCTTTTTTCATATCCTTTTTTAAGACATGCCTTTCATGGTCAGCGCGATGCGCTTTTTCACCGCATCCACGCTCAAGACCTTCACGTTCACCACGTCACCGACTTTCAGCTTATCCAGCGGATGGTTGATGAACGAATCCGAGATTTCGGAGAGATGCACGAGGCCGTCCTGATGCACCCCGATGTCCACAAACGCGCCGAAGTCCACCACGTTGCGCACCGTGCCGGTCAGCACCATGCCGGATTTTAAATCCTCCAGATGCATGATGTCGGATTTTAAGATGGGCGGCTCAAAGGCTTCGCGCGGATCGCGGCCGGGTTTTTTTAGTTCGTTTAAAATATCGTTTAAAGTGGGCAGACCGATATTGAGCTCGGCGGCAAGACTCTTAGCATCCATCTTGTCCAGTGTGCCGCGCATCTGGTTCAGCGACTCACGGGTGGGTTCAAAGCCCGTTTTCAGCATCAGCTGTTTCGCCACGCTGTAGGATTCGGGGTGGATGGCCGTGTTATCCAGCACGTTTCTGCCGTTCGGGATGCGAAGAAATCCGGCGCACTGCTCGAACACCTTGGGACCCAGCTTGCTGACGTCCTTTAACTGTTCGCGCGTTTCAAAGCGCCCAATCTCATTGCGGTGCGCCACGATGTTTTCAGCGACGCCCGATGAGATGCCTGATACGTATTTCAGGAGTGACGGAGAAGCGGTGTTTAAGTCCACGCCCACCTGATTGACGCAATTCTCGACCACGCCCGAAAGCGTGTCCGAGAGGCGTTTTTGGTTGACATCGTGCTGGTACTGTCCCACGCCGATGGCTTTGGGGTCAATCTTGACCAGCTCGGCCAGCGGGTCCTGCAATCGTCTGGCGATGGAGACCGCCGAGCGTAAGGAAACATCGTATTCGGGGAATTCCTGTGTGGCCAGCTTGGAGGCCGAATAGACCGATGCGCCGGATTCGGACACCACGATGTAGTGGATGGCGAGACCAAAGTCTTTAATCATATCGGCCACCGCCATCTCGGTTTCCTTGGAGGCTGTGCCGTTGCCGATGGCGATGATGCTGACGCCGTGCTTTTTGATGAGCGCCGTCAGCGTTTTCTTGGCTTTTTCGAGGTCATGATTTTCCAGCGTCATATAGACCACGCCGGTATCCAGCACCTTGCCGGTTTCGTCCACCACGGCGACCTTGTTGCCCGTGCGGTAGCCGGGGTCCAGACCCATGACGGTTTTACCTTTCACGGGCGCAACTAAAAGCAGATTTTTCAGGTTTTCGGCAAAGACCTTGATGGCCTGCTCTTCGGCTTTTTCGGTCAGCTCGTTGCGGATTTCGCGTTCGGTGGCGGGGAAGATCAGCCGCTTGTAGGCGTCGTTCAGCGCGTCTTCAAAAAACGCATGGCCTTCTTCGCCGATGACCATCTTCTTCAAAAGTGCCTGTACCGCGGCTTCTTCCAAAGCGACTTTGACGCTCAGTACCTTTTCCTTTTCGGCGCGGTTGAGCGCCAGAATGCGGTGCGGCGCCATGGCCGATACCGGCTCGGAAAAGTCATAGTACATATCATAGACCGTGCTTTCGGTGGTGTTGGCCGAGGCCGAAAGTTCGCCCTTGATGCGGGCGGCCAGACGCATTTTTTTGCGAAGCTCGGCATCGTCGGATATCGCTTCGGCCACAATGTCCTTGGCGCCGTCCAGCGCCTCGGCAAGGGTTTCGACGCCCTTCTCGGCGTCGATATACTGCTCGGCCTGCCTGGAGATATCGGCATCCGATGTTTTTTTGGAAAGAATGAGTTCGGCAAGGCCTTCGAGGCCTTTTTCCTTGGCCACAGTGGCGCGGGTCTTGCGCTTCAGCTTGTATGGACGGTACAAATCCTCCACTTCGGTGAGTGTGGCCGCGGCGGCGATTTTAATCGCGAGTTCGTCGGTCATCTTGTCCTGCTCGGAGATGAGCCGCATGACTTCCTCTTTGCGAGTATTTAGACCACGCAGGTAGTTTAAGCGGTCACTTAAGTCCCGAAGCTGTTCGTCGGTGAGGCCGTCGGTGGCTTCTTTGCGGTAACGTGCGATAAAGGGTACGGTGTTGCCTTCGTCCAAAAGTCCGACGGCGGCGTGTATCTGTTTTTCACTGATCTTAAGTTCACTTGAGAGCTGTCTGATGATGTCCATGCTGTCTTAGTATCCCCAATCTTCTTCAATAATGTAGACGTGAAATTCGGTGTGCCAGGAGTTGGGCCGTTGGACCCAGGTGACGGTGTTGCACATGCGATGCGGAGAATCGCAGTCGTGACATCGGTCGTCGAGCGCACAAGGTGTGGCGCGGCTGAGCCGCCGGGCGTTCTTGCCGCAGGCTTCGCTTTTGATGCGCTTCATCCCGTCGGCGAAGTTTTTGGTGATTTTGTTTTGGCCGACCATCACCACCACTTTTTTTGGGCCGAAGATGAGTCCGGCTACGCGGTTGCCGACGCCGTCGATGTTGATGAGCTCACCCTGCTCGGTGACAGCGTTGCTGGACGCAAGATACCAATCCGCAACCATCGCGTCCCTTCGCATGGCGTCCGTTTCCTGCGGCGTGCGGTCGGGACCGGTCATGTTGGTGAATAGCGTTTGGCCGCGTCCGACCAGCGCATCCAAAACGCCGCCTTCCTTCACGTTCATACTGGCGCCGAGACCGACGGTTTCCTCCGGCCGGATGAGCTTAAGCAATGCGGTCTTGGCTTGGTTCATGTCGGCGAACTTTTCGGCCAGAAATCCGTGGCGGTTGAAAGCTTCGACGACTTTGTCGATACGTTCCATGCATTTCGCTCCTTCATGTTTTTCCGCTCTCTATCATACCACAGGGCAGGCCCCCGAACAAATATTTTGATTGACGAAAGGCGCTTTTTTCCTCTATGATAAGAGGCGTAAAAAAACGAAAACACACGGAGGAAACACATGCCGAATACATATCAGCAGAATGTGAGAAACTTCTGCATCATCGCCCATATCGACCACGGGAAATCCACGCTGGCCGACCGGCTGATTGAGGCGACCGATACGGTGGCCAGCCGCGACATGGCCGATCAGATTCTGGACACCATGGATATTGAGCGGGAGCGCGGCATCACGATTAAAGCGCAGGCCGTACGTATGCTCTATAAGCATGACGGTCAGGAATACATCTATAATCTCATCGACACGCCGGGGCATGTGGACTTCACCTATGAGGTATCGCGTTCGCTGGCGGCCTGTGAAGGGGCGATCCTGGTGGTGGACGCCAGCCAGGGCATCGAAGCCCAGACGCTGGCTAACGTCTACCTTGCTTTGGATAATGACCTGGAGATTCTGCCGGTCTTAAACAAAATCGACCTGCCCGGCGCCCGCGTGGAGGAGACCTGCAAGGAGATTGAAGATGTGTTGGGTCTGGACACCTCCTACGCGCCCCGCATCAGCGCCAAGGAAGGCATCGGCATCGAGGACGTTTTGCGCGCCATCGCCGAGCATTTGCCGCCACCCAAGGGCAGCATAACCGAACCCCTAAAGGCGCTGGTTTTTGACAGCTACTACGATAACTACCGCGGCGCGATTTCCTATGTGCGCGTGATGGACGGCGAAGTCACCAAGGGCGACCCCATCCGATATATGGCGACCAAAAAGAATTTTGAAGTGACCGAGGTGGGCATTTTCTCACCCAGCCAGATACAGGTTAAATCTTTACGCGCCGGAGACGTGGGGTACATCGCGGCCAGCGTGAAAAACGTGGCCGATACCCGCGTGGGCGACACCGTGACCAACGCCGAGAATCCGGCCAAGGAGCCGCTGCCCGGCTACAAAAAGACGACGCCCATGGTGTTCTGCGGCATCTATCCTGCCGACGGCGCCAAGTATGAGGACCTGCGGGATGCGCTGGCCAAGCTGTCGCTGAATGATGCTTCGCTTTTATACGAACCCGAAACCTCGGTGGCTTTGGGCTTCGGTTTCCGCTGTGGCTTCTTGGGACTACTTCATATGGAGATTATCTCCGAGCGTCTGGAACGCGAGTTCGACCTGGATTTGGTCACCACAGCCCCCAGCGTCAGCTACCGCGTGACCAAGACCAACGGCGACGTGGTGATGGTCAGCAACCCCACCAACCTGCCGTCCATGGCCGAGATTGACTTCATCGAAGAGCCGATGACCGAGGCCAGCATCATGTCGCCCGACGAATATGTGGGCGGCATCATGGAGCTGTGTCAGGACAAGCGCGGCGTGTTTAAGAACATGGAGTATCTCGAAGCCACACGCGTGCAGATTCACTACGAACTGCCGCTGAACGAAATCATCTACGACTTTTTTGACGCTTTAAAATCCAAGACGCGGGGATACGCCAGTCTGGACTATGAGGTGAAGGGATATAAGCGCAGTGAGCTGGTCAAGCTGGATATGCTGCTGAACGGCGACATCTGCGACGCGCTGTCGCTGATTGTGCACGAAAGCAAGGCCTACGCCAAGGGCCGGAGCATCGCTGAAAAACTGAAGGACGCCATCCCGCGCCAGATGTTCGAGATTCCCATCCAGGCGGCGATCGGCGGCAAGATCATCGCGCGCGAGACCGTCAAAGCCATGCGCAAGGACGTTTTGGCCAAGTGCTACGGCGGCGACATCACGCGAAAGAAGAAGCTCTTAGAGAAACAAAAAGAGGGCAAGAAGAAGATGCGCCAGATTGGCAGTGTGGCCGTGCCCAGCGAAGCGTTTATGAGTGTGCTGAAAATCGACTAAAAAGAGCAAGGCCT
>CALMFG010000065.1 GCA_937863465.1 uncultured Clostridia bacterium
GACCGCGCTTTCGGTCGAGCAAATCCTTTCGGTGCTGAACTCGGAGATTATCGTGCGCGCCAAACGGTCTCCGCTGGTGTACCGCGAAAAAAACTTCTCATTAAAGATGGATTCGGGCGCGCTGGGTCTGCCCGCCGGTGAGACAGTGGTGGTTCAGGGCACCATCGATCTATGCTTTATCGAGGAAGGTGCGTTTGTTCTGGTGGATTACAAAACCGACCAGGTGTCTTCGAATGCGCTGGAGGCCCGTGTCGATTCCTATCGCAGTCAGATTGAAGCCTACGCGCAGGCGCTGACCGATTTGACCGGATATCCGGTATCCGAGAAATACCTGTTCTTCATCCACCAAGGCTGTGTTCGGGCCTGAAATCATCTTATGTCAACACAATGTGTAATTTCCCGCCGCCTGTGGAAAATGTGGATAACTCCCGTCCATACGGCACAAAAAAACCCCTATATTTCCCGCTCTGGGGATTACTCTGTGGAAAACTTGAACAACTTGTGCGTAGTTTTATAAAAATCCTGATGTTTTGCACATTCTGTCCACAGGTTGACCATAATTATTTTATCCTATCCGTACCACAGATAACCGCATAATTCTTATCGTTTTTTCGTAAAAAAAACAAAAAACCAGTCATATGTTTGACTGGTTTTTTAAATAAGTTGTCTTGTTTTTATTTATTTTTCAGGTTGAACCAGGCGTCCAGACCCGGGTAAATCGCGCGGTCGCCCAGCGCTTCCTCAATGCGGAGCAGCTGGTTATACTTGGCGACACGGTCGGAACGGGAAGGCGCACCGGTTTTGATCTGTCCGGCGTTCATCGCCACAACCAGATCCGCGATGGTGGTGTCTTCGGTTTCGCCCGAACGGTGGGAAACCACGGCGGTGTAACCCGCACGGTTGGCCATCTCAATCGCATCCAGCGTTTCGGTCAAAGAACCAATCTGGTTTACTTTGATGAGAATCGAGTTGGCTACGCCAAGGTCGATACCCTTCTTTAAGCGTTCGGTGTTAGTGACGAACAGGTCGTCGCCGACCAGCTGAATCTTTTTGCCCAGTTTGTCGGTCATCATCTTCCATCCGTCCCAGTCCTCTTCGGCCAGACCGTCTTCAATCGAGATGATGGGGTATTTGTCGCAAAGGCCTGCCCAGAAATCGACCATTTCTTCACGCGTGAAGAATTTGTCGGTCTTCCAGAAGTAGTAGCCGTCTTTGCCGATTTTTTTGGCTTCTTCAAACATTTCGGTCGAAGCCGGATCCATCGCGATTCTGAAATCCGAACCGCTCTTGTAGCCCGCTTTGCCGATAGCTTCCACGATGACCATCAGTGCTTCTTCGTCAGACTTCAGGTCGGGCGCAAAACCGCCTTCGTCGCCCACCGCGGTGGAATAGCCTTTGCCCTTTAAAACGCTCTTCAAGTTGTGGAAAACTTCGGAGCACATCTTTAAAGCTTCGGTCCAGCTCTTCGCGCCGACCGGCATAATCATGAATTCCTGGCAGGAAACCGAGTTGTCCGCGTGCTTGCCGCCGTTGATGATGTTCATCATGGGTACCGGGAAGGTTTTCGCGTTGACGCCGCCGATGTACTGATACAGGGGCAGTCCCAGCGCTTCGGCCGCCGCTCTGGCCACCGCCAGAGATACGCCTAAAATCGCGTTGGCGCCGAGTTTGGCTTTGTTTGGTGTGCCGTCCAGTTTAATCATGGCGGTGTCGATGCCCACCTGATCGGTGGCGTCCATGCCGATGATCTCTTTGGCGATGATGGCGTTGACGTTTTCAACCGCTTTTAAAACGCCTTTACCCATGTAGTCGCTGCCGCCGTCACGCAGTTCCACCGCTTCGAAAGCGCCTGTGGAAGCACCCGAAGGCACAGCCGCGCGGCCGATGACGCCGCATTCCAGAACGACATCCACTTCAACCGTTGGATTGCCGCGCGAGTCCATAATTTGACGCCCTACAACATCAATAATTGTTGTCATTGAATCTCTCCTTTAAATCTTCATAATTTATAACATACAGCGCTAATACGCCATTTTGTTCTTCCGAGATATTTTATACCATAATTGCCCTTTAAAAGCAATTGAAAAGCGTAAGGCTTTCCGTTAAGCTTACAGCGCTTCCTTGATGACTCCGGCCAGCGCCGCCATGCCTTTTCGAATCTTATCCTCGCTCACCATGGAAAAATTCAGCCGCATCGTGTTCTCGTGACCGCCTTCGGCGAAAAAGTGTGTGCCCGGCACAAACGCCACTTTTCGCTCCACCGCCGTTTTGAATACATCCAGTGCATCGATGCCCGCGGGCAGCGTCAGCCACAGGAAAAGTCCGCCCTCGCAGGGCGCAACGGTGACACCTTTGGGGAAGGTCTCATTGATGAGCTTCAACATCAGGTCTTTTTTAGCTTTATAGTTGGCCTTAATTTTCTCGATATGCGCAGGCAATTGACCGGATTTTAAAAACTCATACACCAGCACCTGGCTTAGGATGGGTGTGTGCACATCCATGCCCTGCTTGCAAAGTTCAAATTTGGCGATCGCTTCCGCGCCGCCCACCGCCGCGCCTACCCGGATGCCCGGCGAAATGATCTTTGAAAACGACATCAGCCGGATGACCGTGTCATTGGTGTCGTAGGATTTTAGGGACGGAAGCGCCTGACCGGAATATCGCAATGCGCCGTACGGGTCGTCCTCCAAAACCAAAACCCCGTGTTCCGCGCAGATCTGCACCAGCTTCTGCCTTCGGTCGCCCGCCAGCGTCACGCCGCTCGGGTTCTGGAAATTGGGGATAACATATAAAAACTTCGGTTTATGCGTCTTAATCTGTTTTTCGAGGTCTTCTAAAAGAATGCCGCCGTCGTCGGTCTTCACCGGCACCAGCTCGGCTTCATAGGTCTTAAAGGTCTGAATCGCGCCCAAAAAGGTCGGCGATTCCACCATAATCACATCGCCTTTATTGATGAAGGTTTTGGCCATCATCTCAAGGCCCTGAGAAGAGCCCGACAGAATGATGACGTTGGGTACGTTAACTGTCACCCCTTCGGCCGCCATCATGCCGATAATCTCGTCAATCAGCGGCGCATAGCCCTTGGTCGGGCCATATTGCAGAATCCAGTCCCCGTTTTCCAGCAAGGCCTGTTTGGCGATATCCGCCAGTGCCTCCTTGGGAAAGCACTCGGGCGACGGGTTTCCCCCCGCAAAGGATATAATCTCCGGGTCGGCCAGCAGTTTAAATATTTCGCGGATGGCGGAACCGGTAATTCCTTCGAACCGTTCGGCAAATTGATTCATGGTTTTGCTCCTAAATCGTGTTTTATCTTTTCCATCTTAAAGGATAACCCGCGTTTTTTCAATGATGCTTTTGAAAAAAGCGCTTATCCTGCCGCAATTTTGATATTTTATTCACAATCATGGGTTTCGGATACCGTGCTTCCCATCGACTGCCGTTTGTCCGCTAAACGGGCGGATAATATCTGCAGTGTCTCCGAAGAAAGCGATTCGGCCCGTGCCATCTCATCGATGTTCGCCTGGCCCAGCGCGGTCAGCACCGCCGTCTTGTCATATCCCGCCTTGATGAGGTTGTTCACCAGCGTTTTGCGCTTCATCGCAAAACAGGCTTTGACAAATGCGATAAACCTTCTGCTTTCCTCACCCGCAGTTTTCTCAATCTCCAGCCGCACCACCGCCGACTCCACATCCGGCCGCGGGTAGAAGCACCCGGGCGCCACCTTCATCACGGTTTCGGGCCTGCCAAAATACTGCACCATGGCAGAAAGCCCGCCGTAGGCCGCGGTTCCCGGCTGGGCGCAAAGCCGCTCGGCCACTTCTTTTTGCACCATCACCACCATGCGCTTTAGCGGGATATCCGCCAAAAGAAAATGCATGATGACCGCCGATGTGATGTAATAGGGCAGGTTGGCGATTAAAAGCACATCCGTACCGTCAAACTGTGTTTTATATAAGTCCTCAATATCTGTTTTTAATATGTCCTGATTGATGAGCGCGACATGGCGCTCGTTGGCCAGCGCTTCCTTTAGGTACCCGAAAAGCCCGCGGTCTATCTCCACCGCGACCAGCTTTTTGGCCGCTTCCGATAATTTCCCAGTCAGCGCGCCGAGGCCCGGCCCCACTTCGATGACGTTCTGCTCCTGCGCGCCGGCCGCTTTCACGATGGCCGTCGTGATATTTTCGTCTACCAAAAAGTTCTGCCCCAGCTGTTTTAGCGGCGAAAATCCTTTTTGTGATAGTATGGCTTTCACTTTTGTCGCGGTAATGTGTTCCATCCGCCCATCCTTTATATCTGGTTTTGGTGTGCCTTGTACCTCTCTATATTATATGTATTTTCCGTGTAATTCAAATATAAACCTTAAGGCCGGACACATAAAAAGAGAAGAACGCTGACTTTCTTCTCTTTTTATTAAGGTTAACATATACATTCGGAGGAATATCGAAAATAACGTTTGTCGGTCCTATCTGCCTTTAAGTGAAGGAGAACACCAAGGCAGATAATAGACCATTTTTTAAATTAAGCAAAGCTGATAATCGCTCTTGTTTGTTTTCTTAATTATGTCGTAATTATAACTCGGCCCGTTTATATTGTCAATCTTTCGTAACATATTTGTTACATTTAATTTTCACTATATTTGTTTTGCATTGCCCAAAATATGCATATATAATGATAATGTTTTTAGAGTATCAAAAACAAAATCTTTTTCGAGGCACAAAATTGAAATCCAGCCGTCTTAAAATCTTCCTTTTTGTTCTTCTCCTGCTTGCTTTGGTCTTTTCTTTTTGCGCCTGCGATTCCGGCAATCCCGCCAAAACCGCCGAAGACTTTTTAGACGCCATCGCCAAACGCGATTATAAACTGGCTTACAGCTACACCTGGCCGTATGATTCCACCACCCTGCCGGAAGATGAATTTATCGACAAATACCAGGCGATTTTTGACGGTCTTGGTATTCAGGAAATGGAGATTACCAACGCGTTTGTCACCACCGATTCGTTCGGAACGCTCTATACCTATACTGCCACCTACATCACCGAGGAATACGGCAACTTCACCTATGATTTTTCCATGGAGCTTCGGAGTGTCGAATCCGTCACCTATGTGGTTTGGGGACAGGACCTCATCTTTCCCTTTATGGATTATGAGGACCAGCTTCACGTGGAAACCGAACCCGCCATCCGCGGCGAGATTTTCACTGAGGACGGCGACATTCTGGCCCAAAACACCTATGCCACCGCCGTCTATATGGACGTCACACAGGTTAAAAACATTCTGTCGCTCAGCAAGGCGCTGGCCGGCATTCTGGACGTTTCAGAAGACGACATTATCGCCGTTTTCAATGACACGCTGGCGCTGAATGAAGATCTGGGGCGCAACAACGTCGGCGTCATCGCCACCTACCCCAACGACTACTTCACCGATGAAGATAAAGCGACTCTGTTAAGTTACGGCGGTATCGGCATTGACAATAAGCTGTACGCACCCATCCGATACTACCCATACGGGGAATACTTTGCGCATATCATCGGCTATATGGGCTCCATCACCGAAGAATACATGGCCGCGCACCCCGACCGGGGCTATACGCTGGATTCCCGCGTGGGTAAGGCGGGGCTAGAGGCTTCCTACGAGGAGCAACTGCGGGGCAAGGACGGCCTCATTATCTATACCTCGG
>CALMFG010000066.1 GCA_937863465.1 uncultured Clostridia bacterium
CGGTTTTTAAGGTCCATGCGCCGCCTGCTTCTCAGCGGACAGCTTTAATATATTATCATCAGCCCTTTTTTTTGTCAACTGCAAAAAACAACTTTTTTCCGCTATTTTAATGAATTTTTCGCGTATTTTTCCGAATAAAAAATCATGCGCTTTGATTCGGATTGACCCCGTCATCAGGCGCATGATTCTCATGATTTTTCCGTGTTAAAAGCGACGTTTTTTAATCAATTTTCCGTCCCATACTGTCCTTCCCGTCAATGCTCCTCAATCTCGAACATCTCGTCATAGATGGGTTTTAACTGGGTGTACATGCGGGAATAGATCCGTTTGAAAATCTGCTCGTACTTCTCGTTGGCCGACTTCTCAGGCAGATAGGTTTCTTTCACATGCACCATCTGTTCCACCGCCTGCTCAAATGTTTTTAGGACGTCCAAAGCCACAAATCCCACCATAGCCGCACCAAGGCCACTGGTCTCATTGGTCTGCACCTTGCTAACTGGTTTTCCGAAGATGTCGGCCGAAATCTGGCAGATTTCAGCGCTTAAGGAACCGCCGCCCGACAGCATCAGGCGCTCGATGCCCACCTTGGACTTCTTTTCGATATGACGAAGGCCGTCCTTCAAGGCAAACCCGATGCCCTCGATAATCGCGCGATAGATATGGTAGCGCGTATGCACATCCGAAAAGCCCACCATCGCTCCCTTGGCTTCGGGCAGGTCGATGGGGCTGCCCCAGTAGGGCTGTAACAGCAGGCCGTTGCATCCCGGCGGAATTTCCTTCAAGTGCGCATTGAGCAGGTCTTCGGGAATCATCCCCTTATCCGCCGCTTCATCGATATCCTTGCGGTTGAATTCTTCCTTGAACCACGAGATCATCCAGAACCCTTTGTAGATTTGAATCTCGGGGTTGTACATACCCGGTACCACCGCGAGAAACGGCGGTACAAACGGGAGCGTCTCAAAATAGCGTTTGCTGGTAATCTGCACCGATGCCTGTGACCCCAGCGAGATAGCGCCCTTGGTTTCGTCCAGACAGCCCGTGCCCAGCGTTTCGCATCCCTTGTCCGAGCCCGCCGAGATAAACGGCATACCTTCGGGCAGCCCAGTCGCCTTGGCGGCGGATTTGGTAATTGTGCCGAAAACCTGTGCCTGCGGCGACAGGTCAATCAGCTTCTTTCTGGGTATCTGGAAAAACTGCGCTTTAATCGCGTATTTATTTTCCCAGTCGCATGTTTTATAGTTGAACGGCATATGGCCAATCTGGTTGGCCACATTGTCCTTGAGGATGCCGGTCAGCCGATAGTTTAAGTATCCCGAAAGGTAAACGTATTTGTCGGTGTTCTCCCACACCTCAGGCTGGAATTTCTGCACCCAGTGCGCCGGACAGTTCCGATTCACCGCCACGGCCGTGCGGTACATGCCCACCGCTTTGGTGAGCACGTTGTAGATAAACGGCATGGGCTTATGTTCCTTCTGCTTGCGTTTGTCCATCCAAAGGATGGCTGGGCGGAAGGATTTCTTGTTTTTGTCCAGAAAGACCACTGTATCCCGTTGGGTGGTCAGCGACACGCCGCGAATTTCGGCGAACAAATCGGGATGGTTCGCCTTCATCGCATTCGTTACATCGCAGATGCTGGCAAAAAACGCATCCGCATCGCGCTCTGCCCAGTTCGGCTTCGGTCGGTCATACTTTTTGAATACATGCTGTTCCTTCGCCAGCTCATTGCCTTTGGTGTCAAAAATCAGCGCTTTGACACTCTGCGAGCCGCAGTCAATCGCCAAAATAATCGGATTATCCATGGCTGTTCTCCTGTTTGTTTGATGATTTTAACGATATCAAATTTTGATTCGATTTGCAATTATAAGATAGTTTTCGTGTCCCTCGGCACTTGTTTCGCGTGTATCTTTGATGGTATAATCGAAGCAATGAAAATTTACTAAACTCGATCACAGGAGTACATTGATGAAAGAACTCGAAGAAAAGCAAGGTTTTCTATGCGATATGGACGGTGTCATCTACCACGGATCCAAGCTTTTGCCTGGTGCCAAGGAATTTGTGGACTGGCTGAAAGCGGAGAAAAAGGACTTTATGTTCTTGACCAACAACTCCTCCAAGACCCGCAAGGAGCTTCAGCTGAAACTGGCCGGTATGGGCATCGATGTGGAAGAGGAACATTTCTACACTTCGGCACTCGCCACAGCGAGCTTCCTTAAAAAACAGATGCCGGGCGGCAGTGCCTATGTCATCGGCGACGCCGGACTCACCAACGCGATGTATAATGTCGGCTTTTCGATGAACAGCGTGGACCCGGACTATGTGGTCATGGGCGAAACCCGAAGCTACAACTTTGAAATGCTGGAAAAAGCGACCCAGCTGGTCCTGAAAGGCGCTATGCTGATAGGCTGCAACTTTGACACCACCGGCCCGGTGGATGGCGGCATCGCTCCGGCCACACGTGCGCTGATTGCGCCGGTCGAAATGGCCACCGGAAAGAGCGCCTATTTTGTGGGCAAGCCCAACCCCCTGATGATGCGGCACGGTCTCACCACCCTCAACGTAGACAATAAAGACGCGGTCATCATCGGCGACCGCATGGATACCGACATCGTGGCGGGCATCGAATCGGCCATCGACACCGTTCTGGTTTTAAGCGGCGTCACCACCCTCGAGACCATGCACCAGTTTTCCTACCGTCCCAAGTTCATTCTGGACGGCGTGGGCGATGTGATTAAATAGAAATATTCACACAAGAATAATCAATATCATATATAAAAGAGCAAGGCCAAGGCCTTGCTCTTTTTAGTCGATTTTCAGCACACTCATAAACGCTTCGCTGGGCA
>CALMFG010000067.1 GCA_937863465.1 uncultured Clostridia bacterium
GACACGGTGGCGATTGGGACGGAAGGATATACAGCGCCGGAGATTATGGCGGGTATGCAGAGCGATGCGCGGAGTGATATTTATTCCGCAGGGCTTGTGCTGTATGAAATGCTGACCGGGAAAAGCCTGTTAGATCCGCCGTATCAAATCCGGCCGGTACGGGAAGCGGATAAAAGCCTGCCTAAATGGCTGGATGCTTTGATTGAAAAGGCAACGGGAATGAGCGCTGTCACGCGATTTAAGGACGTGGATGCGTTTCGAAATGCGCTTATTAATCCAAGAATGATGTATAAAAAGAAACGGCTGTGCAGATTGGCCGCGGCTATTTTGATATTGGTATGCGCGGCGGGCATCGGTCTTAGCGTATGGTATATCTTCCCCGCGGCACAGACGAAATCGCAGGACAAATATGTAACAGTATTGGATTTAGAATTTGAAGATGCGAGTGATACCGTTTGGATGAGCTATTTTGATAATCCTGAAGAAAAACATTGGCTCGCGGACGGCAATCTGGTCCTAAACTGTGAGGCCATGGTGGACTATCCAATGGAAAATGGTATGTTGGTGCATTATCGGTTGAAAAGCGGGGCGAATGATGCCGGAGCCGTATCTTTGGGTGCATACCGCATGAATCTCGGTGTTGATTTCGAAACACTTTATGAGAAGGAAGCATTAGGCGAAACCTATACAACATGGTCGCTAGATCTCTCTGGATTGGCATTTAAAAACACAGGACAATATATCGATTATATATTTTATACGACACCCGAGGACGATATTATCTATGCAATAGCGATTGACCAGGATGCTGGAAGGATTGCATATACCGCATATCAGATACCAGAAGAAACCGCTGATCCACCTCTTTTTTTGGCCGTATACTATTTTAATAAAGAGAATGAAGGGCTCTATTTTGATTCGATTCATATCGCAGAAGGGTCACTAAAAGGGTATTTGGCCGATAATTTTGCGGTATACAACGAAAACATCGATCGGATGAATGAATTATTCGACAAAGGGCCTGAGGATTTTGCTGAAATGACTTTTACGAAGATGTAGCAAGCTACAGGTGAGCCGCGGGCTCACTTTTTTTTATCGTCCAGCATGTTAAAATAATACTAATGAAGAAGTTGCTGATGCAATATACACGAGATAATGATGATATGGTTAATAATGGATATGGAAAGAAAAAACCGAAAGAGACTGCAGCGCTTAAAATAACCCATACTTTGAACATACCAAAGAAATGCGATATGAAAATTCAGAGATGGGCCACGAAAAGTGGATATTTATCGGGAAACCCTCTGAATAGTCGGCTGATGGATGAAAATATGTATGTCTACTGTTTCTATAAGCGGTTCGGCCATGCGGTTGCCTGTGTGGGAATCAACATACTGGATGAAGAGATTCGAATTGAGGCATGGATGGTGGACGAAATCAGCGAAGCGAGAGAGCTTAAAGCATCCATCGATGGGCTGATGAATACGTTAAGCCCGACCAGAAATGGAAATAAATAAACCGTGATTTCCCACTCTTCAAAGAGCGGGAATTAAAAACAGAATGTTTTTAAAAGAAACAAAAATACGAAACCGGAAACTAAGGAATTCCGGTGGAAAAGGAGAGAGAGATGAAAAAAGTATGTTTGATGGCAGCGCTTCTGATGATGGTCATCGCATTCGCGGCGTGCGGTGGAACTGCAGAACCGGCGCCGGCAGTGCAGACGGAGGTGGTGCAGACTGAGGCCACGAGTGAGCCGGAACCGACGCCGGAACCCACACCGAGTTTGAATGATCCGATGATTATGGCGGGTACCGTCTTAAATGACCCGCAGGTGATATTCAGTGAAGATGCCATGGCGATGGAAGCCAACGGCGGGAGCAACTTCGGCGATGTGGCGGTAAAGCAGCTGAGCGCGGACGGAAGCTACTATCAGTTTATTTCCAATGATGATGGCGCATATATGATTGGAAATCTGAACTTTCTGGATGTGGGTGAATTCCGCGGCAACGCGCAGGCAATCATGTTTAAATTCCAGCCGGAAAACGTGGAAGGTCTCTACTTTACACTTTTTGGCGCTGGGGAAATCATAATGCGTTTTGAAGACAATCAGCCATATCTTGTTCATGTTCAGGATGGATATAAGGCCCCTTACTCGGACTATCAACCGACTGATTTGAGGCTTGAAAATGACAAGTGGTATTGGGCAATGATGGCGATGGATCAGAATGGTTATTATCGCTCAATGGTCTGGGAAGATGGCAACGTAGCGAATATCGCGTACTGCGCTGAAAACATGGGGGATTGGCATGACGAATATAAAGGCAGCAACTGGCATTTAACAATCAGTTTTGGGGCCAATCAAACGTTGAATATTCAGGAATACAAAGTGATGGATTTTGACGGATATGCGGACATGGGAACATCTACCTCAGATACGGTTGATAATGGTGGCGGAGAC
>CALMFG010000068.1 GCA_937863465.1 uncultured Clostridia bacterium
CAACAGCAGAACCGACTGCCGCGCCTTCCGACGCCGCTGCTGAATAAGCTTCGCGTATCACCAACTGAGTAAATAAAAAGCAACAGACCCTCTTGAGTGAAACCAGAGGGTCTGTTTTTATTAGTCCTTTACCACCGCATATCCTTTTTCGGCCAGGTAGAAGTCGCTTCCCCGGCGCTCCAGCCGGGCCTTTCGCACCACCGCCAAATCAAACGCCATCGGCGCCGGCGGCAATTCGTCGTAGTTGAAGAATAAACTCAATCGTTCGTCCTTTGCCCCTTCCGCCGTCATCGATGGAAAGCTGAGGTCCAGATATGCCCAGATGCTGTCCGGATTATACTCCACGAGAAGGCCGCTGTTGCTCTCTGTCAGAATCAGCTTGTTGGTATCCATACCTTCTTTCTCTATCAGGACATGCGCTTGGGTCATGATGGGCTTTTCGCGTTTCAGCACGTAAGCCGCCCCGTCCTTTTCCACCGCCAGCTTCAGCGTATCATTCTCGCCAAGGTCAATCATCGCATAGTCCGTATCGCCTTCCCGTATCAATTCGGCGAAAGAGGGCTCGGGTGTGTGCTTCATGATGAGATCAACAATCTGCTCTCGCGTTACAAACTGGTCCGTTGGTATCTGAGCCACCACCGGCGGTACTTCTTCCGTTCGCGTTAAGTCGCGGCTTTTTATTTCCAGCATCCTGACCAACAGCAGCAGCAGAACGCTGAAACCGACGGTTATAACCAATGCCACGAGTGCCATTCCGGTCAGAAGTGTGGTGTCCCGCGTTTCCGGCCATGGCGGCACGGCAAAGGCAAACACGCTGATCAGCAGTCCCAGAACCAGAAAACATCCGGCCGTTAAAAGCACCTTAAATGATTTTTTCATCGTTATCCTCCATTGGTCCTTTCCTATTCTTCACCCATCCATTCTAAAATAGCGTCATCACGAATCACATTGACCAAGTAGAAGAACAAAGGAATGTCCACCGCATAGGTTCCATTGTCGATTTTTTTCTTAAGCAGGGCGATGGTATCCGCCAGCGTGGCTTTGTCGATATAGAATTCATGACTCGCACTGCCCTTCATCTTGGCCGCTTCCTTCGGCGTGCCGCAAAGCACAATACGGTAAACTTCCTCGTTCAGTTCACTGTTCTTGATGCTGGTATTCAGCGCGTCGATAAAATGCGTCAGCACCGGCAGATCCGAATTGATGGCTTTAAAGTCCTCATCCATACGCTGGCTCTTCAGTTCTCTGCCCAGTGAACAGATGTGGCGAATTAAATCCATGGCGGATTTATTATTCCCGTTCTTATCGATATAGGCTTCTCCTGCGACAAAGTCAAACGTAAAGCTGTCCTCGCTGATGACTTTTCCCTCATCGGTGATCGGTTCTTTCAGCATACCAATTGCCGATTCATTTTTCTCGCTGCCTGGTTCCTGATGCAATTGAATGACCACGTCGTCCCCCGCACCTAAGGCATACCGCACCATCTCTTTTAATACCTTCTCAGTGCCGCCTGCCGGAAGCCAGTTGATAATCTGCGAACCGCGTCCGGACAGGAAGAACCGAATGGTCTTGTCCTTAAACGCTTCGGGACTGCCCACCGTACTGCGGTACATCATGCCGCCGTAATAGAATAGTGCCGCCAGCTGGAACAACCAGATGGTACGCATCTGCTTGATGCTGTTTTTGTTTGTTTCGGTATTCAAAAGTCCGCTGGGGACACGAAACACCTTGCCAATCTCTGTGCCGACATTATAAACGGCACCGTCCTGCGTGGCCATGTTAAACTGCAAAAGACACTCGATACTGGAATAAAAGGCGCTGGAATCCTTCTTAATCCGTGTATAGGTGTCGCTCTCAAACCATTTCTGCTCCAGCTTGATATTCGGGAATTTCTTTTTCACCTCATTCATAGCCGCCACAAACAGACTGGGTCTTTGGCGCAGCAGGTCGAGCAGAAATATTCTGGAACCCGCCACGACCGACGCAATCATCGCGTTGCCATTGTTCTGACTGCTGAAGGTGAACAGGTCGGCCGAACCGCCGCCGATATCCAGCGTGATGCATTCCTTGGGTTTTTTGTCCGAATAGAAGTACCGCGTCGCCGATTCACTTTCGGTGATAAACTCCAGCCCCTGCTCATTCAGCTCCACACCATAGGGGTACGCCCCCGTTTTCCCGTCTGCCGACGTACCACTGCCATATGCTTTCACGACTGCGCGGATATTTTCTTTAAATTCCTTGATGCCCTTGATGCTGATTGGATAGGATACCTTGAGCGTCACCTGACCTGCGCCTTTCTTTTTGGCGTGAATCAGGAGCATATGGATGATTCCCTTGATATAGTCCTGCTGGATAAACGCGTTGTCCCCGCCTTTGCCAAGGTCGAATTTAATATTTGTCTCAAAAAACTTATTATTATCCTCTGCATCCTGATCGATAATTTTTCCCGGCAGTTCAAAATAGGGGTGCCCGCCCTGGAACAATACGGTAGTCGGGAACGGATCCTTGTAATACACGGTCGGGAAAGGCGCTTTGACACCGTGAACACCAAAAATCAGTTTGTTGGCGAGGTCGATCTCCCTTTCTCTCGGCGTAATCAGCAGCACCTGATTGCTGAAATCGACCTTGTCGGAATCTCTTGGGTCGCCCGTGTTAAACGCCGCGATGCTGGCCGACGTGCCGAAGTCCAGCGCATAATTGATTTTACCGTGTCCGGCCGCAATGGGCTGGGGTGCTTTCACCATCACGACGCCGCAGTCCTCCACCTGTGCAGTGGCCTGGTTGACCCACTGTGCTTTCAAAAAGCGCGGAAATGCGTCCAGAATGTATCGCATCCGGAGCTTGATATCCGCAAAATCAACTCCGGCGTCAATTGGCAGAAAAACAAACGCGTCCCGCGTTCCGGCAAATTTGCTCCACTGCGCGGCCACATGATACTGGCGGCAGTCGGGGACATTCGGCCAGATGACCGTGGTTGCCATATTTTCTTTGTTCAAAGTCACCTGCGCTTCGGGCGGGTAGTCACAAAGAATGGTCTTCTTTTTCCCGCTCACCATGAAGCTGACACCAGCGTTCAGGTGTCCGGCCGCCACCGACATTTCGAAGCCACCCAGGACAACGTCTTTCAGCTGTTGGATATACGCGCTTTTCATCGGGAAAAGATGGACTTTGCCCGGCACCGCCCGTTTGTTGGAGCCGTCGATATATGCCGATGAAGATTCAATGTTTAGATCTTTATTCTCGATGGGTTCGGTATCAAACACATAGTATTTCTCTAAAAACATGTCTCGCGCGCTGATGGGTTCCAGCTTCATGCCGGTGGGTACGAACAGCTTAAACAGCTTATGATTTCGTTGATACATCCGTTCGTCCAGCAACCCCACGACCAGTCTCTCCTGTCCCAGCTCCACGCCTTTCAGCGCGTCAATCAGACAGAACGGCGAACCGTCAATTCGCGTTTCGAAATAATCCAGCGCATTGAGCGTGATGTGTTCTTCCAAGGGTTCCAGCAGTGTGGACTTCAGCATATGCGCCTGCTGGATGAATCCGGCCGCCCGCACCGCAGTCTCGGTATCCTCCTTGCTTATCTCCAGTGCATCCATGTAGCTGCGCAGCGGGATAAGCACCCGGGGCTTTTCCTTGTTCCCGTCATAAAAAGCGGCTAGGTGATACAGCCAGGCGTAAACAATCATCTTTTCGCCGCGGGAAAGCATATGGGTGGGATCGGTAAACTCAATCCCATCTGACCAAGGATACGTGGCATCAAACCGACCCTTGCAGGTGCCCGGAACGGCTAAAAAACCGGCGTCGGTAAAACCAATCGCCTTGGTGTTGGCGTAGATGAGATATCCCGCCTTCTTGTCGGTTATCTCGGGATGAATTCGATTTCTCTCGGAAGTTTCGGGGCGGTTTCGCCACAGCGATTCGCCCAGTCCGTCGCAGGACTCCACCGGCTTCACTTCAATTTTGGTATCATAAACCTGACTTAAGGCCAGCATGGCCAGAAATCCACGCCAGGCGCCAATCATCTGCGCCTTTTGCTCCTGCTGTACCACGCTTAGATTCCGGCCTTCCTCGTCCGGCAACA
>CALMFG010000069.1 GCA_937863465.1 uncultured Clostridia bacterium
CCTTGAGCTGGCGGTCGTGCTGTAGAAGCTCGCGCGAGATGTTCAGCGACAGATCCTCGCTATCCACCATGCCCTGCACAAACGCAAAGTAGTCGGGCAGAAGGTCGCCGCATTTTTTCATAATCAGCACGCCGTTGGCGTACAGTTCCAGCCCCTTTTCAAAGTCTTTGGAGTAGTAATCAAAGGGCGTACTGGACGGAATATACAGAATCGCCGTGTAGCGCGTGCTGGCCCCTTCGGCTTTAATGTGCATATACCTTGCGGGTTTGTCGTACCCGTAATGCTTTTCGTTATAAAACGCTTCGTAGTCTTCGTCTTTCAGTTCGGTCTTGTTCTTGCGCCAGATGGGTACCATCGAATTGACGGTTTTTTCTTCGATGACCTGCTCATACTCGCCTTCTTTGCCCTCTTTCGGCACCGATTTTTCCATATCCATCTTGATGGGATAACGGATGAAATCCGAATACTTCTTGATGATCATCTGCAGACGATAGGTATCCAGAAACTCGTCGTAATTCTCATCTTCAGTATTTTCCTTCACGACAATCTCAATATCCGTGCCCACCGACGCTTTTTCTGCTTCGGCGATGGTATATCCTTCGGCGCCGGTGGAGACCCAACTGTACGCCTTTTCACTGCCAAGGGCTCTGGACGTCACCGTCACCTTATCCGCCACCATAAAGGCCGAATAGAAGCCCACACCGAACTGTCCGATGATGTCATGGTCTTCGCTCTTTTCAAGGTCCGACTTAAACTGGAGTGAACCCGAATTGGCGATGATGCCGAGATTGTCGGCCAGCTCCTCATCGGTCATGCCGATGCCGGTGTCGCTGATGGTCAGCGTTCTTTTTGCCGGATCAACACTGATTTTGATAAAATAGTCATCCTTGTTGAAGCTTAAGTTTTCGTCGGTCAGCGCCTTGTAATATATCTTGTCAATCGCGTCGGACGCGTTGGAGATGAGCTCCCGAAGAAAAATCTCCTTATGCGTATAGATGGAATGGATCATTAAATCCAGAAGGCGCTTCGATTCCGCTTTAAATTGTCTTTTTGCCATGGTAATTAATCCACTTGCCTTTCCTTTAATTTTTTTGCACTTCAAAAGTGCCACTTAATAATTTAGCATGTTTTTTGGTTTTGTCAATTGCTGGGTGGTGAGATTGATTCCCGTTTTAAAGAAGCGTCTGCTTCAAAAGGTGTATGCCGGTCGGTGTTTTGTAGAGTTTGTCGCGCGTCTTCATGATCGTCTCGGAAGATGACTTTTCCTCTTCCAGATTGACAATGAGGTCTGCCTCCACCAGCACCTGATGATCGATGCCAAAATCGGCTGAGTAGGTGTGGTGTTTGGCGATGATAAAGCATACCCGTGCGATAATATCCTCTGCATAATCGAGTTCAGATAAGATTTCCCGCGCAATCGGCGGGCCCTCAATCTCCTGATACTTTCCGGCCGAGGACTGGTATTTCTCTTCACTGGCGTGGATGCCGATATCGTGCAGAATCGATGCGATGATTGCGCACTCGCGCGAGAATTCTTCCGCAATTTCGGCTTCGGCGATAGTTTGTGTCAACGCATATACCTTCAATGCGTGGCTGATGCGCCGCGCGTCATGGGCATTGACTTCGATCATGGCTTCAATGATTTTTCCGATCATGGTCTATTCCTTAATTTTTGCATAGAGTTTCATATCCTTGATGACACCGTTTTTCACGGCGTTCCGACGCAAAATTCCTTCAAATGCAAACCCCGCTTTTTCCAGCACGCGGCAGGAACCCGCATTGTCGGCGAAGGGCTCGGCAAAGATGCGGATGATGTCCGTGTTTTCAAATATATAGTCGCAGATTTGGCGAACCGCCTCGGTCATATATCCCTGTCCCCAATACGATTCGGAAACGTAATACCCCATCTCGGCGGTTCGAAAGTGGATGTTCTCCTGCCGAAAAGCACCGATACTGCCGATGGCGGTATCATCCAGCGAAACGGCAAACGCGAATACCTTGTCCGTGTCGGCGTTCAGCATCATGCGAATATATCCTTCCGCGTCGGCTGGCGTGTACGGGTACGGCAGTCCGTCCCGCAGATTATCCAGCACTTTTTTGTTGTTCAGCGCTTTGGCCAAATCTTCGGCGTCCGTCAGCCGCCATTCTCGAATTCTGCATTCCATTTCGTTCACCTGTATTACCTTACTTATTTATTTCTATCATAAATCGGTTACGATGTCGATGCGATTCACTTATTTTTGAATAAAATCAATATGTTCACCAATAATAAGCAAAATGTTTTTCTTTTTGTTCGATTTTTTTCCATATCGGTTGTATAATATTCTTAAGACGGAAACCGTATGCATAAAGATTGCTTTTTAAAATTAGAAGGTGATTTTTTATGGAAAAAACGATGACGCTGGTTCTGCTCCGGCACGGTGAAAGCGTTTGGAACAAAGAAAACCTCTTTACCGGATGGACCGATGTTGAGCTTTCAGAAGACGGACAGATGGAAGCCGCGGAAGCTGGCAGTCTTCTTCATAATCTGGGGTTCGATTTTGATATCTGCTATACTTCGTATCTGAAGCGCGCGATTCATACGCTGAATATCGTGCTTGAAGTCATGGACCGCGAATGGCTGCCGGTGATCAAAAGCTGGAAGCTGAATGAGCGGCACTATGGCGCCCTGCAAAGTTTGAACAAGAGCGAAACCGCTGAGAAGTACGGCGAAGAACAGGTGCATATCTGGCGGCGCAGTTTCGATATCGCTCCGCCCCTGCTGGAACCCGACGACGCACGATGCCCGCATGTACAGGCCGCGTACCGCGATGTTCCAAAAGACGATTTGCCCTATGGTGAAAGTCTGAAAGACACCATCGCCCGAACGATGCCTTACTTTGAAACTGAAATCCGGCCCCAGATGCTGGCGGGAAAGCGCGTCATCATTGCGGCACATGGCAATTCTTTAAGGGCGCTGGTAATGGCGTTTGACAAACTGTCGGGCGAAGAGATTGCCGGGGTGAACATCCCCACGGGAATTCCGCTGGTTTACCGGTTTTCGCCCGAATTTGAGGTTTTGGAAAAGCGCTACCTCGGTGATGCCGACGCGGTTAAAGCCAAGATGCAGAAAGTCGCGGATCCGGGCAAAGCAGAAGCATAAACGATTAACAACACACTCTTAACCATATATCATTTGTGTCTTAATTTCTCCCATCGAAATGACAATTCAATCATTTTTAGCGATGCGCGTTTTAATTTATGCTCATTAAGTTCGTCATGCCCGGCATGAAGTGCTGTTTGACTATTTTAGTTCCATAAAATAGATTCATATTATCGAAAGGAGCAACAAGACAATGAGTACAACGGATAAAGAAAAAGTGAATATCGGACGCAAACCGCCGCTGAAGAAAGCGGATGACGGTAAGAAACCGCCGATGCCCAAAGACGGAAAAATGCCCCCGCCGCCCAAAGACGGAAAGATGCCCCCACCGCCTAAAGACGGAAAAATGCCGCCAAACGGCATGAAGCCGCCGAAGGATGCAGATGTTTCCAAAGAAAAAGCGGGTGCCGGTAAACTTGCCCAGAAGGCGAAAGGCTCAATTTTCCAAAAAGGCACAAAGAAAGTCTGACGATATAAGCCCTGAGTTTTCAGGGCTTTTATTCTTTACTTTTTCTTTTCTGTTGCTTGTAGATATGGTTCTCTTAATGTCCCGCTCGCCCCAAAGCCATTATGCACCGATAGGTCAGATACGCGGACGGCACTTTCTTCTGCCCAAAGTCAAAATCCTTGCATTTTAAGTAAACCGACTCAGGCGTGTACATTCCGTCGGCATCCGCTTTGCTTTCGATGATTTCACGCATCTCTTTGAATCGAGAATCTTTTAGTGCATAGTCAAAACGTCCGAGCACATCGACAATATGCAGGATGTCATACCAGATGACCGGCGCTTTCAGTTTTCGAAAATCCGTGCCCATAAAGAACATATACGGATGCTGCTCAAGGCTGGTCTCCCAAAGATTGAGGAGCACATCAACGCATCGTTTCGCCGCCGCGCTATCTTGATATTCGGGTATCAGAGAATATAGCTTTAACATGGTCAATGTGGCATAGGGACAGCAATCGTCCTTTCTTCCCGGGCCGCGGAAACTCCCCAGTTCCCTGGACACCGCACAGGGAAACCCGTTGTCCCGCATCAGTGAAGTCATATATCGGACGGCTTTTTCCACTTCTCCCGCGTATGGTACACCGGCCATCAGCAAGGCCAGCGCCATGTTCGGCGCATCGCACAGCGCCCAGCCGAATGTGTCCTCCCCGCTCCCGCCGAAGTGCTTGGGGATGTTCACCAGCGACTGATATACACCGTTCTCGTCTTTATGGCTCAGTATCGCCTTCACCGCCGCATCAATTTCGGGCACATCCCGATCCAGCCCCATTTCCAGCAGAAAAATCAGTTTGTTGACCGATATGTCGGGGTCTTTGTGTCCTTTGACCACATTTCTATGAAAGTCGCTGATGTCGCGCAAGTAACTCCTGATTCTCTCATCGGCCAGCACGGCCTGGCGCAGTTCATTTAGTTTTGATTTTTCTTCGCCAAGCAGATTGATGCGCACAGCATATTCAACCGCGGTTTCGGAAGAAAGGAGTTTTTCAATTAAAGACATCCCGCTACCTCAAAAAAAGTATTCTTATTCCTCATATAAACTACCGTCCAAAGAATCCCGCAGTCCCGCCACACGCGGCCAACGATGGGTCGTGATGATGGTTGTGGCATTGATATTCCCCAAATGCACATTGAAGTGCCGCATCTGCCCAATCATCAGTTTGAGATTTGAAAACTCACAACCATCGGGTTGCACGACAAGCTTTTCATCTGTTAATTCATTAAAAAAGGTGATTAACTTTTTTTCTATTTTTGAAAGATACTCTAATAGTGTTTCTTTGGAAAGCGCTTGAGCGTTCGGAATATCCAGTGAATTAAGGCCCGGCTTATGAAATTCAGGCTCAATGAAGTTGTCAGTCGGGTTGATAAACCACTGATCACATGAATGGAGCGTGTGGTACACATGCTTCCAAATAGGCATGCCGCAGAGAATATAATCCATATCACACGTTAAAATGGCTGTTCTCATATTATACAGCATGATTTTTGTCTGCTCTTCGATAATAGCCACAATATTTTTGCTCAAAATAGACCTCTAAATTTCCTCCATTTTTGTGTATTATAGCATATTTGGTATTTCATTAGAATATTCATAGCATCCACGTTTTCATATTTGGAATTAGTACTTGGATTAAACAGCATTTGACATCATAAATCATATTACCTATAATTTTTTCTAAGGAGGATTCAATTTATGCGCATTGTTCACGGTATATTTTATGTAGTTAGACAGTATGAAAGAGCGATAAGAGAGACATTTGGTAAGTATTCACGCTTTGTTAACCCTGGGCTTAGTATTCAGATTCCTTTGGTGCAAGTGACACGTGTCAGAGACGTACGCGAACATACCATGGATATCAAGCCGCAAGAGGTTATCACAAAAGATAATGTGGAAATCAAAGTGGACGGCATTATGTGGGTTCGACCAGATATCAGCGAGGAATACATTAAAAGAACATTCTATAATATCGACGACTGGAAATCTGCGGTTATGGAATTGGCGCAGACCGGTCTGCGCCAGGAATTTGGTCATCTCACTTTGGATGAAAGTTTAACTGCGAGAGAAAAAATATCGAGCAATCTACAAAAATCTTTGGATGAGCTTACTGACAACTGGGGTTTAAAAGTGACCAAGGTTGAAATCAAGCTGATTGACCCGCCAGTGGATATCAAAGCCGCGATGCATAAGCAGAAAACGGCCGAACAGGAACGCCGCGCTATGAAGCTTCTGGCAACGGGTCGGTTCGAAGCCGCTGAGCAGGACAAGCTAGCCACCATACAGCTGGCCGAGGGCAAAAAGGAGGCCGAGATTAAGGTGGCGCAAGGCAAGGCAAAAGCGATTGAGCTCATCAACAATGCGGCTGAAAAGCACTTTGTTGGCAATGCGAAAGAATTAAAGAAATGGGAAACGGTAGAGAATTCTCTAAAAGACAACAGCAAAATTATTGTGACAAGCGAAGGCATTTCACCCAACCTATTTGTCGGCGAGATACCTTTAAAGAAAAATGAAGAAGAAAAATAGCCGCTTTTGAGGATATTTTGATTGACTAAAAAAGCACACCTTTCGGTGTGCTTTTTTTGGTCTGGGTAATAGGATTTGAACCTACGGCCTCTTGACCCCCAGTCAAGCGCGCTACCAAGCTGCGCTATACCCAGATATGCAAGGCTGAAATGATCAGCCTCGTTAGCTATTTCTTAGATAAACGCCTTTTCAACGGTATTGCCCATCACCACATTGACGGCGGGCTCACCCTTGGTGTTGCGTTTGTCGCGAACGATTTTCAGTGAGCTTAATCGCTCAAAATCGCCGTTTTTCAGCTGAACCGATATCATGACCGGTTCGTTCAGCAGAAACGCGCCCTGAACGGTTTTTCCGTTTTTGGCTTGCGGCACAAAGTTCATCGCTTTCAGTCCCTTGCCGCCTCTGCCCTGCGTCTCAAATTCTGACGCGATTGTCATTTTAGCATATCCCGCATCGGAAATCAAGCAGATATCACCTTTTCCGTTCACTAAAAATGCAAATGCGATTTCGTCCTTGTTTTCAAGCGACATCCCCTTCACGCCTTTGGCGGTGCGTCCCATCGGGCTCACTTCTTCCAGGGAAATTCGGATGGACATACCCTGCCTTGTGACCAACAGCAGGTCGGGCTCAACGGTCTGCATCAGCGCGGCGATAATCCGACTGCCTTCTTTCAGCCCACAAGCCGCCAGCTTGGATTTACGCGTATCGTATTCTGAAAGCTCGCTACGCTTGACGATGCCCGTATCGGTGACAAAGACCAGCTGATCGGTTGGCTTATATTCGTCAAAATCATAGATGTCGATAATCTGCTCGTTTTTCAAAACGCCGGCCAGAAGGGTGTTGATGGCTCTTCCCTTGTCCTTCCATCGGCTTTCCTCAAGGTCGGCAAGGCTGATGGAATACATGTTGCCCATATCGGTCAAAACGCGTACCATGCGGTCGGTTTTGGTCGCCAGCGTCTTCAAAGCCGCGTTCGCTTCGTCCACATTGCCGGTTTCGGCACCTTTTTTGAAGGATTTTACGCTCATTTTCTTCAATAGGCCGCTTCGGGTCAGCGTCACCGCGCAATCCTCAACCACCTCAAACTCAGAAGTGTCAATGACGATTTCCTCTTTTTCGGACAGAATATGCGTCCTTCGCGGGTCGGCGTAGGCTTCCTTTATCTCTTTCAACTCATTCGAGATGACCTTCATGAGCTTGGTGTTGGAAGCCAGAATCGCCTTTAAGCTTTCAATTATTTTCACGATTTTCGCGTACTCATCTTCCAGCGTCACCACTTCCAGCGCGGTCAAACGGGCCAGACGCATATCCAGAATCGCCTGCGCCTGAACATCCGAAAGATCAAACCGTTCCATCAGGCGCAGTTTGGCTTCCTTCGGGCTTTCCGAACTCCGGACGATTTTGATGATTTCGTCGATATTGTTAACCGCCACGATGAGCCCCGAAAGGATGTGCTCGCGATGTTCGGCGTTCTCGAGGTCGTGCTGGGTGCGGCGCGTCACCACTTTTCGCTGATACTCAATATAATGGTCGATAATCTCTATCAAGGACAGCTGTTTGGGCACATGGTCGGCGATGGCCACCATATTGATGCCAAAGGTGGTCTGCAAATCGGTATACTTATACAGTATATTCAGCATATTCTCGGCATCCACACCTTTTTTCAGCTCAATGACCGCGCGGATGCCCGTCCGATCGGATTCGTCGCGGATATCCGAGATGCCCGAAAACATCGCCTTTTTCTGCTCGGCGACACGCAGGATTTTTTCCAGCATATTCGCCTTGTTCACCTGATACGGCAGTTCGGTGATGATGATTGCCTTCTTGCCATTGGCGGCGTTTTCGATGCTGCATTTGGCCCTTAAGGTGATCTTGCCGCGTCCGGTCTCGTAGGCCTCTTTTAAGCCCTCTAAGTCCATCATATATCCGCCGGTCGGGAAGTCGGGCCCCTTGATGATGCCCATCAGCTCGTCCAGCGTCAGCTTTTTGTTGTCGATGCGCGCAATGACGCCATCGATAACTTCGCCGAGGTTATGCGTCGGAATGTTGGTGGCCAGGCCGATTGCAATGCCCGAAGCCCCGTTGACCAGCAGGTTCGGGAAGCGGGACGGCAGCATAACGGGTTCTTTCAAAGAATCGTCAAAGTTCAGCTTGAACGGTACCGTGTCTTTTTCGATAAACGCCAGCATCTCCATGGCCATAGGCGTCAGCCGCGCTTCGGTATACCGCATGGCCGCGGCGCTGTCGCCGTCCACCGAACCGAAATTGCCGTGACCATCCACCAGCGGGACGCGCATATTAAAATCCTGCGCCATGCGCACCATGGCGTCGTAGATGGATGAATCGCCGTGCGGGTGGTACTTACCCATGGTATCGCCCACGATACGCGCCGACTTTCTGTGCGGCTTATCGGGGGTGATGGCGAGTTCCAGCATGGTATAGAGAATGCGCCGCTGAACGGGTTTGAGTCCGTCCTCCACGCGCGGCAAAGCGCGCTCCATGATGATGTATTCGGCATACGGCATCATGGAATTGTGCATCACGTCCTGCATGGAGACGAGTGTGATTTTTCTGTCCTGACCTTTAGGCTCTTTCAACGATCATCACCTCCATATCCGCTTCGCTGCTCGATTCGTTAAAGTTGACGTTGTTTGCGATATATTCTTTGCGGGATTCCGCGTTGTCGCCCATAAGGATGCTGACCATGGTCTCGGCTTCGGCCGCGTCTTCAATGGTCACCTGTAACAGCGCGCGGGATTCGGGGCGCATGGTGGTCTCCCAAAGCTGTTCGGGGTTCATCTCGCCAAGACCCTTGTAGCGCTGAATCTTGTAGCCCTTACCGAGCTTTTCGGCGGCTTCCTTCATCTCATCTTCGGTGTAGCAATAGATATTTTCGGAATTCTTATAGACCTTATAAAGCGGCGGCTGACCGATATAGACATGTCCGTTGGTCAGCATCTCGCGGTAGTAACGGAAAAAGAATGTCAGGAGAATGGCGCGAATATGCGCTCCGTCCTGGTCAGCGTCCGAAAGGATGATGACTTTATCATATTTCAGCGCGCTTTCGTCATACGCCGAATCAAACCCCGCGCCCAGTGCTGTGATGATGCTCCGAAATTCCTCGTTGCTCATCACCTGATCGATGCGCTTTTTCTCCACGTTCAGGGGTTTTCCGCGCAATGGCAGTATGGCCTGAAAACGCCGGTCGCGGCCCTGCTTGGCGCTGCCGCCCGCCGAATCGCCCTCCACCAAAAACAGCTCGTTTTCCTTTGGCTCTTTGCCCGTGCAGGAAGAAAGCTTACCTACCAGGGGCGCACCTTCCAGCTTATTTTTCTGCCGTTCCAGATTCTTGGCTTTGCGCGCGGCTTCGCGCACTCTTGCGGCTTTATGTGCTTTTTCCAAAAGGTCGGCGGCCAACTTCGCGTTGTTGAGGTCGGCCAGCACCATGGCCAATTGTTCGGAAACCACGGCTTCCACAGCCGTCCTTGCTTCGGTGTTGCCGAGCTTGGTCTTGGTCTGCCCTTCAAACTGAACGTTTTTCATCTTCAGCGAAATCACCGCACACAATCCCTCGCGGTAGTCCTCTCCCGAAAAGTTGAGTCCCTTGTCTTTGATGAGCCCTGCCGACCTCGCCATATCGTTCATCACCTTGGTCAGCGCCGATTTAAAACCAGTCTCGTGCGTACCGCCTTCGGGGGTGGGGATGTTATTGACAAAACTGAATACACCTTCGGTATAGCTGTCGTTAAACTGGATGGCGACCGAAATCTCCACGCCGTCTTTTTTGCCTTCAATCAGAATCGGGGTTTCATGGATCGGAGTTTTTTCTTTGTTTAAGAATTTGACGAAATCGACGATGCCGCCCTGAAAGTTGTACTGGGCGGATTTATATTTGCCGTCCTCACGAACGCGTTCATCGGTCAGCGAGATCTTGACGGTCTTGGTCAAAAAGGCCAGCTCGCGCAGACGTTTGGAAACCTTATCGAAGCTTAAAGAAAGGGTCTCGAACACGCGCTTGTCAGGCATATAAGTGACCACGGTGCCGCGTTTATGCGCCGGGCCCACTTCGGTTAAGGGGCCTTTGGGTCGTCCCGACTGGATATGTCCTTTGCTGTCTTTGTATGAATGGAATTCCTGGGTGTACTGCTTTCCGCCGGTAAACACATCCACAATCATCCAGCTGGAAAGCGCGTTGACCACGCTGGCGCCCACACCGTGCAGGCCGCCCGAATACTCATAGTTAGCGTTGTCGAATTTGCCGCCCGCGTGCAGCTGGGTGAAGACCACTTCCACGCCCGAAACCTTCATCTCAGGGTGAAGGCCCACGGGAATGCCTCGGCCGTTGTCCTCCACGGTCACCGACTCGTCCTTGTGGATGGTCACCGAAACCTTATCGCCGAATCCGTTGGCCGCTTCGTCAATCGCGTTGTCCACAATCTCCCACAGCATGTGGTGCAGTCCGCGCGAACCTGTGGAACCGATATACATGCCCGGACGCCTGCGAACCGCGTCCAGACCTTTTAACACCTGTATGTCACTGGCGCTGTACTCTTTTGTCATCTTAAAACCCCTTGAATCCTTCACTCAGAAAATTGTTCATTTGTTCTTATTATTATATCAGACAGCTTCGTTAATTGCAAACGTTCGTTCGTTTTATAAGCTTTTTTACCTAACTTTACGCATTATAGCACATGCAAACGATTTTAGACAATGTTAAAAAATTTATTCACCGGAAAAAAAACGCACCATTTTCTCATAATTAGCTTTCAGTTCCTCGCAGCTCCGATAGTTATTCGCGTAGACTTCCAGAATCACTCCGCCGTCGTAACCGATATTGGAGAGCTTTTCTTTCAGCGCGACAAAGTCAAACTCGCCTTCAAACGGCAGTTTGGGAATAATCCCTTTTTGCGGGTCGTCCGAATAGTCGCAGATATGAAGGTTAATCATCCGGCCTGCCATATCGTCGATGTATTCCAAAACGGGCAGTTTAGACTGCGCCGCCTGCTTGATATCCAGCGTAAAATAGAGATTGTCGGTGGAAAGATGCGGTTTAATGAGTTGAGCAAAGTCAGGGCGCGCGTACCAGCACCAATGGACGGTTTCGTATGTGAATTTGACGCCGTATTCTTTGGCGAGATTCGCCGCCATGGATACCATCTGTCCGGTATAGGCGAAGTCGATGTTAAGCTTGCGCGCGATTTTGATGTTGGCCGGCCCGTGGAAGACATAGACGCCCGCGCCCAAAAGCTCGGCGGCTTCGAGAACGTGCTTATAGGTATCGTAAGCCTCTTCCCGCTGACGGTCGTGCGCCGAAAACATCTGCGGTTCAAACTGCGTGGTCAGCGCATGTACCGAATAGATATTGACGCCGTAGTCATCCGCGCGTTTTTTCACCTCGCGTACAAAGCTGTGGTCATACTCCACGGCGGCCGAAAAAAATACCTCGGCATTTTTGATGCCCATTCTGCCGATTTCGGTCATCGCGTCTTCGGTGTATTCCTTCATGAAAAAACAGGCGGTTGACATGCCAAATTTCATCATATTAATCCTTTTTTGGGTGTGTACCGGTCAGCGCTTTTAAGCGGTCGCGCAACACATAAATGCAGTCCACTTCGGTCGCAAATCCGCGCACGATATCCTCGGCCATCGATTTACAGGTGGGCGATCCGCAAGCCCCGCAGTCCAGACCGGGCAGGCGTTTTTCAATCGCCTCCATCTCCTGCATCATCGCCATCGCCGTGTTGATGTCTTCGCTGAGCTGTGCCACCTTGATGGGCCGAATAGGCGCATCGAACAGCATCTTCTGATATTCTTCTTCGTTGAAAGACACGTCTTTGATGGTCATATTGTTGTCGTTCATCTTCTTAAACAGACGCTGGATGTTGTTTCGGGCGACATAGCAGTTTTCAAAGGTCAGCGGCCCGCCCACGCATCCGCCCACGCAGGACAGTGCTTCCAGATATTCGAGGTCGGGCATCTTGTCGTTTTCAATTTCTTCAAGCACTTTGATGACGTTATGGATGCCGTCCACCGCCAAAAACCGATCGATCCCTACGGCCTGACCCTCACCGCCCGTGTTGGCCCAGCCCACGCCGAACGCCGAAGCGAATTTTCGGTCTAAACCTGTCTTGTGGTCGTCGTGCAGGTGCGCCATCAGCGCGCCGTATATCTCCATAATCGAAATCGCGCCATCCACGGCCGACTGCTCATCGCCCAGCGGATTTTTGATAACCGTCATCTTGGCCGGACAGGGCGTGATGAAAAATGCACCGATGTCCCCGATATCCACTCCGTTTTTCTCGGAGAAATTCGCCTTGGCTGTTCGTGCGGCAATCTCCATGGGCGAGTTGACATCCACAATATTGTCGATGAGCTCGGGGAAACGCACCTGAATCAGCCGGACAATCGACGGGCAGGCCGAAGAAATCAGCGGACGATTCTTCTTTTCGGTGATGCGCCGCTTAATCGCTGTGGTCGCCATATCCGCCCCGCCGGCTACCTCAAACACATCCGTGAAGCCCAGATCCAGCAATCCGTATACAATCTCCTGAACCGCTTTTAAGTCTCTAAACTGGCCATACAACGACGGTGCGGGCAGGGCGATGGTATACCGAAAACGTTTCAAGTCTTCCAGCGTATCGGTGACCGCCACCTTGGCGTGGTGCGGGCACACACGAATACACTCGCCGCAGTCAATACAGCGTTCGTCAATGATTTTGGCCTTTCCGTCTCTCACGCGAATGGCCTCGGTAGGACAGCCTTTGATGCAGTTGGAGCATCCTTTGCATTTATCCTTATCCAGTCTGACCGAGTGGAAGTACTTTTTTTCTGCCAATGTCCGCCTCCGTTGTTAGTCGGGTAAGTTGATGATGATTTCTAACGTCGTTCCCGCTTTCGATGATGTAATATTAAACTCATCCGAGTTAAATTTGATGTTGGGCAAGCCCATGCCTGCGCCAAAGCCGATGGCCTGCGCCTCTTCATCGGCAGTGGAATAGCCCTCCTGCATGGCTTTGTCGATGTCCTCAATGCCCGGGCCGGTATCGACGCACACCATTCGGATTCTTCCTTCGCCGACCTCCAGCGTAATCGTTCCGCCGTATGAGTGGATGACCATGTTAATTTCAGCCTCATAGGCCGCAATGGAAGCTTTGCGCACCACATCGGCATCGAGTCCAATTTTTTTGAGTATCTGTTTAATCTTCCTGCTGGCGTCTCCGGCAATCACATAATCGCGCGGAACCACGGTGTAGGTTTCGGTAAAAATCATCGCTCCACCCGCTTGGTGGGCGCAAGTCCGCTGGCATAGAGCCTTCCGCAGGCCTCAAACATGGTCATCTCGGTGGTCAGCACCACTGTACCAATCTCATCAGCCAGATTGCAGACATCGGTGTTCGGGCGTTTGCCGCGCACAAAGACGATGCAGGACACGTCCATCATCTCGGCGGTGATAATCACCTGCTGATTGATCTGACCTGTTAAGAGAACGCACGCGTCCTTCACAAATGCCAGCACATCGCTCATCAAATCCGCACCACAGGCCGAATTGACCTCAATATCGGTGTCTTGATTTCCGCATAGAATCTCGGCGTTCAGTATTTCGATGATTTCTTTAACTTTCAATATCGTAGACTCCTATTCATATATAAAAAATTATTTTACAAAAGGACAAACCGCCATACATATGCCGCAAACCGCCCCACGGCCGATATGCTGGTATTTTTCTTTCATGGTAAACGAACACTTTTCCGCGTCCAGCACATCGCTGACATTATACGGCGCCTTGGGAACACGATTATATAGCGCGCCCGCCGGACACGCGTCGGCGCATCTTTTGCACGTGCCGCATCGGTTGGGTTTTTGTTCGCTCTCCATTGCAACGGGCAATTCCATCTCCGTCAGTATCGTCGAAAGCCGCACCGCCGGGCCGTAATCATCATGGATAAATAGATTATTCTTGCCGATAAACCCTAAGCCCGCTTTCACTGCCGCCGTTTTGTGGCTGAACAGCGCGCGAAACGCGTTTTCGGGCAAAGACTGGGACGCCGGGACATAGACCGCTTCAACGCCGAGCTTTAAGAGCTTTGACTGAATCAGTATCGCCGTTCGGTCCAGATTTGCGTTGATTGTGCGGTACTGGTGAAAATATAGGCTGGTCGGTCCCTGTTTAATCCCCTCCACCACCGTTTTCGGGTATCGCATGCCGAGCGTCACCGCATATGGCAGATGGCCAAATTCTCGGGGCAGAACATCGCCCACAAAACTGGTCCCGAAAAACGCGATACCGTTGTCCTCGGCAATTTTTTTAATTGTCTCAAGCTGTTCCAATTCCGCACCATCCGGCGAATAAACTTTTCGCGATATTTCCCCATCTATGTTATAATAATTTGTGCCAAAAATCTAGTAGCGCGGGGAAAAACATGAACAATCAGGAATCCGGGATTCCCGTATCCAAACTGGTTATACTCTATCTTTTCGATTCCTTGGGGATTACGCTCAACGAGCATCAGACTGTCCGAATCCTGACCGATCACGATTGGGCCAATTATTTTGATGTGAAAGAAAATCTTTTTGAACTGGCCGACAGCGGGATGCTGGAAACCCATGAGACCCCGCACGGTGTTTTCTATCAGATCACGCCCTCTGGCAAATCGAGCATCGAAATCTTCTATAAAGACATCATGCTTTCGGTCCGCGAGCAGATTTCTACATTTTCGAAAGCCAATCGGGATGAGCTGGCACGCGAGGCCGATTTATTCAGCGACTATATCAAGGTTTCTGACGATGAATACCGCGTCACTTTGAAGATTCTTTTTAAAACCCGCCCCACCTTCGAGCTGGAGATTTTCGTCTACAGCAAAGAGGAGGCTGAAACACTGATTAGAAACTGGCATGCCGGCGCCAAAAACATCTACCAGCACATCTATACCGAACTGATGAAGGGATAGACCCTTCCGGTCAACACAAACGACCCGCACACCACCAAAATACCGTTTCGGGCGATATGTTCCACATATCGAAATGAGCTTTGTAGCGCCCCGCCCTTGCCGCTTAAGTACTTGGGGTTCTTAAACAGGCGGCTGATGTCCTTGGGCAGGTAAAATCGCTTATCATCCAGCTCGACCAGATAGATGGCGTCGACAAAGCTGTTGATGACCGGCGCCATTTTTTTTATATCCTTGGTTTTCTGCGCCGCGAACATCATGGTGACATGCTGTTTGGGGAATTGATTTTTAATAGTCGCTTTCAGCGCTTTCAGAGAATCCTCATTGTGTGATACGTCCAGAACAATTCGGTCTTCAAACACTTCGGTGCGCCCCATCACAGGCAAAAGAAGCCCGGCGCGAATGGCGCGTTCGTCTATCCCCTCGTCCAGAGCCACCATAAACGCCACAGCGGCGTTCTGGGTCTGAATCTCGGCGATGCTGGACAGCTTGATATCCCTATATTCCTTCCCCTGATACGAAAAGTCAAAAAGAATGGTATCCTCATCATGCCGGATATGGCTGATTTGTTTTTTCTTGAGTTCTTTAAGGTCCGCCCGCATCTTAAATGCCTGATCGCGGATGATGCCCGCCGCGCGCATCTTTTGCGGATGGCTGTAGACCCGATTGTTTTTTCGGATGATGCCCGCTTTCTGGTCGGCGATAGAATCGATGGTCTTCCCCAGAATATCGGCGTGATCCAGCCCGATGGTGGTGATGACCGCGATGTCGGCTTCAAACATCATGGTGATGTCTTTTTTACCGCCGATTCCGGTCTCGATGATCGCGTAATCCAGCCCGGCCTGCTCGAAAACCTCATACGCCAGTTTGGCGGTATTGATGAAATATCCGCCCTCGTACAGCGTGGTTTCAAAGTCGTCCGGCATATCGATATTCTCGCCGTCAATCTGGATGCGTTCCTGCCACTTAAGCAGATGCGGCGAAGTAAACAGTCCGCACCGCTTGCCCGCCGCTTTTAAAATATTCGCCAAATAATGCGCGGTGGAACCCTTGCCGTTGGTTCCCGCGATATGAATACAACGATATCCGCTCAAATCTATCTTTCCTTCAACGCGGCCAGTCGGTCGCCGATTTTCTGTTTCATTTCCGTGTACTTCGCCAGCTTCTCCTCTTCGGCCTTAATCACGGCTTCGGGCGCTTTGTCGGTAAACCCTTTATTGGCCAGTTTGCCTGCACAGCGCTTGATTTCGCCGTCCGTTTCGGCCAGCTCTTTTTCAAGCCGTTCAATCTCTTTTTCAATGTCGATGAGGTCGCCCAGCGGCATAAAGCATTCGGCGATTTCCGCCACAACCGACACCGCGTTTTTGGGGATATCCATGTCACTCTCGATAAACGCGATATCCGATGCATACGCCAGCTTAATCAAGTAAGCTTCACATGCTTTCAGCTGGGCCTTTTTCTCTCCGCTGGTTTTCAGCAACAGCTTGGCCTTTTTACCCGGCCCCACGTTCATCTCGGCGCGGATGTTGCGAATCTGACGAATCAGCTCCATCACGCTCTCCATGGCTGCCGTTTCATCGCCGTACGCGTATCGGCTCGATTTCGGCCATTCGCTGGTCATGATGGTTGCGTCCGCGTTCGGGAGACTTAGGTAAATCTCCTCAGTGATAAATGGCATCAGCGGATGCAGGAGCTTCAATATCGTTGTCAGCACGGTCACCAGCACGCCGTTGGCCGTCGCCTTGTCGGCTTCGTTGTCGCCGTAAAGGCGCGGTTTAGCCATCTCGATGTACCAGTCGCAGAACTCGCTCCACGCAAAGTCGTACGCGTTGCCCGCCGCCAGCCCGAATTCGAACTTTTCGAGGTTGTCGGTCACTTTTTCAATCAATCGATCCATCTTGGTCAAAATCCACTTGTCCGAGATGTCCATCGACTTCAGCTCGGAATCAATTGTCGCACCCTCAAGATTCATCATGACAAAGCGCGATGCGTTCCAAATTTTGTTGCAGAAGTTCCGTGCACTCTCCACCTTTTCCCAGTAGAAGCGCATATCGGCTCCGGGCGCGCTTCCGGCCGCCAGACTAAAGCGTAAGGCGTCCGCGCCGAACTTATCGATGACTTCCAGCGGGTCGATGCCGTTGTTTAAGGATTTGCTCATCTTGCGTCCCAGGCTGTCGCGAACAATGCCATGGATGGAGACGAACGCGTATGGGATTTCGCCCATCATCTCGATGCCGAAGAAAATCATGCGCGCCACCCAGAAGAAGATGATATCATAGCCGGTCACCAGCACATTGGTCGGATAGAAGAAATCCAGCTCATTGGTTTTTTCCGGCCAGCCCAGCGTGAAGAAGGGCCATAACCCTGAGCTGAACCAGGTG
>CALMFG010000070.1 GCA_937863465.1 uncultured Clostridia bacterium
CGTCATATCGTCGCGGGTGGCGGCCGGGGCAAACGCGTTTGCGTTCATGGCCGGATTCGGCTATCATCAGCAGGCCGAACGGAAGCGGCTGGGCCTGTATGGTATGCTGTGGGCGGTCATCATCACCATCATCAACATCTCCAGCATCATTCTGGTCTGCCTGAAGCTGGAATTCTTCGGGCTGGGCGAGCGCGCCGTGGTCTTTGCGCTAATGTTTTTGATATTCACCATCTCATATACCGAAACGTTCACCAGCTCCCGGTATAATCGAATGATTCGGGAAGATTAAAGAAGGTTAAACACGGACGAGGAGAGAAAACCATGAGCAATTACTATTATAACGAACGAAAGGGCCGATATGAACCCGTGAGCGAAGCACCGCTGGGCATCGTGCCCCGCGAAAAACGCGACCGGCGCGTCTATACGCCCGAAGACTATGCCAATCAGGCCGAAGATCAGTTTTCCGAGCATTTTGACGAAGCGGAGATAGAGCGACGTTTTCAGCCCGAGTCAAAACCGGCAAATACCCAGACCAGCTCCATCGCGGATGCGGTTCGAAGCGCCACCAACAGCCTCGGCATGGGCGGATCCATACCCTCTTCCTTTGGCAAACAGAGCCAGAGCTATTCAGGCGGCCAGACCACATCCAGTTCGAGCGGTCAGGCCACAACCCAAAAAGGCAAGTCCGCATTTGGACTGATTTTTGTCTTGTTTTGGATTATCTTCTTTGCTGTCAAAGAATGCGCCTCCAATTGATTTTTTTCAAATAAAAAGGACGATTTTTCAATCGCCCTTTTTTTGTATGCTTGATCAGTTTAGTAATTTTCGGTGCAGCGCAGCTCGAAATGTGCCTGAGGATGTCCGCAGACCGGGCAGCCCTTGGGAGCTTCTTCGCCGATATGCACATGTCCGCAGACACTGCAGATCCACTGCTTTTCGCCGTCTTTCTTAAAGACCGCGCCGGTGGTCAGGTTGTCTAAAAGACGCTGATAGCGTTCCTCATGCTGCTTTTCAATCGCGGCGACGCCCTCGAACAGCTTGGCGACTTCGGGGAAGCCTTCGGCCTTGGCGGTTTCGGCAAATCCGACATACATATCCGTCCATTCATAGTGTTCGCCGTTGATGCAGGCTTGCAGGTTCTGGGCAGAATCGCCGATGCCTTTTAGCAGCTTAAACCAGATTTTCGCGTGCGCCCGTTCATTCTCCGCGGTTTCCTCAAAGAATTTTGCGATCTGTACATATCCCTCTTTTCTGGCTACCGAAGCAAAATAGGTGTATTTATTGCGTGCCATTGACTCGCCGGCAAACGCATCATTCAGGTTCTTTTCCGTCTTGGTTCCTTTTAAATCTTTCATTCAGTTACCTCCTGAGATTATTTTTGATTTATTTTGATTATATATTAACCTTAAAAACGCTAAGGATAACAGGCAATTGCGGTTATTTTTGGTTTTTTTATTCAGACTGAATGATGCTCTCGGCCACGCGAATGCCGTCCACAGCGGCCGAGATGATGCCGCCCGCGTAGCCAGCGCCCTCGCCGGCAGGATACAGCCCCGAAAGATTCGTGCTCTCGAAGGATTCGCCGCGCGTGATGCGAATCGGCGAGGATGTGCGGGTCTCCACACCCGTTAAAAGCCCTTTCCCGATGAACCCGCCAATCTGCCGATCAAAAAGCATAAGACCGGACTTGATGCCGTCGTTGATGAACGCGGGCATCAGGGCGTTGAGGTCGGCAAAAACCGTTCCGGGCTGATACGACGGCTTGGTTTCGCCCAAGGCCGACGAGACACTGCCGGCGATATAATCCGCGGCCGTCTGAACAGGCGCCAGATATCCGCCGCCGGCCGAGAAAGCCGCGCGCTCAATCGCTTCGATATAGCCCAGCGAACCCAGCGCGCCGTCCGGCGTATCTTCGGTTTTTAAGGTGACCACGATGGCGGCGTTGGAATTCGCCATATCGCGCCCCGAATAGCTCATGCCGTTGACGGTCAGGCGATTGGGGCCGGAAGAAGCGCAGACCACCTGCCCGCCCGGGCACATACAAAAACTGTACACGCCGCGGTCGCCATGCCGCGCGGTCAGGCTGTAATCGGCCGCGCCAAGCGTTTTGGCAAAACTGCCGTACTGAATCTGGTCGATCATGGCGCGCGGATGCTCGATTCTAAATCCGACGGCACACGCTTTTTTTTCCAATGCGATGCGACTTTCATCCAGCATACGGTAGGTATCGCCCGCGCTGTGGCCGATGGCCAGAACCAGCGCTTCCGTTGCCGCCGATTGCATTTCGCCGTTCTGGATATAGGTGAGCCCTGTGACATGCCCGTCTTCCGAAAGGATGCCGGAGAGTCTGGCGCCGAAAACCACCTCGCCGCCTAAGGACTCGATTTTTTTTCTTAAGAGGGTGATGATGCGCCGCATGCCGTCGGTGCCGAGATGCGGTTTGGCGGCATAAAGAATTTCCTCGCTGGCGCCGCATGCCACAAAGGTTTCCAGCACCTGACGCGCCCGCTCATCCTTGATGCGTGTGGTCAGTTTGCCGTCGCTGAAGGTTCCCGCGCCGCCTTCACCGAAGCAGACGTTGGAATCTTCATTCAACAGACCTTGATTTTCCAACAGGGCGATATCCGTTTTGCGCTCGGCGATGGGTTTTCCGCGCTCAATCAGCAGTGGTTTAAGTCCATATTCGGCCAGAACCAGTGCGGCGAAAAGCCCGCACGGGCCCGCGCCCACCACCACCGGACGGTGCGGCATTGCGCTTTGGCGAGGAATCAGTTTTTTGGTCTGAATGGGTTGATATACAGCCGCCTTGTTTTCGGAAAGCAGATTTCTCCCCAAAACGTCGGGCACATCCAGGACCAGCGAATATATGTAGCGGATATCCGCCTTTTTTCGCGCATCCAAAGACCGCCGCCAGATGGTGCAGGACGATATATCGGCAGAACTGATTTTCAGCTTGCCTGCGGCCAGTCGAGTTAAATTCGGGTTGGATTCGGTCACACTGACCGAAAGTTCGTTTAAGATGATTTTCATACTATTTCTATTCTATCAGCGTGAAGGACAATGTGTAAATCTAAAGAACGCGAAAATTGTATGAATATTCTAAAAAATCGTTCGAAGACACGCAGATTTTTGGATGTTCGCCTTTGCAATAAAAAATGTTTTTGTTACAATACACATACCAAAGCAATAATAATGAATAAACATTGGATAAGGAACACAGAATAGATGGATTACCTGCATATCAAAGGTGCCCGTGTGCACAACTTAAAAGACATCGACGTCACCATCCCGCGCGACAAACTGGTGGTCATCACCGGCCTGTCGGGTTCGGGAAAATCGTCGCTGGCGTTTGATACCATATACGCCGAAGGTCAGCGGCGGTACGTGGAGTCGCTCTCGGCTTACGCGCGCCAGTTTTTGGGCCAGATGGACAAGCCCGATGTGGACTACATCGAAGGCCTTTCTCCGGCCATCTCGATTGACCAGAAAACCACATCCAAGAATCCGCGCTCCACGGTGGGCACGGTGACCGAGATTCACGACTACCTGCGCCTGCTGTTTGCGCGCGCGGGTACACCGCACTGCGTCAACTGCGGCAAGCCCATTGAGCGGCAGACCGTGGATCAGATGGTGGAAGAGACGCTGAAACTGCCCGAGGGCACCAAGCTGTTGGTGCTGGCGCCCATCGTCCGCGGACGAAAGGGCGAATATAAAAAGCTGTTCGAACGGCTGATGAAATCCGGCTTTGTCCGCGCGGTGGTGGACGGCATCACCTACGGGCTGGACGAGGATATTCCGCTGGACAAGAACGTTAAGCACAGCATCGACGTGGTCGTGGACCGGTTGGTGGTGGGGGCGGATATCGGCAGCCGGCTGGCATCCAGCTTCGAAACCGCCATGCACGAAGCCGAAGGGCTGGTGAAGATTAAAGACGCGGACGGCGACTTTGAGCGCATGTTCAGCCAGCACTTTGCGTGCGCCGATTGCGGTATCAGCATTGAGGAGATTTCTCCCCGGATGTTCTCGTTCAATAACCCGTACGGCGCTTGTCCGGCCTGCCATGGACTGGGGTTCGTCTTAAGGGTGGACCCGGATTTAATCATCCCCGACAAAACCCTTTCGCTCAACAAGGGAGCCATCCGCGCTCCGGGCTGGAACTCGGCGGGGGACAGCCATTCCTGGAACGGCCAGTATTTCACGGCGCTGGCGAAGCACTACCATTTCTCGCTGGATACGCCGTATGAAGACCTGCCCGAAAAAGCCAGAGACGTTTTGCTGTACGGCTCGGGCAAGGATAAGATTTTGGTCAACTACGAGTCCGAACGGGGCTCGGGCAAATTTGAAACCGCGTTTGAAGGCATCATCAACAACATTGAACGCCGATACCACGAAACCGCCTCCGAGGCCGCCAAGTCGGTCTACGAGGAGCTGATGAACAACTCGCCCTGCGAGGTTTGCCACGGCAAACGCCTGCGCGACGAATCGCTGGCCGTCAAGGTGGACGGCAGAAACATCATCGACGTTTCGGACATGTCCATCAGCGACTGCATGGCGTTCTTTGAGGCACTCACGCTGTCGCCCCAAAAGATGCTGATCGCCGAACGCGTCATCAAAGAGATTAAGGAACGCTTGAGCTTTCTCATCAACGTGGGTTTAAACTACCTGACGCTCTCCCGCGCGGCGGGTACGCTTTCGGGCGGCGAAGCCCAGCGCATCCGGCTGGCCACCCAGATTGGGTCGGGGCTCATGGGTGTCCTGTATATTCTGGACGAACCCTCCATCGGCCTGCACCAACGGGACAACAGCAAGCTGATTGAGACCCTGCAAAACTTAAAACGACTGGGCAATACGCTGATCGTGGTGGAGCACGATGAGGAGACCATCCTTTCGGCCGACTATGTGCTGGATATCGGCCCCGGTGCGGGCAGCCACGGCGGCTATGTGGTCAGCGCGGGCACACCGGCCGAGATTATGGCCGACAGCAAATCCATCACCGGCCAGTATTTAAGCGGCAAAAAAAGCATCCCTATTCCGGCCGAACGGCGCAAGCCCAAGGGAGAAATCGTCATTCGCGGCGCCGCTGAAAACAATTTAAAAGGCATCGATGCGCCCATCAAGCTGGGCGTCGTCAACGTCATCACCGGCGTTTCGGGTTCGGGCAAATCCAGCCTGATTAACGAGATTCTGTTTAAGTCGCTGGCCAAGGACATCAACCGCGCCAAGATTAAACCCGGGAAGCACAAAGAAATTTTAGGCGCCGAGGCGCTGGACAAAATTGTGGATATCGACCAGTCCCCCATCGGACGGACACCGCGCTCCAACCCCGCCACCTACACCGGCATGTTCACGCATATCCGGGACATCTTTGCGGCCACCGAGGACGCCAAGGTTGCGGGCTACGGCAAGGGCAGATTTTCGTTTAACGTCAAAGGCGGACGATGCGAAGCCTGCAGCGGCGACGGTATCATCAAAATCGAGATGCATTTTTTGCCCGACGTCTACGTGCCCTGCGAGGTGTGCAAAGGCAAGCGGTACAACCGCGAGACGCTGGAAGTGCGTTACAAAGGCAAGAACATTTTTGAAGTGCTGGATATGACCGTGGAAGAGGCGCACGAGTTCTTCAAGCCCATCCCGCGCATCCATGAGATTACGCAGGTCCTGATGGATGTGGGGCTATCCTATATCAAGCTGGGTCAGCCCAGCACCACGCTTTCGGGCGGCGAAGCCCAGCGCATCAAGCTGGCCACACATCTGGCCAAGCGTCAGACCGGAAGCACGCTGTATATTCTGGACGAACCGACGACCGGCCTGCATATGGCCGACGTGAAACGGCTGGTGGGCATCATCGACCGACTGGCCGACAAGGGCAACACCATCGTCATCATCGAGCATAATCTGGACGTCATCAAGTGCGGGGATTTTATACTGGATTTGGGCCCCGAGGGCGGGGACAAGGGCGGAGAGATTATCGCTATGGGTACGCCGGAGGAGATTGCGAAGGTGGAAAACAGCTACACGGGGCAATATCTGAAAAAAGCTTTAGAAAAAAAATAAGGAGCGATAAGCTCCTTTTTTTCATACGACTTTTTTATGGTGAAAGGCATAGCAGCAATAGAAGCATCCGTCAATCACGGGATAAATCTTTTTGGCTTCCTCAATAGCATCATGAACATCGGCGTAATTACCAAGAAATGTTTGCTTCTTTCCAGACGGGATATAGCCGCAGGTGGAACGATGAACGACATGAGCACCTTCTTCATTTGGCTCATTTGAAACGTAGTACAGGGGCATGAGAGATCACTCCTTTCTCATAATTTCACATACAAAAATACATTCCCCCTATATTCAAGACCATTATATCGCTAATTTT
>CALMFG010000071.1 GCA_937863465.1 uncultured Clostridia bacterium
GCACCTGCACGCCGAACCGTTGGTATATGAAGAACGCCGAATATGTGGGTTTTTTCTTCAAGGGCAAAGCCTTCCCCATCAATGATTGTTCCAGCAAACAGGGCATTTATGTGGCGCAGCGCGATGAAAGCCTGCACCCGACCGAAAAGCCCGTTCACCTGATGCAGCACTACATCACGAACAGCACGCGACCAGGCGAAACGGTGATAGATCCCTTCATGGGCACAGGCACCACAGGGGTTGCCGCCGTTCGCGCCGGCCGGAAATTCGTGGGCATCGAGAAAGACCAGCGATGGTTTGATGTCGCGGCGCAGCGATTGCAGGATTGCGTTGCGGACATGGGCAAACAGACAATGGATTTATTCCCGCTTTGATGGCAAGATAGTGGCAACCCTCACGGGTTTTCAGTCCTTCGTTCGGGAATCGCCAGCCGTGATGTTCATTCATTGCGCTGGCGGTTTTCCCGACGACCGAGCGAGAGAACGAAACCATGCCCGATGACAACCCCCCGTATCGCAGACCTATTTGGAGCGTTGACCGCCTTTGCGATGAATGCCGCCGCCCGATGATAGGCATTCTCAAACAGTCTGACACGCCGCCCTTCAAAGCCCCCAGAACGCATTGCCAAGAATGCGAATACCAAGCCGATGCCGCGCAGAGCCGCCAAGGTTGATGCCAACCAGTCCGCCATCGTGGATGCCGTGCGCCGGATGGGTTGCACTGCCCAGCCCCTGCACAGCATGGGGCAGGGTTGCCCAGACCTGCTTGTGGGCGTTTCAGGTTACAATCTGCTATGGGAAATAAAGGATGGAAGCCAGCCGCCATCCGCACGCCGCCTGACCGCCGACCAGATTATCTGGCACGATGAATGGCGCGGACAGGTGCAGGTGGTGGACAGCGTGGAAAAGGCTATTCAGGTTGTGAATTTCTGGCGGAAGCACGTTCAAAGCTGCGCCTGCGCCGCCAAGCCTGAAAGACCTGCCACTGTTCACGGATATAACCCAGCGCGATAAGGGTCACGCCGCCCAATACGATGTAGCCCAGTGCGTTCATTTTCTTTCCCCCTCATATCCAGCCATCGCCGCCAGACCGCATTCCAGCCCCGTTAAATTGGCAGGAACGCATGGTGTGTGCATATGGGAAGTAATCAGGGGCATCCGCTTCCCAGAATGTTTCCCGTGAAACAATATCACCACCCGCCCTTTCAGGCGGATGGCGACCGTTCCTATTGTATTTTCGTAACCCATTGTATCCCTTACCTAAACCAGCTTACCGTCTTCTGGCTTATCAGAAGGCTTTGATTTATCTGGTGTTTTTGCAAGTGCATCCCGTTTGGATAGGTATTGCTTATCCAATTCAGCATACGTTGCATCATCAGTTTCCTTTATGGAACCAAGGACTTGCAGATTGTCATTCCAAATGGCATCGACTTCTTCAACCGTTTTGGCATTGGCAATAAGCTGAAACAGCCCTTCTTGTGATTTTTCAACAGGCTTTCCTGCACCAGTGACTTGTTTTATTTTCCCTTTTAACGCTGCGTTAGCAGCGTTCGCGTCATTTTTTTCGGGTTCCGCCTGGTCTTGAAGCGATTTATCAAACCAGTTTTCCACCGTGGACATTCCATCCTTCATGCCATTGAGGATGTTTTTCAGGGCGACCATCTGGGCAGCGGTGATGGCGGAGAGATTGCGACCGATTCGGGCTTCAATCATCTTCTGATTGACCTTGAACGGTGCGAACGCTTCCAGCATCCGCTTGATGCCTTCGGGGGTTGTGTCCGCCTTTGCTTCCAGCGTGCGGGTACACTGGTCAAGGGCGGCTTCAATGACATCGCCATCAATGAGGGCGAGGATGCAGGCACGCACA
>CALMFG010000072.1 GCA_937863465.1 uncultured Clostridia bacterium
GAAAACGTGGATGTCAGCCTATTTAAAGAAAGCATTTATGAAATCCGAAATTATTCATCAAATACTGATGATTCTATGAGCACGGCAAAACAAAACCAGATGGAATGGAAGGAAGAAACAGCCGAGGTCGGGTATACGGTCTCCAACCTGATGCAATTTAATGCGTGGAAGCGCGCCAAAGACGGATTTCAGGATTTCTACAAGGTTCCTAACCTGCAAGCAAAGATTGAAAAGAAAAAGGAAGACGGTAAGTCTGAAGGCCAGGCGAGAACGCAAGTCTATACGGAAGAATTGAACGTCCTGCTGGACGCCACCAAGCAAAATCTGTCCGGCCTGCCGCAGCCCTATAATTACGCGCAGTATAGCGTGGATACCAAAGGGCTGGAAGAATTGATTTCAGAGACCGAAACTCTGTTGGTGGATATTTCAGAGGATATTGATGACTCGGCAACACTGCCGGACAGCAGCAATCTAACGGGGCAGGCGGAGCAGAAAGGCCAGTGGCTTGCCGTGGCTTTGGCAATCGGTATCGATGCAATCATCCTGCTACTTTGCTTGTTGGTGGGCAAGATGCAGAGAGACAGCGCGGAGCAGGAGCAGGCCAAGCTGGTCAGTGCGGCGGCAACCCCGTACGCTGGTACACAGCGTACCGACAAGCAGGCATTTGCACTGGGCGTACTGTCTCTGGCGGGATTTTTGAGCATACTGATGGTCAACCTCTTTTGTTTCTGGGATATAACCTGGCAGATTAACTTCCTTCTCATTTTCTTAATGATGCAGGTCATTCTGGCTGCCGACCTGATTTGCATAGCGGTCGAGAAACGCCGTGAGCGGGAAAAGCGGCCGAAAGGCAGAGATATCGCCCGCCTGACATCCCGCCTCATGGTCAAGATGGATGAGAAGATCAGCAATGAAATGCGCACGCTGATGAAGGGTATGGAGGTTGGCGGAACGGGGACGGGCAAAAAATGGCTGGCATCTGTGCCATATGCCGCAAGCAACGGGACATACGGCACGGATATGCGAATGATGATCGCATTCCTGCTGACCAAGAATTTGATAGCAATCAAGAACGGACGGCTGTTATTCTCGCGAACACTATTTGAGATGCTGATCAAGGATGCGATTTATGAATATGGGGATTCCGAATGGATGGAAGAGCTGTTGAGCGAAGCCGCCAGACACGGTGGCGGCGCCAAATCCTCCGGCAAGAAGAAAGCGGCGGCGGGCGGATCTGGGGCTTCGAAGAAATAGAATGATCAAGAAGGGAAAGTAGAGGGAATCACATATGGGAGAAAAACTGAAATATCTTGTCGGGGTCATCAGCATCCCGCTTGTGATGGCGGGCTTCACCTTCGCCCTGTTGACACTGAACGGGAATGCTTGGATCTGCGAAAAAAGCGTCAGGGGAAATCTGCTGGCAGGTCAGGCATCCGGGAGTCTGCAAAACGGCGGGGGGACAACCGACACGCAAACCAAGATCATCATCGCGATTGATACCAGTGCCAGCATGCAAAAGAACTTTTTTGGCGAGAGCACCGGGATGAACATCGTTCAGTCAACCGCGGTTTTTGCCCAGATGTTTGCGGCCGAACCGAATACATCCATCCAGATCATCCCTTTTTGCAGCAACAAAGCGCAAACTGAGGGGATTTCGGGAGAAAACTCGGCTGAAAATCTGGCTATTGCGGCTAAGGGATTTGTCCGCTTGGGGGCTCCGGGTAAAGCCGATGATCTGCGGCAGGTTTTATCGGATTACCAGATGTCTGACAAAGCCATGTTCACGGCGCTGAACGCAGGCCTCGACTCCGGTTATACAGCGATTGATGAGGACTCGGACGACGAGAACGCGGAATACACAGTGATATTGGTTACCGACGGACAGACCGCCGAGGATAAGAAAGCGCTGAGAGCGAAAATTGAAAAACTCATCAATGCGGATATCGAAATTTATCTCGTTTATCCGACAGCGAACGGCAATGCATCGGCTGTAACTGTTATCAGTCAGACGATCGGTGCCGAGCACCTCAAACCCGCGGCGGGCAAGGATGAACTGCTGAAACAATACACGGAAGTTTTTTCGGAGATGTCCGGCATACAGGGAGGCATGACTGTCGAAACGGCGGGAACGGTGGTACCGGATTCTAACTTGACGGAGGACAGCGCCATTTTCTCGGTGATTTACAGCAACTGTCATTACGGGCTGGCGGTGGCCGCCCCAGACGGGTACTATGTCGAGAAAATCACCAGACCCGATAATTATGGTAACCCGGTTACCCTTTACCCAAAGGCGCAAGACAGCAGCTATGGCATCACATGGGCACCAGCCGTGAAAAACTCATTCTGCTATCTGGATACCTCGGACGGTATGGACGAAGCAGCGGCTAAAACATATGAATACAGCGTGGCGATTTTGCCGCTGCGCCCGGAAACAGCACCTTCGGAGGCGCCTGAAACCGAAAAACCCGAAATAGAGCCCGTCAGCGCGACGGTTCCGGCGCCTGTGATATTTGCGGTAAGAAGTCCGCAGGACAACTTTTCTGTATCGGTGAATACAGCGGACGGGATAGAGTGTGAAAAATCGGGAACGGGGGATAACGCGTTATATTCGGTCGGGTATGGCAAAGATATCGCAGTCTGCTTTTGTTATATGGAATCGAGTGCGGGCGGCTGCACACTGGAAGACTACGACTACACCATCAATGGGGAAGTGGTTGAGACAACTAGTGGAACCATCACCATCGATGCTGACCATGGCACAGCGAAAATACTTCTGCCTGCAAATAAGAATAAGTCCGAAAAAGAATACATCATCAGCGTGATTAACCGAGACACCGGCGCCGCCAAACGAACGATGAGACTCAATATCACGGATCTGGCGCCCGCGTTCAATGAAAACGTCCACGATGTCAACGATGCGTTCGAGGCGGGCGGACAGCCAGTTGAATGCCGTTTCTATACTGATTTTTCGGACGACAGCACCATAGAGGTCAGTTTGAACGGACTTGCCATCGATCCAGAAGGCAGTGAAATCATGTATTTTTTGGACGAGCCCGTGGTTAAGATTAATCCATACAGCTTCAGCATCGAGAAGAAATCTGACGGATACTATCTGGAGGTTGCGCTAACCAGCCGAGCAAAAGGCAATGAAGAAGGAAAAGTATCCATAATGATCAATTTCCGCGATGAGAACGGAAACGAAGGAAGTCAGGAGATTATAGCACTGCGTAAATAAATATTTGTTTTGAGAGGAAGATGGAAATGAAAAAGAAACTTATTGTTTTGGGCTTGACGGCCGCTTTGGTCTGTGCTTTAAGCGCATGTGCGGCCAAGGACAGCGGTGAAGCAGTGGTACGCCTGCCCAACCTGATTTTTTCGATCAACGGGACCGAGCCCAGCGAGAATACCAATCCCGACTGGGTGGAGAATCGGTCGCAGGACAGTGAGCCGTCCCAATCGGTGGATGTGCATCTGTTTATTGACGGTTCCGAAAGCATGCGGGGATATCTGACCTATTCGGGCAGTAATTATGATCGGATGATTTCATCGCTGCCGTCGGTCTGCGTTAACGCGTTTGAAGCGTACGACTTAAAAGCGTATAAGGTGTTTGACGATGTCTACCTGATGAAAGACGCGGCTCACGAATTTACGTCTATCGGTGACGATTATGTGGATTATATCTATCAGCCGGCGTTTTACGGAAGTGAATTGGGCGTGCGAAGCGGTGAAGTGCGCGCGGCGGACAAAACGCGTGCGGACTATGGGAAGGTTATTCAAACTATTGAAGAGATTAACCCGGACATCAGCACGGGCGGGGGCGCGGCAAATGATCTTTACATTCTTGTATCGGATTTTATTCCACAGGACAGCCAGGATATGGATTTTTACCGATTCACGGCCAAGTTGTACAGCGAGATATTGAGCCAGAATTTGTGCTGTGGTATCGCTGGATTTAAATCCGCATTTTCTGGCGAAATTGCGTGCTTAAGCCAGCAGAATAAAAAAACATCATTTGAATATGAAGGAGAGATGCCTTTCTACATTATAGTCATTGGTGAAACACAGAATGTGACCAAGTTTATGAGCGAGATTCAGGAGCGAATTGACCATTTTGAGATGGCATCGGATGAATACGGCATCTTCATCACGGACGGGCAACGACCGTATAATGACGGGTCGGGCGATACCTTTGAAGTGGCGTGGCAGGACATGCCGGCGGAAGGACTGGTCAGTACGCAGTCCATCGACACGATGGTTTCCTATGAACTGCTGAAATCCGACGCGTATCAGCAAAACGATATCCTGACGCATACCGCCGTGTATAACATCTATCCGCCTGAAACATATGGGGACTCGGGCACACTACAGGGTACTTTGTGCTACAAATTGCCCTATAAGCTTTCATCGGCTTCCAGCATTGATATCAAGAATCAGAACTGGACGCTGACGTATGATGCCGAGGTGATATGCGGCGATATGGCAGTTAACGTGGCGGCGATTGATGAGATTCGAGATAAATGCGAAGGGCATGTGGATTTCCCTGAAGATATGAGCGTGACTGCGTTTGAATATATCTATGGACAGGGGACCCCGCAGATTGAATCATGGGAAGATCCGTATGAAGCGATGGAAAGGGTATGGACCGAGCGTTGTGATACGTATATGGCCAGCATGTCGCCGCTGACGGTTGACACCGAGAATATGTTTGTGACACTGGGCGAAGGATATGTCAAGGACGGCGAAATTCTGATACCCGTCACGATTAATGCTTCTAAGATGAAAAGCGAAATGCCGTATCTCATCTCGATGAATATCGCGGCCGCGCCAAAGATTGGCACAAAATCGCTGGCCGATTGGATCAGCGGCTGGGATGTGGACAACAGCAAACTCAATTCGTGGATATCTGCAAAAGGCGGTTCGACCGAAGGCCAAACGCCCGGACTGGCGCGTGCGCTGAAGGCTTTGCAGGGAGACAGAATATATGACGACGGTGTATTTGTGCGGCAGGTCAATTTGATTCTGGCCAAAGGCGAGGTTCTGGCGCCGCAGGATGCGGTGGTTTGGGCCAAAAAGCAGGAAGTGGATGATGAAGCGACGGCGGTTTCGGTACAGGACGAAACCGAGAATAGTAAATTTGACTGGATATTCGACATATTTAAAAAAGGAGAGGGTAAATAAGATGAATAACAGATTGGGAAAAACGGGAAGAACGGTTGCACAGGCGGGGACCTTTTTACTGGTGATGATTGCCGGAATCATCGCGTTCAGCGGCATCGCCAACGCGTATTATTATCAGCCGGATAATGTGTTTTCCAGCCTGCTCCCGGGGCTGTCGGATGCGTTGATGAATGTCTGGGAACTGGGCATCGTCATCGTACTGCTTCTGCAAAGCATAATTCTGTTGATCATTGGGCTGGTCTATCTGCATAGGAACTGGCTGTCGCTGAAGCGCGGCGCGGCAACGTTCACCGCACAACTGACCGGCATGCTGATTGTCATCGGACTGTTTTTAACCGTTGTTTTGCTGTTGTTTCGAGCTTCGTCGCTGGCGGGCGGGTCGAGCCCGGTTGGATTCTTCGTCCCGCTGACCATCGTTCTCGCGGGGCTGGTGCAGACCGCTTTGGCCATGATGGTTTTTGGCCCGCATTACAATATGATCTGGAAAAAGAAGTAGGAGGGAAGATGGATGGGAAAATATATCATCGCAATTGGCGGAACGGGCGTGAAGTGCATGGAATCGTTTCTGCATATCAGCGCATTCGGCGGCTTTGGCAATGAGAAGGATGTTTACCACGTGATGGTTGTGGAGGGTGACCGCGCCAACGGCAACAAAACACGCCTGCAGTCGGCCATCTCCAACTATATGGTCTGTCAGCGCGTTTTTCACCCCAACGGTGTAGACACGCAAGCCGACCTTAAAAAGAAGGACAAAAAGGACATGGATAGGCTACTGCAGCGCGGGTTGTTCCGCGACCGCTATGTGGTGGATACCAAAGACGGTAAAGATGCTTTCTTTGTCTGGGAACCGGATAAGGACAAGGATTCACTCGCCGAGATGGCCGAAAAAGCAGGCGATAATACCAAAGGCCTTTTGGAAGTGCTGTATACCGAGGAGGAACTGAACCGCAACCTGCATACCGGGTTTGAAGGTCACCCCAATATCGGCTCACTCACCATGGACCACCTGATGGATTTGAATGATGACAAATCACCCTGGTACAAATTTATCGGGGTGGGGAACACCCAGATATCCGAAAGCGAGCATACCGATATCATTATCATGGGGTCGGTGTTTGGTGGAACCGGCGCGGCGGGCATTTACGCGGTGGCCAACAAGATTAAATCCTACAAATACCAGAATGCCGACAAGTCGGTGAACGTGGATTATGAGCGCCTGATTGATAAAGGGCTGATGCGCATCGGGATTGTCATGATGCTGCCCTACTTCCTGCTTCCGGCATCGGACGCCACCGTGACCATGGGCGCCAACAACATGATGGAGAACACCGCCTATGCGCTGGATTACTATGCCAAGAAAGCGTCTTTCCTAAGCAATATGTCGGTGATGCTGATTGGGAAATCCAATCGCGAGCAGATTGTTGAGGATACTGTGCGCGGTACCGGTAAACGTGCGGCGGGCGACGCCAGTCAGAACAACAAATCGATGACGCCCGAGTTGATTGCGGCGTTTGCGGTCAACAGCTTTTTTGCCGGACGCATCGCCAAAGGACGCATCACCTATGTGCTTCGAAAACGCAATGTCTCAAACATCAACAGTCCCGAAAGCCTGACGGTGGGATGGGATTCCATTCCGGTTCCGGCGGGGTATCAGAAGAAACTGCGCACCATGCTGGTGTTTGCGCTGTCTTATATCGCCAAAATCAATCCTGTTCTGCAGAGCGGAACAAACGATACGGCGGTCTATCATTG
>CALMFG010000073.1 GCA_937863465.1 uncultured Clostridia bacterium
TCTTTTTTGATGGTGGATTTAAAGGGATTTGAAGCCCAAGGGGGCGCGAGGTGTAAAAAAAGCGCCATGGGATGGCGTTTTTAGGCGAAAGTGCGAAATCAGTTAGCAAAATCAAAAATTCGTTATTAAAGTGGAGTTGAAGGTCGAGTAAAATTGTCTGAATAGAACTTATCACGTTGAATGAAGGTTATATTAAAATAATAATTTTCCAAGTCAACAAATTTACCATTGATTTCTGCATATTCTCGTAAATGCCTATTACAAGTTTCGCCCCAAGCATATACACTTATATCCCAGTTAAATTTCTCTTTCACGAGTTTAAGTGTATTTAAAAAACCGCTACCAAATTCATTTATTGCACCATCGCCAGTTAATAAAGCTAATTCAGAAGTACTGGGCATGCAAATTGCTGCGCATTCAAGCATTTTGTTTTGCAAGAGTATATCAACACTTTCTTGCTCTGTTCCATGAGCAGTTTTTGTGAGAATATGTGGCTTGATATTTATTGATCGCAGATAGTTCCAAACTGCATCCGTATCAGGCGGTACACTTCCAGCCAAAAAAACGTCATCAACCTTATTGTTATTACACACCAGCTTAAGAAGATTTTTAAAGTTTGTTCGAAAGAGTTTCGGATTAACTATGGGTTCTTTCTTTGGCAAAACTGAATTATAACCTGAAATATGGATGTTTGAATTATCCCAAAAAATGTACATACAATACCTCCAAATACAAATACAAATACAAAGCGTGAATACTTAAAATAAGAAATAGTAGAAAAACAAGCAGAACAATACACACTTCATGATAATGATTAAAGAAACATATTAGTATTTCCCATTAAACAGATAACTTGCACAAAATGACTATTGAGAGTGACTATTTTCATCCAAATCCCCCAAAAACGCATCCACCGCCGTCTCCTCGGTGGCCCAGGAGGTGACCAGCCGCGCCGCCGAGTTTTGCGTGTCCACGCGGCTCCAGCGATAGAAGTCGTATTTCTTTTGCAGTTCGGCGATGACGCGGTCGGGCAGGATGGGGAAAATCTGGTTGGTTTCGCAGGGCGCCAAAAACGCGTAGCCCAGACGCGCGATGCCGTCGGCCAGTTTCTCGGCCATTTGGTTGGCGTGCGAGGCTAAATCAAAGTAGAGGCCGCCCTGAAACAGGCGGCAGAACTGGATGCCGATGAGACTGCCTTTGGCAAGAAGCGCGCCTTTCTGCTTGATGAAAAAACGGAAGTCGGATTTCAGCGCGGGATTGAGAATCACGATGGCTTCGCCCAGCATGGCGCCGTTCTTGGTGCCGCCGATGTAGAATGCGTCGGTCAGCGCGGCGAGGTCGGGCAGGGTCAAATCGTTGTGCGCGCTGGTCAGCGCCACGCCAAGACGTGCACCGTCGAGGTACAGCAACAGGTCATGGCTTTTGCAAAAGTTCGAAATCGCGGTCAGCTCGGCCTTGGTGTAGACCGTGCCGACTTCAGTGGAGTTGGATACAAAGACCAATCGGGGCTTGACCATGTGCTCATCGGTGTGGGTGTCCAAAACCTGCTGGATATCCGAAACCGTGACCTTGCCGTTTTTCCCAGCGATGGTATTCACCTTGTGGCCGGTGGATTCAATCGCGCCGGTTTCATGCACGGCAATGTGCCCTGTGGCCACAGCGATGACCGATTCGTGCGGGCGCAAAAACGACGAGATGGCCAACAGGTTGGCCTGCGTTCCGCCGGTGACAAAGTGAATGTCCGCGTCTTCTCTTTGTATTTGGGCTTTAATCATCTCGGCCGCACGCAGGCAGTAGACATCGTCGCCGTAACCTTCATATTGCAGACTATCGGCCTTGACGATCTCGTCGATAATATCCGCGTGTGCCAACTCACTATAATCGTTTTTGAAACTGTACTTGGTGTTTCCCATTTCTGTCCGCTTCCTTATATATTGTCGATTGCGCGGCGCATAAAAAATGCGCCATTTATTTTGATGCACCGCCGATTTATAGCTGAATGGTCAGCAAATCCTCGGTGCGTTCATTCATGTACCGATACGCGTCGTAAACGCCCTGATTATAGAATTCGGGCGCCAGTTCGTCGATGATAAAATTGACGATGAGTCCGGCGGCCAGATCACCCAAATCCTCATCTCGCTCGTTTAAAAAGTATCGCTTGACGGCCTCGGCCATGGCGTCTTTTTTTTCTTTGGTCAACGAAATCCGTTCTTTCTTTTGCATAACCGCTCCTCGCTTCTACAAATTCTTTGTTCATTATAGCACAAAGGGCGTCAAAGCGAAGCGAAAAAAACAGACCCTCTGGTTTCACTCAAGAGGGTCTGTTGCTTTTTATTTACTCGGTTGGTGATACGCGCGAAGCTTATTCAGCAGCGGCGTCGGAAGGCGCGGCAGTCGGTTCTGCTGTTG
>CALMFG010000074.1 GCA_937863465.1 uncultured Clostridia bacterium
CAAAAATTCGCCCTATCTTCCCATGGTCTTTCACCCGTAAATCTTCCGCGCCGAACAACGGCGCTTTTTGTTTTCTCTCTTCGCGGCTCTTCCATATCCCTGCGGGTTAACTCCGGTTTAACCATCGAAAATACGGGTTATAAATGAGACAATAATGGCATTTTCAGGGTTTGCATACAATTCGTAAGGTTTTCTTGTGTTTTGTATGTCGTTGATTTTCGCAAGGAGGGGTAACATGAAAAAAGTTTCTAAGATGGTTCTGGTGATGCTGGTTGCGGGGCTTATCCTGTTCCCGCTGGCCGTGGATGCCAAAACGGATAAGGTTTTCAGCGAAAACTTTGCCCAGGAAAACGGCACCTACCCGGACAGCTTCTTTGTGCTCGATGAAGGTGCGGTTCAGGAAGTGATTAACGGCAGCTTTGTGATGGTGGGCGGCGGCGAGATGGGGTTCACCGACCACGGCGCGGCGTTCGACATTCCCGATTCGGCGACGAAAGTCACCTTCTCATTTAAGCTGAAATCGGATTTGAACATGATGTCGGCTGTGGTGTTTGTCACAGGCGGGCAGGCGGTTCAGGTGCAGTTCTACGGCGACACCATTCTGGCTTCCTTTGGCGGTGAGCACGATTTTATGCCGGTCGCGGTCAACAGCGGGGAATGGACGCGCGTCATCTTCAAGGTTGACCTTACCGCGGGCACCTATGACCTCATCATCGACGATGTGACTGTAGCCCAGGATCTTTCGGTCAGCGCGCAGGATTTCCCGATGAATATCCTCATCGGCGCCATGGGCACCGAGGGTCAGGTGGCCATCGACAACATCTCGGTCAAGCTCTCGGATAAATAAGCATAAATTGCCATAGAAAAGATGCTGTGAAAACAGCCTCTTTTTTTTTGTTTGATCAGCCAGTATAATTGTTTTAGAAAATTTTTTTAGTGGGGGAAGTTTATGACTTTTGGAAGACTGATTTATGGCACCAATCCCTACCTGGGAAAACACCAACTGGTCAATATCGGCGACTTTTTTCAAACCTTTGCGATCGATTCGCTGCTGTGCGACTATGGGATTGCGCCGGACGATCTGGTCAATGTCCAACGCGATCGAATCAAAGATTATGAAAATTTAGTTCTGCCGATGGTGGGGGTGTTTACCCATATGCGGGGAAAGGAGGCTTTTCCTCTGCCCGCTTCGGTTAAACCACTTTTTTTTGGTTATCATAATCTTTCTTCTGTCAGCAAAGCCGAGCTGCTGGTCTACCAAAAAGCCGGATTCGTAGGGTGTCGGGACGAGGCGACAACCAATCGGCTTAAGAAGAAGGGCATCAACGCGTATCTGGTCGGTTGTGCCACGCTGGCGCTGGATGCGAGAAAGCAGGCACCGAAAAGCCCAAAAATTTTTTTGGTGGATATCCCGCCCAAACTGGAGCGCTTTATCCCTGCCGAACTGAAAAAGGATGCTGTCCGGCTGACCCATGAAGTTTCACTTTCCAAACAAGACATGCCCGACTCTTTACGCGCGTACGAGGATCAGGCCAAAAAAATGCTGGAACGGTATAAAAGCGAAGCCGGACTGGTTATCACCAGCCGTCTGCATTGCGCGGCTCCCTGTCTGGCTTTGGGTATTCCGGTCATTCTGGCGCGCGAATACTTCGATGAACGTTACAGCTTTATCGACAAATTCCTGCCGCTGTACACACCCGACCGCTTCGGTGAAATCGATTGGTCTCCCCGTGTGCCCGACCTCACTGAAGTGAAGCGGATGCTAAAAACGGCTTTCTTTGCCATGGTTTCGGGCAGCCCCGACACACAATCCGCACTGGAGGCTTTGGACAGATTCTATATGCAGCGAGACCGCGCCCCATACCGAACGCCCGTAAAGACCCGGGTCTTCTACTTCGGTCTGCGTTTTTTTCCCTATGCGACGACCATGCTCCGCAATAAATGGCTGAAGCGTTTTACAGTGCTTGGGAAAAATAGATGATCCCTTGACTGCAAAAGTCGTCTTTACACTTATTCGCCAAATGATTTGATTTTTGTTCTATACAGTCTGTACAAAAACGTGGTTTGCAACCGCGTTTTTATTACACACCGGTCAGCTCAAATTTCTTCACATCAAATAGTCCCTTATCGGTGATTTTCAGCTCAGGGATAACGGTCAGCGCCATAAAGGCCAGCGTCATAAACGGCGAAACATCCCGACTGATGTGCAACGTTTCGTAGGCTGTTTGGGTCAGCTCGTTCTGTTTTTTTGCGATGACTTCCAGCTTTTCGGAGCTCATGATGCCCGCGATATCCAGCGGCATACTGCCCAGAACTTTCCCATCGTACACCAATGCAAGGCCGCCGCCGATACGCTTAATCTCATTAATCGCCAACAGCACATCGCGTTCGCTGTCGCCCACCACCACCAGATTGTGCGAATCGTGCGCCACGGTGGAGGCAATCGCGCCGTTTGTGAGGCCAAAGCCCGCAATCAGCCCTTTGCCGATGTTGCCGGTGCCGTGGTGGCGCTCCAGCACATAGATGGGCATGATATCCTTCTCGGTGTCCTGTTTAAAAAATCCGTTCTCGGTGTTGACCGGCCGTTCCTGATGTTCGGTGTAAAGATCATGCGGTTTTAGACCGATGACCTTGGCTTTTCCGTCGGCTATCGGTATTTTTAAATCGTCCGGCGTGACATCGCCAATATTGACCCGGCCCTGCACGCGGCTGTAGACCGCTTCCTTGTTCGGCATGGTGACCGCCCAGTCGGGCGCGATCCGCTCGCCGCGCTTATAGGTCTCTAAAACGTTAAAGGTTTGAAGGTCGTCCACCAGAATAAAGTCGGCCGCGTACCCCGGCGCAATGGCGCCAAGGCCCCGGATGTGATAGCATTCAGCCGTGTTCAGGGTGGCCAATCGCACCGCCGTGATCGGGTCCATGCCGTGTCGGATGGCGACGCGGATATTGTTGTCGATATGGCCTTCGGTCACGATGTCCTCGGGGTGACGGTCGTCGGTGCAAAACGTGCACCGCCGTTCGGTTTGGTCGCTGACGCCGGGCATCAGGCTGATGAGGTTCTTGGCCGCGCTGCCCTCGCGGATGGCGATATACATGCCGTTTTGGATCCGCTCCTGCATCTCGGCAAAATTGGTGCACTCATGATCGGTCTTGACCCCTGAGATAATGTAGGCGTTTAGTCCCTTCTCGGTCTGACCCGGGCCGTGCCCGTCCACGATGGTCTTTTCGGCCATTTTGAGCTTTTCCAGAATGTCCTTTTGTCCGCTGATGACGCCCGGATAGTTCATCATCTCGCCAAGGCCCAGCACTCTGGGGTGGGCCATCAGCGGCGCCAGATCCTCGGCGTTGAGTATCGCGCCCGAGGTTTCAAATCCGCTGGCCGGAACGCAGGAGGGCAGCATCATGTAGACGGTGAGCGGCAGCCCTTCGGAGGACTCCAGCATGAATTCGATGCCCGCCGCACCGCACACATTGGCAATCTCGTGGCAGTCGGCGATGATGGTGGTGGTGCCGTGCGGCAGCACCGCGCGCGCAAACTGATAGGGCGTTCCAAAGGAGGATTCGATATGCACATGGGAATCGATGAGCCCCGGCGCCATCACGCGCCCGCCCGCGTCGATATATTTTTTGCCCACATAATCGCCCATACCGACAAACACGCCGTCCGCGATGCCCACCGAGCCGAAAATCACCTCGTGCGAAAACACATTGACCACATGGACATTTTCAATCACCAAGTCCACGGGTTCCTTCCCGCTGGCCATATCTATCCGTTTTTTAAATGTCGCTAAATCCATGATTCTTAGCCTCCCTGTGCTGTCCGCTTATATAGTTTCTTCCGTTTGCACGGCATTTTTCTTTTGGCTTACTTTTCATTCATTGTACTCCTTCCCACAACCGAATTCAATTGTGCGGCTTTTGCGCGCCGGCTTCGCGCATTAATGCGTTGGCCTTTTTCGCGGGCGCTGTGGTATAATGGCGTTGTTGAAAAGAAAAAGAGCCTTTGATAAGGAGATATACTATGGTTCCAAGTTTAAGCATTGCCTGCATGGCACTTTCAGCCTTTGCCATCATCGTCCTTCCAATCGTGGTCGCCATCTTCATCTGGCAAAACGGCCTGACCAAATGGTGGGTGTTCCTGGTGGGTATGCTGGGTTTTGTGCTCACCCAAATGGTCATCCGTATCCCGCTGATGCAGTTGTTTTCCACGAAAGAGTGGTTCACCGCTTTTGCCGAACACACCATTCCCTACTATCTTGTTTTAGCGTTCACCGCCGGTCTGTTTGAAACCGCGGGAAGACTGCTGGTGTTTCTGGTGTTTATCCGTATGCGCCGCAATTACGAAGACGGCCTTTTGGCGGGTCTCGGCCACGGTACCATCGAATCCATCCTAATCGCGGGTTCTCCGGCAGTCACCAACATCGTTTATTCGGTATTTATCAATACCAATACTTATTATGATCGATTTGCCCCGTACATTGCCGATAACGCCGCGCTGAAAACGCAGCTGGACAGTGTTTTAACTGAATTAACCACATCGCCTGCTGTGTCGTTTTTAGCCACGGGTTTAGAGCGGCTCATCGCCATCACCCTGCATATTGCGCTGTCCATTCTGGTCTTGGAAGGTATCGAGCGCAAACAGGTTTGGCGCTATGCACTGGTCGCACTCGGTTATCATATGCTGGTCGATTTTACCGTACCCTATGTGTACCTGTTGGTCGGCAATGTCTGGCTGAGCGAGCTTCTGGCCTTTGTCTTCGTCATCCCGCCGATCATCTACATCTTTAAAGCCAAAGGGCGTTTTAAAGACATCGCCGCCGCTTATCCCAAAGAAGAAGCCGCGATATAGCATCATTTATAAAACAAAAAAGGCTATCCGGTTTTCAGCTGGATAGCCTTTTATTTTGCTTAAAATTAGTCCCAGTCAGGCACAGCCACAGGTTTACCGTCAATATACCTTTGGACGATATTCCGGTCGTCTCCGGCGTAGATAAACCGGCTTAAGCGATCTTCCAGATCGTTTCCGCCCTCACGGTTCAGCGCCGAATCATCCACCACCAGCGCATCAAACGCGTAGCCTTCTTCAAAGCTGCCCACCTTGCCGAAGAAGCTTCCGCCGCCCTTGGTGCCCAGGAAGAACGCTTCGGACAGCTTTAAAAATCCTTCTTCGGGGTGCATCTGGTACCGAAGCTTGGAGACCTGCAAAGCCAGCACCATGGTCTTTAAGATGCTGACCGCGTTGCCGCCGCTGAAATCGGTGCCCAGCCCCACGCGCATGCCGGCCGCCATCATCGCCTTCACCGGCATCATGCCGCTGGCGATATTCGCGTTGGAATGCGGACAGTGCACGGCCATCACGCCGTTTTCCACAAACATCCGGGTTTCTTCGGGTTTCATATGGATGCAGTGCGCCATCAGTGTTTGGCTGTTTAAAAGTCCATTCTGCCGGTATACGTCAGCGTAGTTTTGCGCTTCGGGGAACAGCTCGGCCACCCAATTAATCTCATCCATATTCTCATTGATGTGCGACTGGATGGGCAGATCATATTCGGCTGCAAGCTCGCCCAGCCCCTTTAAGAGCCTCGGCGTGCAGGAAGGCGCAAAACGGGGCGACACGATCGGCTTCACGTGCACGTTGTCTTTGTTCTTCTCGGCAAACGCCCGCGTCTCGGCCAAGGACACATCGGTGTCTTCCACCAGATAGCCCGGGCAGTTCTGGTCCATATTCACCTTGCCCGCAAGGCCGCAAAGTCCGGCTTCTTCCATCATATCAATCAGCATCTGGGTGCTGTTCAGGTGCGTTGTCGCAAAGAAAACCGCGCGCGTGGTACCCTGCCGAATAACGTCGGCCACGGCGCGGCGGTAACGCTTTTCCGCGTAATCCCTCTCGCCATATCGGCTTTCGGTCGGGAAGGTCAGCGTCTCCAGCCAGGGCAGGAGCGTCAAATCCATCCCGCGCCCGATGTTCTCGTATTGCGGCGCGTGGGTGTGCAGGTCGCAAAAACCCGGCATCACCAGCCTGCCGCTGTAATCGGTCACCGATTCGTTTCGAAACGCCTCGGGAATTTCCGCGCCGGCAAAGGTCACCCGGCCGTCCGCTGTTCCGATATATCCGGATGGGATCTGCTTGAATGAACCCTTCTCGGTCGTATAAATAATATCGCCTTTAATGATCATCTTGTTCTCCTCGTGGCTCTGCCAACGTAGACTATTATAAACGAAGGTTCCGCCCTTCGCAAATGCAATTTCCGCGCGTTCGCCAGCACCGCCCGCGTCCCCCCACCCAAAAAAGATTTGAAAAACCCCATAAATTATATTATGATTAGCGAGAAATTATTTTTATATTATTAAAGAGGGATAATCATGAGACCAGATGGCAGACGCATCAAAACGCTCGACCCACTTTTCAAAATGATTCCGCACATCATGCCCCATCGGTATGACGCGCAGGTTTTCTTCGAAACCGAACTGGACTACACGAGCGCCAAGAAATATATCAACGCCCAGCGCAAGAAGGGCGTCAACTTAAGCTTTATGTCGCTTTTGATTGCGGCGTATGTCCGCACCATTTCCGAGATGCCGGCCCTCAACCGCTTTATTATGGCCAAGAAAATCTTCGCCCGGAACGAACTGACCGTTTCCTTTGCGGTCATCCGTGCCGAAGGCACACAGGAAGACAGCATGGAGACCACAACCAAGGTCTGGTTTAAACCCACCGACACGATATTCGAAGTCTCCGAAAAAATGAACAACACCATCACCGAAAACCGCAAGATGAACAACGCGAACATCACGGACAAACTGGCCGCGTTCTTCATGGGCATTCCGCTGATTCCAGGGGCCTTAATTGCGCTGGTGAAGGGTTTGGATAAAATCGGCTGGATTCCCAAGGCCATTCTGGACGGAAGTCCCTTCCACACATCGATGTTCATCACCAATATGGCGTCCATCAATCTGGGCGCGGTTCAGCACCACATCTACGAGTTCGGCACCACCAGCGTGTTCATCGGTCTCGGCAAGATGCAGGACAAAACCGTTTCCGGCGGGCCCAAACAGCGCGTTATCCCCATCGGTGTGGTGGTGGACGAACGCATCTCGGCGGGCATCACCTTTGCCAGAGGCTTCAACACGGTGAAGCGATACCTCGCGCACCCCGAGCTTCTGGAAGTTCCACCCGAAAAGGTCGTTGAAGATATTCGATAATATACCGATACCAAAAAGACCACGAATTTCGTGGTCTTTTTTTATCGATTTTTTTATTCTGGTTATTCCGCTTCGCTCTCCCCGATGGCTTTTAGAATCGGGCTGGGCTGGGCATTGAACACCTGCGTGTTTTTGGGCACGCTGTGCGTCAGCCACACGTTGCCGCCGATGACGCAGTTGTCGCCGATGACGGAGTTGCCGCCCAAAATCGTCGCGCCGGCATAGATGATGACGTTGTCGCCGATGTCGGGATGCCGTTTGATGTTCTTAATCGGCACGCCGTTTTCATCCACCGGAAAGCTCTTGGCACCGAGGGTCACGCTCTGGTACAGCTTGACGTTCTTGCCGATGGTGCAGGTTTCGCCGATGACCACACCGGTGCCGTGGTCGATAAAGAACCGCTCACCGATGGTCGCGCCGGGGTGGATATCGATGCCCGTGCGTTCATGTGCGTATTCGGTCATGATGCGCGGAATCAGCGGGATCTCCAGCGCATAGAACATATGCGCAATGCGGAAAATGCTGATGGCCTCAAACGAAGGATACGACAGCACGATTTCCTCAAAGGACTTGGCCGCCGGGTCTCCGTCGTAGGCCGCGCTGATGTCCTTTTCCAGCGTGGCGCGCAAAGCGGGCAACGCCCCCATGATGGTGATGGTGTGCTTCTGGGCATCGTTCTTGCATTCGGCGCATTCGGGTTTCTTGTGCTTGCCGAATCGGCACTGTTCCATCAGAACGGTTTCGATGATGTGCGAAAGCTCAATCCCCGCCGTGCGAAAGCGGCTGTCGGTGATGTTCTGCAGGTTGTCGTAGTCGATTTTCTCGGTCTCGTAGATGCCGGGCAGAATCAGGGCGCGCAAGTCGTTTAACACCTTGATGATGGATGCTTTGGAGGTCTGGTTTAAACAGTTGTTATTAAAAAAGTTTTCCTGATTAATCCGGCAGATTTCAGCCGCCTTTTTTCCGGAATTCTTCTGAAGCCATTCGTTTAAATTCATCTGTTATCCCACCTCCGTTTTTCTTGTAATATTCACACTTTTTTCTAAAAGAGTGAATTGACCAAATTGAAAAAGTCCGCTACACTGTAAACATATCAAAATACTATGATTAAATTCTATTTTAGCATAAAACGAAATGGCGTCAATCTAATTATTGCTAAAAACCTTTAAGTTTTATCGTGAAGAGAGAAAAAGGAGAAAAGAACGATGAAAACAGCAAATTCAATTACCGATTTAATCGGCGCCACGCCGATTTTGCACATGAAACGCTTCGGCGAGCAGTTTGGCGCCAAAGCCAGCCTTTTTGCCAAGCTGGAGTACTTTAACCCCGCGGGGAGCGTCAAAGACCGCATCGCATACAATATGATTTTGGAGGCCGAAAAGGACGGCAAGCTGGCCCCGGGCGGGCTCATCGTGGAGCCGACCAGCGGCAACACAGGTATTGGTCTCGCCATGGTGGCCAAAGCGCGGGGCTATCGGATTATCCTGACCATGCCGGATTCGATGAGCATCGAGCGGCGGCAGCTGCTGGCGGCCTACGGCGCCGAGCTGGTACTGACTCCGGCGGCGTTAGGCATGAACGGTGCCATCGCCAAAGCCGAGGAAATCGCGGCCGAACAAAACGGCTTTGTTCCCCAGCAGTTTAAGAACCCCGCCAACCCCGCCATGCATGTGAAGACCACCGCGAAGGAAATTCTGGCCGACATGGACGAAAAGGTGGACATCTTTGTGGCCGGCGTGGGCACGGGCGGCACGGTGACCGGCGTGGGCAAAGCCCTGAAAGCCGCGCTGGGCGATAAGGTAACCATCGTAGCGGTGGAACCCGCTTCGTCCCCGGTTCTTTCGGGCGGCAGTCCCGGCGCGCACGCCATTCAGGGTATCGGCGCGGGGTTCGTCCCCGAAGTATTTGACAAATCCGTGGTCGATGAGATTATTCCGGTCACCAACGAGGACGCGCGGGCCACAGCCAAAGCGCTGGCCGAGACCGAAGCGTTCCTTTCCGGCATCAGCTCGGGCGCGGCGGCCTTCGCGGCTCTGCAGCTGGCGAAACGCCCCGAGAACGAAGGAAAGAACATCGTGGTGGTGCTGCCCGACGGCGGCGAGAAATATATGTCCACCGGGTTGTTTGA
>CALMFG010000075.1 GCA_937863465.1 uncultured Clostridia bacterium
CGGCACGAAGTCTTTGTAACCTTTGATGAAATATGCCAGACCGCGGCACAGATGCTGAAATGCGGCGGCAGACTGGCGCTGGTTCATCGGGGCTGGCGGCTGGTGGAACTTTTCTGCACCATGAAGGCTTATAACCTGGAGCCCAAGCGGATGCGGCTGGTTCACCCCAAAGCCGGGGAAGCGCCCAATCTGGTACTGATTGAAGCGGTGAAGGACGGACGTGAAGGGCTGAAAGTGGACGCACCGCTGTTTGTTCGGGACAAAAACGGCGAAACCACCGCCGAGATCGACCGCATTTACCACAGAAACGAGGAATAGGGAATGGCAGAAGGTACGCTGTTTGTGGTGGCAACGCCCATCGGGAACATGGAGGATATGACTTTTCGGGCGATTGAGACGCTGAAAACCGCGGACGTGATTGCGGCCGAAGACACGCGCCACACCGTCAAACTGCTGAATCATTTTGAGATTAAAAATAAGCTCATGAGCTTTCACGAGCACAGCGACGTGAGTCGGCGTGACGAGATTTTGGATATGCTGAGACAGGGCATGAAGGTGGCGCTGGTCAGCGACGCGGGCACACCCCTGATATCCGACCCGGGAGCCGAGCTGGTGGCGGCGGCGGTGCAAAACGGCATTCGCGTAATACCCATCCCCGGCGCTTCGGCGGTGGTCACGGCGCTGTCGGCGTCGGGCCTGCTGAAAGACGGGTTTGTTTTTGAAGGCTTTTTGCCCGCCGACAATAAGGCGCGAAAAGCCGCGCTGCTTCGCATCCAAAGCGAAACCCGCACGATGGTGCTGTACGAGGCGCCGCACCGAATTGAGAAAACGCTTGAGATTTTGAAAGACACACTGGGCGCCGAAAGGCCGATGGTTTTAGCCCGGGAGATGACCAAGGTCTATGAGGAATTCATCCGGGGCAGCATCGGTGAAACGCTGGTGCGCATTAAGGACAAACCGCTTAAAGGCGAGATGGTGCTGATTTTGGCCGGCGCGGAAAAAGAGGAAAAAATCGTGACCGATGAAGAGATTACTGCCGAATTAAAAAGCTGGATGGGAAAGGGAAAAACAAAAAAAGACGCTGTCGGTTTGACAGCATCTTCATTGGAAATTCTGAAAAATCGAGTTTACCAAATTTCGCTTAAACTATAGCTGATGACTCAGTTCTTCCAGGCAAGATTTGCAGATTTTCTTTTCCTTAAAAGTGACAATATCAGTGGCGTTTTCACAGAAGAAACAAGCCGGCTGATATTTCTTTAAGATAATCTTGCCCTCGTCCACAAAGATCTCAATCGGATCTTTAATGTCGATTCCCATGACGCGTCGCAGTTCGATAGGCAGAACAATTCTACCCAAAGAATCAACTTTTCGTACAATTCCTGTAGATTTCATAATGCTACTCCCCTATATATAATTATGATACATTTCATATTTTAACAAATGGTTAAGTCTATTGCAATCATTAAAGTGTGAACATATATTTAACATTAATTTACTATAATACAAAATTATGCAGAACGCTGCATGAATATTTCCCGCTTGTCTTTCGGCAGCGTGCCAAAAAAAATTCAGAAAAATTAAAAAAAGGGTTGCATTTCATTTTTCATGTGCTATAATACACGTAAATTAAAGATAAAAAACAAGGATGTTTCATTTTTAAGACTTTCGGGTCAAAAGAAGATGAGGCATTTTTTATTTTTTAAGCCCGGTGTAAAAAAGTATATATTTCGCTGGATTTATCCCGCAAAAGTGGATATACTAATACCTAAAGATTAAGCATCAACGACTAGGAGATACCGGGATTGACTTATAACACCGTTATGATTGCCGTTTCGGATAAGGAAGCGGCGCATAAAATAAAACATGTGCTGAGCAGGGCTGGCTACCACATAACGGATGTATGTGCTTCCGGAAATGAGGCAATAAGACGCGTGAGGCTGACACCTCCAGACATCTTGCTGATCAATTTCGAGATGAACGACATCAACGGTCTGGACGTGGCCAAAATCGTGGGCGATGAAAACTTATGCAGTGTTGTGCTGATGCTGGGAAGCGTACAGCGCGACCACGCGATGGGAAGCATTGCCGACAACGACATCACCTTGCTGCTAAAACCGCTGAACAAACTGGCGCTTCTTAACACCATGGATGTGGTTTTGCAGAACCGTGAAAGAATGGCCAAGCTGTCCAGGAAACTGGAAAAAGCAAAAGAGGACCTTGAGAACCGCAAAGTAATTGAGAAAGCAAAAGGGATTCTGATGCGGAAGAAGTACATCAGTGAAGGCGAGGCTTACAGGCGGATTCAGAAGATGAGCATGGACAACCGAGTCTCGATGCGGCAGGTGGCTGAGCAGATCTGCGAATATGCACAAAAAAACTAAACGAGGTGGTAGTTGTTATGAAAAAAGTCGAAATGATTATTCGCCCAGACAAAGCGGAATACATCAAAGGTATTCTGGATGAAGTGGGTGCTGGCGGCGTAACAGTAACTTCGGTTATGGGATACGGCGTTCAGAAAGGCAGCCTGGACACGTACCGTGGTTCGGTGGTTCCAAACAACCTGTTGCACAAGGTTAAAATCGAAGTCGTTCTTGCGGATGACAAGGTTGATGCTTTGGTAGACAAAGTATGTGAAACCATTAAAACAGGCGCTGTCGGTGACGGCAAAATCTTCGTAAGTCCGGTTGAAAACGCGATTCGTGTCAGGACTGGCGAAAAGGGAGAAAGCGTGCTCTAAGCAATAAGCTTTCAGGACAAGAAAAAGCAAACCAAACAAAGAAGTAGCAAAAACGTACCAAAAAGAAAAGCAGCATTGTTTTGACAGAACTTTAGGTATGGCGAAAATTGAATAGACTAAAGAAAATACGGCTCAATGATGATCCGAAAGCGATTAGCAAAAAATAGTTCTTATGAGGAACTAAGCTTTTCGGAAGATTCATCAGATGGTCGTTTTTTTAGTTTAGCGGCGTTAACGCCGCACTCACAAAAAAAGTTTTAATATTTATTAGGAGGAAGAGAAATGAATGATTTAGATACTTTATGGATGCTAGTCGCAGCCGTTCTGGTCTTCTTTATGCAGGCTGGATTTGCAATGGTTGAGACAGGATTCACGAGAGCGAAAAACGCAAACAACATCATTATGAAAAACCTGATGGACTTCTGCGTCGGCTCGCTTCTGTTTTATGTTGCTGGTTACGGCCTGATGTACGGCACAAGCTGGCACGGTTTAATCGGAACTACCGGTTTCATCGATCCGGTCGCATCCGGCGTAGCCGAACCGGTCCAGATTATTTTCCAGACCGTGTTCTGCGCAACCGCAGCCACCATCGTATCCGGTGCGATGGCTGAAAGAACCAAATTTGCTTCTTACCTGTGGTATTCCGCTATCATCAGCCTTCTCATTTACCCGATCGCTGGTTCCTGGATCTGGAACGCTGATGGCTGGCTGTGCAAACTTGGTTTCCACGATTTCGCTGGTTCCACGCTGGTTCACTCAATCGGCGGCTGGGCGGCTCTGATGGGCGCGGCTATCCTGGGACCCAGAATCGGCAAATACACGGCTGACGGCAAACCCATTGCGATCCCGGGCCACAACATCACTCTGGGCGCACTCGGCGTATTCATCCTCTGGTTTGGCTGGTTCGGTTTCAACCCCGGCTCTACGCTGGCTCTTAATACCAGCATTGGGCACATCGCGATGACCACCAACCTGGCAGCGGCGATGGCGGCTACAACAGTTATGTTCCTGTCCTGGATTCGCTACGGCAAACCGGACGTTTCGATGACCTTGAATGGCGCTTTAGCCGGTCTGGTTGCCATCACGGCTGGTTGCGCGGCGGTATCCCTGTGGGGCGCTATCGCTATCGGCTTCATCGCTGGCTTCGTCGTCCTGTTCGGTGTGGAATTTGTTGAAAAAGTTCTGAAGATTGATGACCCGGTTGGCGCCATCGCGGTTCACGGTTTGTCCGGTGCAACCGGTACCCTGTGCGTTGGTATCTTCGCGGTTCCCTATGCTCCGGCGGGTCTTTCCGGCCTGGTAGGCGGCGGCGGATTCCATCAGCTGGGTGTACAGGCTCTGGGCGTCGTCTCGGTTATGGCGTGGACCTTTGCCACCACCTTCATCCTGTTTACTATCCTGAAACACACCTTAGGTCTTCGTGTTAGTGAAGAAGAAGAAATCAAGGGTCTGGATATCGGAGAGCATGCTTCTGAAGCATATGCGGACTTCGTTATCAAAATGTAACAGGGATGCAGGAATTAAATTTGCGGTTCCTAAAATAATCTAAATACCTAAAGGGATAATGCCCGGAAAGTTTTTCCGGGCATTGTTCTTTTTAAATATTTGGCTGGCTTGTCATGCGTTCCGATTCTGTATTACGACGGGCGGCTATGATTTTGGAATCCAATGTTTGTGGGATGGGTGAAGAACAATAGGGACCCAAATATTTTCTGGTTGAAACGCCCTCATCACATACTGCAAAAAACCCGTACGGATATATATCTTCCTCAAGGGCTGAGATTAAAACTTTCTGAAGAAAACCGAAG
>CALMFG010000076.1 GCA_937863465.1 uncultured Clostridia bacterium
CGGATATCAAGGAGCGAAAATATTGGGACGAATATCAGGCGGCATATGAAGACGCCATCAACCATACGGCTAGCGAGACTTCGCCGTGGTACATCATTCCGGCCGACAACAAATGGTACGCGCGCCAGCTGGTCTCAAGCATCATCGTTAAAACGCTGGAAAGCCTTGACCTGCATTATCCTGAGCTTTCAGACGAGGAGAAGTCCCGCCTTGCGGGTTACCGTGAACAATTGATGAAAGAATAAAATGGCGGGATGATTTTAGGATAGTAATGTGTTAAAATGTCTGTGTAACCGCAAGACCTATACGAAAGGCGAAACACAGATGAACGATAAAGCGACGTTTGAACAGGACAGAAGCCGGTTGATTCAAGCGGTACTGGCGCTTAAAAACGAAGAGGAGTGCAGCGCTTTTTTTGAGGATATCTTCACGATACAGGAACTGCACGCGATCGCCCAGCGGTTGAAAGTGGCCGGTATGCTGAAAAACGGCATGACCTGTCAGCATATCGCCGAGGAGACCGGCGCATCCACCGCCACCATCAGCCGCGTCAACAAATGCTTTCATTACGGCCCCGGAGGCTACGAGATCGTTCTACAAAGGCTGGAAAAAGAGGAATAGGGAATTTTGGAATATAACGGACTAAACAATCAGCAGCTTTCGGCGGTGAAACATACCAAAGGAGCTGTTTTGGTGTTGGCGGGCGCAGGCAGCGGCAAGACCCGCGTGTTGACCTATCGCGTGGCCAAGCTGATTGAAGAGGGCGTCGGCCCCTACAACATTCTGGCGCTGACCTTTACCAATAAAGCGGCAAACGAGATGAAGGAGCGCATCCACCAGCTGGTGGGGAGCCAGGCTGATAACATCTGGATCGGCACATTTCATTCGGTATGCTTAAAAATCCTGATGATGAATATCGAGAAAATCGGATTCAAGCCGGGATTTGTCATCTACGACGCCGACGATTCGCTGGCGCTCATCAAGCGCATTTTGAAGGATTCGCGGTACGACAACAACGAAGTGAACCCCAGAACCGTGAAGTATGAGATTTCGGCGGCCAAGAACGACGGCTATACCGCCGATGATTACCTGACGCAGTTTAATGACTTTGACCCGGACGAGTACATCCACGAAGCGACGGCATTCGTTTTTGAGGAATATGAGCGCACCCTGAAGGAGAACAACGCGCTGGATTTTGACGATCTTTTAATCAAGACCATTCTGCTGTTTTCGAAAGACCGGGATACCTTAAGCCGGTATCAGGATCGGTTTAAATACATTCTGGTGGACGAGTATCAGGACACCAACGAGGTGCAGTACCGTCTGGTTAAGATGCTGGCCGACGGGCATAAAAACATCTTTGTGGTGGGCGACGACGACCAGTCCATCTACGGCTGGCGGGGCGCGAATATCGAGAATATTTATAACTTCGAGAAGGATTTTCCGGGCGCGGCCGTGTACAAGCTGGAGCAGAATTACCGTTCACACCAGAAGATTCTGGATTTGTCCAACGCGGTCATCAAAAACAACAGCGGACGAAAAAGCAAGGTGCTGTTTTCAGACGCCGCCGTTGGGGATAAGCCCAAGCTGTTTGTCTTTGAGGACGAATACGCCGAGAGTCGGGGCATCGCCACCCTGTGTGTCAATCTACAGGAGCGCGGCGAGAACCTAAACGACATCGCGGTCATCTACCGCACCAACGCGCAGAGCCGCCTGATTGAGCAGGCGCTGGTGGAAGCCAGCATCCCCTCCAAGAACTTAAGCGGCCGCAGCTTCTATGAACGCAAAGAGATTAAGGACATTCTGGCCTATCTTTATATGATGGTGAACACCGATGCCGACCTGTACCTGACGCGCATCATCAATACGCCCAAACGCAAAATCGGCGACACCTCTGTTGCCAAGATTGCGGCATACGCCGAGACCAAGCGTCTGTCCATGTACGAAGCCCTGCCGTACGCCGAAGCGGTCCTTCCGGCCGCGGCAGCCAAGGCGGTGTTGGATTTTTACACCATGATGGAGGATTTTCGGCTTAAGAAGGATTCGCTCAGTCTCAACGACCTGATGGCGCTGGTGTTTGAAAAAACCGGTCTTCGCGAGATGTACCTGCAGGCCCCGACCATGGCCGAGGCGCAGGGACGCATCGAGAACGTAGAGGAGCTGATTAAGAACGCGGCCGAGCGCGAAGCGCGGGGCGAAACGCTGGAGGACTTCCTCTATAACATTTCGCTCATCACCGACATGGAGCGGGAGGCGGCCGACGAAGCGGTATCGCTGATGACCATGCATTCGGCCAAGGGGCTGGAATACGGCAACGTGATTATCGCGGGCGTGGTGGACGGCGTTCTGCCGCACACCTTTTCCTCGGGCACCAAGGCGGGGATTGAAGAGGAGCGGCGGCTGCTGTACGTGGGCATCACGCGCGCCAAAAAGCGCCTGATGATGACGGCCTTCGCCAGCCGCGCCACACGCCAGAACGGATTCTTCCAGCAGACGCTGTCCAGCATCTCGTCCTTCTTAAAAGAGGTGGACGAAAGCCTGTACGACAAGCAGGAGACCCACGCGGCCGCACGGATGCACGCCGAGGCGGGCATCGGCAGCAGCGCTTCGCCGTTTGCGGGCTTCGAAAAACCGTCGTTTTCGTCGGGCGCCAACATTGCGTCGCCCAAGAACAAGGTCAGCATCGACTTTGCCGCGGGTGACCGCGTCCAGCATCCCAAGTTCGGCTTTGGCGTAGTGAAGGACATTTCGGGGACGGGCGACCAAACCGTGCTGTCGGTGGCGTTTGAAGGCTACGGCGTCAAAAAGATTTTTGCGGCGATTGCGCCGATTGAAAAGATATAACGTTTAAACGTAAAAAAGCCCTTTTCGTCTCCGAAAAGGGCTTTTGCTTTTATTAGTGTTTTTGCTGTGCTTTTACAGCAGTGCAATCTTTGTGGAACGCGCTTTGCCCGACAGGATGTCGTCCAGCTTGTACTTGGCGTTGGCGATGTAGACGGCCGTACCGTTTTTGGCCGACTGCAAGGCGTATTCCAGCTTTGCGGCCGCGCCGGCCGAACCCGCACGGGATTTGCCGATGCAAAACGTTTTAGCTTCCTCCACCTTCTTTTTCAGCTCGGCGACGGTTGACGCGCAAATTTCGGTAATCAGTGTGCTTTCGTCGGTGAAGTCCTGATAGATGCCGTCCACCGAGGTTAGGATAACCAGCGTCTTGGCTTTGACCAGCCGCGCAATTTCGGCGGCGGTTTCGTCGTTGTCGATGAATTCCACCACGTTGCTGATGCCATCGTGCTTCAAGTGGTTCAGCTCCATCTTGCGGTTCTCTTCGGAGGAGACCGGGTCGTTGTAGTTGATGATGGGGATGGCGTTTTGCTGGGGCGCGCGCATCAGCATATTGATGATGTGCTTTCTCTTATCGGGGTCATTAAAATGGCTGTGCTCCACCAGCACCTGACGGATGGAGTAAGGCTCGTGCACATAGGTGCGGTAATTGGCCATCAGAATCGACTGCCCCTGTGAGGCATAGTCGGTCTTGATGTCGTCGCTGTTGCCGGTTAGCCCCTGCTGGTTGTTGCGTTTTAGGTAGTCCAGCCGCCCGATTTCGGTGGCGCCCGAGGAGACCAGAATCATGCCCGGACGAAGCTGTGCGCCCAGACGCGAGATGATATTGTAGTCGAGGTCGTTGTCTTCCTTTCGGATCAGCGCCATGGAGCCGATTTTTACGACCAGATCGATGGATGTATTCAAAACGTGTATTTCTCCTAAAACCTAAATTCCTTAACTGCTTCACCAAGCATTATAGCAGACCCGCGCGCGAAATAAAACTATTTGCTTTTCCAGCCGGGCAGGGCGTTGACCAGAGCACGGTACAGAAGCGGGATGAGCACCAACTGAACCGCGATGCCGATCAGGCCCGCAGTGACGGCGCCCCATACATAAGCCGCAGGGCTTAAGCCGGTCTCCACCTTAAACAGCATGACCAGCAGGAAAAACGCAAGGCCGGCGATGATGCGGCCCGCGACCATGGCGGGCACCAGCGCGATATACGGCGCAAAATAGTTTTTGCGGCTTTTGTAGACCACTTTGCGAAGGAGCGAGATAACCAGCGCGTAGGCGGCCAGCTCAAACATCATGATGAGGGCAACGGGCATGGGCGCCATCGCCGGCATGCCGGTGATGAGCCAGGACAGGATGGGGGTGATGGCACCGACGGCCACCGCATAGATCGGCGGCAGAAAGAAGGCGGCCATCATAACGCCGATGTGCATGGGAAGCAGCATCTTGCCGCCCACGTTGGCCGATATGGCATGGACGATGAGCGGAATGAGGATGCCGATGGCGATGAAGACGCCCGAGAGGATGATATGGCGTAAGCTGTATTCTTTTTTCATGTTAGGGTTCGCTCCTTTAAAGTTGATTGATTCTGGTCAGAAACGCCTGGGTTTCTTTCACGAAATCCTCAAAGGAATCACTGGCCAAAGCCAGCGTTTCCACAGGACAAAAACCCGTGCCTTCACGGTTCTTGATTTTGGGAACCAGCGTATCGTAGGTCACATCGGTGCCGTTTTCAATCAGAAAATCCAGCGCGGGGTCGCTGATGACGACGGCGTGCAGGCGGCCGATATGCATGGCGGCCCAAAACGCAGCGGCCCCAAGACCCACCACCTTGTCTGCGCCCGCGGCACCGGTGAAGTCGAAGCCTTGCGTATACGCAAGATACATGGGCTTGATGCCCGCATCATGGGAGCAGTACAGGCACTGTCCTTCCAGATAGACCGACAGGGACAGGCCGTCTTCCACGACCGCTTGCTTTGCTTTTAAAAGATCATTCATCAATAGTAAATGGGGTCATCCTTTATGGTTGATATTTTGGCTGTCAAGCCGCTAGAATTATAGCACATCCTTAAAGAAAACACCAAGGGCGCAGGCCGGTGCTGAACAGCGCGGATATAGAACTTGATAAAGTTTTCAATTACTGTTAAGATAGCGTGTAAGAAAGTTAGCGTACGGAGGATGGCATGAGAAATGCATACGATGTGCTTGAGGAGCGCGGCTTTATCAGGCAAATCACACATGAAGGATTGAAGGAAAAGCTCGCCAAGGAGAGCGTGACTTTTTATATCGGTTTTGACCCCACAGCGGACAGCCTGCATGTGGGACACTATGTTCAGCTGATGGCGATGGCGCATATGCAGCGCGCGGGCCACAAGCCGATCGCGCTGATTGGCGGCGGAACGGCCATGGTGGGCGACCCCAGCGGACGGACGGATATGCGCAGTATGCTGACCCGCGAGGAGATTCAGCATAATTCTGAACGCTTCAAGGTTCAGATGGGCCGGTTTTTGGATTTTTCGGACGATAAGGCCATCATGGTGAACAACGCCGACTGGCTGTTGGAACTGAACTATGTCAATTTCCTGCGTGAGATTGGCGTGCATTTCAGCGTCAACCGCATGCTGACCGCCGAGTGCTTCAAGAGCCGCATGGAGAAGGGCTTAAGCTTTTTAGAGTTTAACTATATGCTCATGCAGAGCTACGACTTTCTGGAACTGAACCGCCGGTACGGCTGCGCACTGCAGCTGGGCGGGGACGACCAGTGGTCCAACATCCTGATGGGCGCGGATCTGATTCGCCGTAAAGACCAGAAAGAAGCTTTCGGTATGACCTTCTCGCTTCTGCTCACCAGCGAAGGCAAGAAGATGGGCAAAACGGTAGGCGGCGCGGTTTGGCTGGACGCCGAAAAGACCAGCCCGTACGATTTTTATCAATACTGGCGCAATGTGGATGACGCGGACGTGAAGACCTGCTTTGCGCTTCTCACCTTTGTGCCTATGGACGAAGTGAACGAGCTAACCGCACACATGGACGAGCGGATGAACGCCGCCAAGGTTCGGCTGGCGTTTGAGATTACCCAGCTGGTGCACGGCGAAGAGGAGGCCGACAAAGCTAAGGCCGCGGCCGAAGCGCTGTTCGGCGCAGGCGCCGACGCGGGATCCATCCCGACGACCACCGTGACAAGGCTAGAGTTTGAAGCCAACAAGACGCTGATTGACATGATGATACTTTGCGGTCTCACCGCTTCGCGTGGGGAGGGAAGGCGGCTGATACAGGGAAACGGCGTTTCGCTGAACGACGGGAAGGTAACCGAGGAGTTCTACGAGCTGAAAAGCGAAGACTTTACGCAGGGCTTTGCCATGATTAAGAAGGGCAAAAAAGTGTTCCATAAAGTGATCATCGGTGAATAAAAAAGCATATACGACCATCGACGGGCAGGCCGAAAGTCTGCTCGTTATTCATAAGTCCCGCTTTATCGGCTTTGCGGTGAACGTCGCCACGGCCGAGGAAGCGAACGAAACGCTGGAACGCATCCGAAAGCAATACTGGGACGCCACACACAATTGCTATGCCTACGTCATCGGGCACGAAAATCCGCTGGAAAAAGCCAGCGACGACGGCGAACCCGGCGGCACGGCAGGGGTACCCATGCTGGAAGTATTAAAGAAAAACGGCCTGACCGATATTCTGGTTGTCTCCACGCGATACTTCGGGGGCGTCAAGCTGGGTGCGGGCGGGCTGACCCGGGCGTACGCGGCTTCGGTGAGCGAAACATTGGGCCAGGCCAACATTGTGCGCTGGGAACCTTGCGAAATTTTCCGCCAGAACGTAGAATATGATATATGGGCGAGGATTGAGCCCAAACTGGCGGCGGCGGGCGCGATGATTCTGGAGCAAGCGTATCTCGACACAGTGCATCTCAAAATCGGTCTGCTGGAAGAAAACAAACCATCGGTGATTGCTCTTTTGAAAGAGGCGCTGAAAACTGACGACGTTTTGGAATACATGGCGACCGACTATGCGAAAGTAAAAAGAGATTAGAAGAGGAAAACAAATATGCGGCTGAAAGAACTGGAAAACAGCAATGCGGTCGTCCTAAGAGACGGCGAATATGACCGGCTGGGGCTGGCGACCGAGAGTTTCCCGGGCGAGAAGGTGATGACCTTTTGCGCGGACCTAAAATACCTAAGCAGTGCCGTCGGCAATCCGTCGGTGACCTGCCTCATCACCACTGAAAATATTGCGGGCGCTGTGCCCGAACGGTTCGGCGTCATCGTGGTGGAAGCACCTAAAACGTTCTACTACCAGACGCATAACTTCATCGCGAAAAAAAGCCGCGAGGCGCGGAACAAGACGACGAAGATAGCTTTGTCAGCCAAGATCCATTCCTCGGCGATTATCGCCAAGGATAATGTCGTCATCGGTGAAAATACGGTGATTGGCCCCAACACGGTGATTAACGAATTTGTCACCATCGGCGACGACGTCATCATCGGCCCCAACAACGTGCTGGGCGGCCCGGCCTACCAGTTCTATATGGACGGCGAAGACCTCATCAATGTGGTGACCATGGGACAACTGGTGATTGAGGACAGGGTGGAAACCCAGAGCAGTGTGAGCATTGATAATGCGGTATTCAAGACGGCCACGGTGGGCAAAAACACCAAAATCGATTCCTACGCCCAGATTGCGCACGACTTCATCTGCGGTCAGCGGTGCCTCATCATGGCGCACGCGGTCATCAGCGGACGCGTGACCATGGGAGACGAGGTGTATATCGGTCCGAATGTGTCCATCGTCAACGGCCTTACCATCGGCAACCACAGCAAGGCCAGCATCGGCTCGGTGGTGACCAAGGATATCAAGGATGGTCAGGCGGTGACCGGAAACTTTGCGATTGAACACCAAAAGTGGATTAATTTTGTTAAAAAAGCGGCCAAATAGAAATGATATCAGGCTGAAGATAAATGGCACAAACGCATCATCATCTTCTTTCATCAGATGATGATGCTAGCTTCGTTGAAAATAGGGTAAGTGACTATCGCCCTAAAATGGTTTTGAAAATCTCGATATGGCGGGAAGCCATATTCTCGATGGTATAGGATTTAATCCTGTGAAGCGCGGATGTTCGCATCGCGCTTATTTTTTTGCCGTCGCTTAAGATTTCGGTCATCGCGGTTTTAAGCGCGGGCACGTCTTCGGCAGCAATCAGCCGCCCGACCGAGTCATCGACCAGCGTTAGCCCAGCCAGACACTGTTTGGTGGTCACCACGGGCAGGGCAGAAGCCAGCGCCTCATTCACCACCAGCCCCCAGATGTCCTCGCGTGTGGGCAGGACAAACAGGTCGCAGGCGCGGCAAAAGGACAGCACATCCGCCTTGGGCCGGAAGCCCGCAAAGTGGACGTTTTTCAACTTGAGTTCCCGAACCAGCGTCAGGTATTCCTCGGACGGCTCGTCGCCGAGCAGGTACAGCCCGATGCCTTCGGGCATGTCCGCCCAGGCTTTCAGGAGCACATCGAACCCTTTGCGCGGGATAAACTGACCCACGGCCAACACGGCTTTTGCTTCGGCGATACCGAGCTCTTTTTTTAAGGCTTGCTTTTCTTTGTCGGTCGGGGGAGCGGTTAAGATATCCGCTTTAACGAGCGAAGTGAAGGGATAGGTGAAAACCTTTTCGGGGTCTGCACCGTAATGGGCAAAATAATTCTTCGTGGCCTCACCAGAGCAAATCCACCAAGCGGCCGCGCCGATGAAGAAGCGTTTGATTTTTTCTTTGAACCCGCCGCCGGGCTTGATGAATCCGCCGTCCGCGTTCAATACAAACGGGATTTTCCGCAGTTTCAGCCACAGGATGGCCAGCATGGCGGTGGGCGTGGCGTATCCGCCGATGACGATGATATCGAATTTGTTTTTCTTTAAGAACCGAAGCACACTCGGCGCAAACGCGGTTTCGTTTTTTACCGAAAAACCTTTCAGGTAATGCGTGGTGTAGCCGGCGTTCTCGCCGCCCAGCCAGCTGTCCTTGCGGTCGGCGGCTTTTTGGCGTTCGAAGACCACGGTGAGGTCGCAGGACCTGGCCAGCTCGCCGAAGAAGTCCACACGGTAGGGGGAGGGGATATTGGCTAAATACAGAACCTTCATGGCGTCTTTTCTCACTTGCTGATCTTCTCAATCGACATGATATAGTACTTCTCTTTTTTGAAGATGAGGTCGAGGATGAGTGAGAGATATTTGATGACGATGGCGAGGATGCCGAACAGGCCGAAGAAGCCGAAGGCGATGAACAGCATGGTGGTGGTCCAGCCCTCGATGGCGTTGCCCATGATGAAGAACACCAGCGCGTAAACCGCCATGAAGACGGTAAAGCCGATCATGAGGAAGGCCATGGTGATGGAAAACTTAAACGCGACATCGGTGAACAGCATGAGCGAATCGATGGCGACCGACTGGCGGATGCGGTTTTCGTCGCGGGATTTTCTTCTGGCATTGGCGGCGTTGCCGTATTCAAGCGTATCCATCGCGAGGCCGCAGCTGGCGTAGATGGCTTTGCGGTAGGGGATGGTCTTGGAGATGCTGTGTACGCGGTTGATGGCCCGCCGCGAGAGGATGCGGAACCGCTCGGTACGCAGCTTGTTGGGGCCGTCGAAGTTTCGGTTGAACAGCCGGTAGAAGAACCTGGAGCTGCCTGAAATGCGGTTTTTGGGTGCCGCGCCGACAATATCGAATCCGGTCAGCGAACGGGTGTACACTTCCATGATGAGGCTGATATCGTAATCCATATCGATGGTATCGAACTCGAAAACGAAATCTCCGATGGCAAGGTCCACGCCCGCATTCATCGATAGCTCCAGCCCGTGGTAGTGGCCCATATGGATGAGCGACAGCGGCGCACCCGAAAAGCGGTCGCACGCGGATTTAATCCGGTCGGCCGATCGGTCGGATGAGGCGTCGTTGACGCAGATGATCTCGAAGTTTAAAAAATTATCGTCCAGAACGCCGTGGAGCCGCTCCAAAAACGTCTGAATATCGTTTTCGTTATTATGAACATACACCACTGCCGAAATGAAATTTTTTTCTCTATTTTCGTTCACTTTAGGTTACCTCGTAAAAAGAATTCTTCTATAGATAGGCGTCCAAATCGTATACCGTGTTGATCTTGCCGCTTAAAACCGAAACAAACGCGGGGCTTTCCGAAAGCTGACGGATGACGGTCGGCCGGGAATCGTCGATTTCGGAGGCCTGCAAAATGGGCTTCACCGAGAACAGCGACGAATGGTACGAAAAGCCGTATTCTTCTTTCAGATACTTCTTGGCCAGCGAAGCCATATAGGCATAGGCCGTTTTGGGCTTGGCCGGGCAGGTGTTGCAGTTGCCAAGCTGTGCGGGCGAACAGGTGCCGCCGCTCCGGCTTTGGCAGGTGAAGGCCGGCAGCGCGTCGTAGGACGTGATATGCGGCGTAAAGGTGACGCTGGTCAGCGAATGCAGGCCAGTTTTGCCGAAAGGCATGATGGAGAAAAACGGCCCGTCCATCACCGTGATGCCGGTGTTTTTCAGCTTGTCCGAGACTTCGCACAGGATAATCTCGCAAAGCTCATATTTAATCTTAAACGGCGCAAAGCCCGCTAAAGCCGTAACCTGATTGGTGCTGGCGTAGGTGGCGTTTAAGAGATAGCCGGTCTCGACAGGCTCACTGCCGACTGTCAGAACGAAAAGCTTATCTTTCTGTTCGATTTTTTCAATCCGCGCGCCGTACTGGACGCAGACGTTCTTCATTCCCGCCAGCGCATTTAAAAAATAGTCTTTCAGCAGCATGGCGTCGTAGGTGTATTCATGGGTCTTAAAAGCCCCGCTGCACATACCGGCGTTGAAGTACTTGTTTTCGCCGACCGCGTCGCAGACGATCCTCGCGCTGTCGCAGAATTTCTGGAACTGATCCGCCGATGTCCACGAAAACTTGGACGAGATGGCATAGATTTTTTCAAACTCGCGGTGGACGCAAAAGCCGTAGTCCTGGTTGAACCGTTCGAAGTATCCGGCCGATTTCACCGCCGTGGCGTATGAGCGTGGGTAATGGTAGCCCATATGGACGCGGGCCTGATTGATAAAAGTGGCGCGGGAAAACGCCTCGCTGTCATATTCCAGCACCAGCACCTTTTCGCCCTTCTGCCCGCATTTCTCGGCGGCGTACAGGCCGTACAGCCCGGCGCCGATGATGATTTTGTCGTAGACCATGATTACCCTTATTAATTCCTTATCTTTACTCTACCGTCAATTATATCAGTTAAACGCGCTTCCGTCACCCGAAAAGTAGGGAAACAGAATGGCCGCGAGCATGGGTTATCAATTGACTTAAACAAGGCAGGCATATTATAATGATATGATAAAAATGGGAGAATCGTTTTTAGACGATTGGGAGATTAAGATATTCATATGAAAGTTTTCAACACACAGACCCGACAAAAGGAAGAATTAAAACCCATCGAGGAAGGCAAGATTCGGCTGTACGCCTGCGGGCCGACGGTCTATAACTATTTCCACATCGGCAACGCACGGCCGTTTATCACCTTTGATACCTTGCGGCGGTATCTGGAATACCGCGGCTATGATGTGAACTTTGTTCAGAATTTTACCGATATTGACGACAAGATGATTCAAAACGCCAAGCTGGAAGGTGTATCGGTCAAGGATTTGGCGGATAAATACATCGCGGCCTACTATGAGGACGCGAAGGCGCTGAACATCAAGCCCGCCACGCACCACCCCAAAGCCACCGAGCATATCGCTGAGATTATCGCGCTGATTGAAAAGCTGATCGCCAACGGCCTGGCCTACGAAGCCAACGGGGACGTCTACTACAACGCCAAGGCGTTTAAAGGGTATGGCAAACTCAGCGGACAATCGATTGATGACCTGGAATCCGGCGCGCGCATTGAAGTGAACGAGGTGAAGAAAGACCCCGTTGACTTTGCACTGTGGAAAGCGAAAAAAGAGGGCGAACCCTTCTGGAAAAGTCCATGGGGCGAAGGCCGTCCGGGCTGGCATATCGAATGCTCGGCCATGAGCATGAAATACTTAGGTGAAACCATCGACATCCACGGCGGGGGACAGGACCTCATCTTCCCGCACCACGAAAACGAAGTGGCGCAGAGCGAAGGCGCAACGGGTCACGATTTCTGCCATTACTGGATGCACAACGGCTATATCAACATCGACAACAAGAAGATGAGCAAGAGCCTCGGCAACTTCTTTACGGTGCGGGATATCCTCCAGAAGTTTGACGGCATTGTCGTGCGATTCTTTATGCTGAGCGCGCAGTACCGAAACCCTGTGAATTTCTCGGACGGACTTTTGGAGCAGGCCAAAGCCGCTTTGGAGCGCGTCAAAAATTTCAAAGAGAACTTGGCGTTTATTATCGACACAAAGAAGGATATGCCGGACAGCGGCGTGGCCGGAATCAATGCGGCGTATACCATTCGGTTCAACGAAGCGATGGACGACGACCTGAACACGGCGGACGCGATCGGCGTCATCTTTGAATATATCAAGGAAATCAATGTAAAGTTTGAAAACGGCGCCAACGCGGGCGAAGCCAAAGCTGCGCTGGCGCTAATCGATACGTTCCTGGGCGTTTTGGGCCTCAACATGGAAAGTGCCGACGAGATACCGGCCGAAATAATCGCGCTGGTGGACGAACGCAAAACGGCGAGAGCCGAAAAGAACTGGGGCAGGGCCGACGAGATTCGCGACCTTCTGGCTCAAAAGGGATTTGAAGTGAAAGACACGCCGGACGGCGCGAAAATCAGCAGGATATAGGGGGCGAAGAAGATGAAAAGAAACGGCGGATTCAGCAAACTGGTGGCCACCATCGGATCGACGGCGCTTTTGCTGTTTTTGATGTTCTCTCTGGTGCTCGGCATCGGATTATCCAAACCCATCTACGGCGTTCTGCAGAAACCGCTGGGCGTGGCCGACTACATCGGCATCTCGCAGAGTGACCTTGACAATGTGACCGATGTGTTTTGCGACTACACCCGCGGCGTGCGGGATAATCTGGACGTCACGGTGACTGTGGACGGTGCACAGGAGCAGATGTTCAACGAGCGCGAAATCAGCCATATGGTGGACGTGAAGAACCTGTATCTGGCGGGTGTGCAGATATCCTATTTCCTGGCGGCGATGGCTATTCAGGCGTTCACTGCGCTGTTCATCACCCATCAGCACAAAACCATCTATCGCGTCCATTCGCGCGTTTCGTTTGTGTTTCTGCTGGTGTGCGCGGCGCTGGGCGTCTACTTTGCGGTGGATTTCAACGGCTTTTGGACCAACGTCCATCTGATTCTGTTCACCAACAATCTTTGGCTTTTGAATCCTGCGACCGACCGGATGATTCGCATGTTCCCGCTGGAATTCTTCCTCGCGCTTTCGGGCATCATCCTCGGCACATTTGCCGCGCTGTTTACCGCACTGTGGGTGTTTGCGGGCTCGCGCGTCCGCGCGATTAAGAAGGCCGAGCAGGAATGATGCTACTCGGCATCGAAACCTCCTGCGACGAAACGGCGGCCGCCGTGGTGCAGGACGGCAGGCTGACACTCAGCAGCGAAATCTATTCGCAGATTGATATCCATAAAGCCTACGGCGGCGTGGTGCCCGAAATCGCTTCGCGTAACCATACCCGAAAATTGCCGGTCATTGTGAAATCCGCCATCGACAACGCGGGGCTCACCATGGACGACATCGACGCGGTGGCCGTGACGGCGGGTCCGGGACTGGTCGGCGCGCTTTTAACCGGCGTGGCCTTTGCCAAGGGGCTGGCCTACGCCAACGATAAACCGCTGTTTAAAGTGAACCATATTGAGGGGCATATCTGCTCCAATTTTTTGAGCCATGCGGATTTAACGCCGCCTATGATCTGTCTCGTCGTTTCGGGCGGGCATTCACACATCGTGAAGGTCACCGACTTTGGCCGCTATACCCTGCTGGGGCAGACGCGGGACGACGCGGCGGGCGAGGCCTTTGACAAGGTAGCCCGAGTTTTGGGACTGCCTTACCCCGGCGGACCCAATCTGGAACGGCTGGCGAAGGAAGGCGACGAAAACGCTTATTCCTTTCCCGTGCCCTACCGCAAGGAAAGCCATCTGGATTTCAGCTTCAGCGGCCTGAAAACCGCGGTGATCAATCGCCTGCACCAGATGGATCAGAAAGGCGAAGCCTACAACAAGGCCGATGTCGCGGCGTCCTTCCAGAAAAATGTGGTATCGGTTTTGGCCGACAACACGTTTGAGGCGGCGGCGCGCGAGAATATGGACGTGGTGGCGCTGGCCGGCGGCGTTTCGGCCAACGGCGCTTTGCGAGCGGCTTTTGAGGCGCGGGCCAGGGCAAAGGGCGTACGGCTGTACTTACCCAACATGGCCTACTGCACGGATAACGCGGCGATGATCGCTTCGGCGGCTTTTTTCAGTCAGGAGAAAGCGGACCTGACGCTGAACGCCGATCCTTCCATGACTTTGAATTTTGAGCAGGAAAATAAAAAATGAGCGAACCCAGACAACAACAGAAGATGATATTAGCCAGATACGCCCTTTTGGTGTTCGGCATACTTTTGGTGGTTATCGCGTCCATCATTCTGGCCGTGACGCAGAAACCAAAAAGTACGGTAACGGCTTCGGCATCGCCCAGTGCCAGCGTCACCAAAGAGAGTAACCTGCCTTCCATCAAGGAGCGTGACGACGGTGTTGATGTTCTGCCCACACCCGTACCCACATTGATTTTGCCCGAAAAGGAGACGCAGGAGAATTTCGGACACGTGACCATGTGGGAAGCCGAGGAGTATCAGGAAATGCTGGCCGCGGCCGGCCCCACGCCGACCATCTTCACCGAGTCCTCCGAGCCGGTGGCAAAAGTGGATAAGCTGGTGGTCATCGATGCGGGACACGGCGGGTTCGACGGCGGTGCGGTGGGCACATCCACGGGCGTGCATGAGGATGACTTAAATCTCGCGGTGGCACTGTTCTTAAAGCAGACTTTCGAAACCAACGGCTATCAGGTGCTGATGACCCGCAGCGACGAAAACGCGATTGCGAAAACCAAGCTGGACGATATGCACAAACGCAGAAAGATTATTGAGGAGTCGGGCGCTGAAATCGTCATCAGCATCCATATGAATTTCTACGCGGATCCGGCGGTGTCCGGCCCGCAGGTGTTCTATTATGAAAAATCGAACCATGGCGAAATTCTGGCCGATATGGTTTCAAACGAAATTGAACACCGCGTCCAGCCGACGCGGATGCGAAGCGCGACCGCTGAGGATTACTATATCTTAAAAGTGGGCGACGCGCCGAGCATTCTGGTGGAATGCGGTTTCCTTTCCAACCCCGACGACGAAACCCTGCTCGCGGACGAGGCGTATCAGATTAAACTGGCCAACGCCATCTATATCGCGGCAGACGAATATATGGACACGTACTGAGCCAAAAATAATCAAGACGAACAAGCAAAAAATCGCTCGGACGGGCGATTTTCGTTTGCGGCATGGATTTCGATTTTTAGCAGTTTAGTGAGGCGATAAACGCATGAAGAAGGCGTGGATTCTGTTTTTAATACTGACACCGTTGCTGTGCCTCGGCATCACGCTGGACATTCGCTGGGAAGACCGCTATGCCGATCAAAACGCGCTGGCAGTTGAGAAAGCCAAGGCGGCGATTGAACGCGGGCAGGAGTACGCGGTTTTGGCGGAGAACGATGTTTTCCTGACCGATGATGCACACTTTTCCGATCTGCTGTATTTTTTGGAGGGGCACTTCGGCGTGCAGGTATCCGACTTTGATGAGGAAACGGTTGTGCTGGAAGGGGATTATGGCGGCATGACCTTTACGCTGACCGAAATCACGTCGTTCGGCAAACGATATTTAATTTGGGAGAGAGCGCAGTGAAAGAATCCCGCATCATTTATCTGGACAACGCGGCCACGACCAGGCCGATTAAGGCGCTGGAAACCCTGATGACCGAATATCGGGAAGATAAGTGGTATAACCCGTCGGCGCTGTATAAAGGCAGTTCCGAAGCCGAAGCGGATATGGCAGCGGTGCGCAAAACTCTGCTGGACGCGGTCGGCGGCTATGACCGTCAGGCGGTATTCACGGCGTCGGGCTCCGAAGCCAACAACATGGCGATTTTCGATGCGGTGAAACCGCGCGAATCCTGTCACTTTGTCTTTTCGGCCTACGAGCACGCGGCGGTTTATGCCTGCGCCAAAATGCTGATGGACAGCGGACACGAAGTGACTTTTGTTGCCCCCGACGAGCGGGGCGTGGTTTCGGCCAAGTCGGTGACGGACGCCATCAAGGGCAACACGGTTCTGGTCGGCGTGATGCACGTGAACAACGAAACCGGGGCACTCAACGACATCGATGACATCGCGGCCGGTGTGAAAGCGGCAAAAAAGGATGTGCACTTCCATTCGGACGGCGTTCAGGCTTTTTTGAAGGTGCCGTACAGTTTGAGCGGTCATGTGGATTCTTACGCTGTCAGCGCGCACAAGATTGGTGCGCTGAAAGGCACGGGGGCGCTTTTGATTAAAAACGGCGCCAAGCTCCGACCGATTATTCTGGGCGGGTCGCAGGAGAAGGGCATGCGCGCGGGCACCGAGAACACCTTCGGCATCGCGGCGTTTGGATGTGCAGTCGAAAACTTTCCCGCGGATGACGCGCATATCTTTGAACTGCATCATCGACTCATCGCGGGCTTCGGCAAGCTGGAAAAAGTTGTAGTCAATTCCCCGACCGGGGACGGGCTGTATTCGCCCTATATCGTCAATGCGTCGGTGCTGGGGGTCCGTAGCGAAACACTGCTGCATGCACTGGAAGCCAAGGGCATCTATATCGGCATCGGGTCGGCGTGTTCATCCAAAACCCGAACCAACCGGATTCATGATGCGTTAAAGCTGTCGCCCGAGCGCGGCGAATCGGCGGTGCGCATCAGCTTTTCACACGAGAACACAGCCGAAGACGTCGATACCTTGCTGGAAACCATCGACAGCGAAGCGCGGTTCCTGCGCATGTTTACACGAAGATAAGGAAAGAAAGAATATATGGAACAATTGATTTTGGTCCGCTATGCGGAAATCCATCTGAAGGGCCTAAACCGCCCGTATTTTGAAAAACTTCTGGTCACGCGCATTCGTGAATCGCTGGCGGGAATTCCCGATGTGAAAGTGATTCGCATGATGGGCCGTGTGTTTGTCGAGCACGTCCCCGAAAACCGGCTGGCCGAGGCGGTGGACCGCGTAAAAAAAGTGTTCGGGGTGCATTCGCTGTCGGTGGCGGTGAAGACCGAAAAAACGCTGGATGCTTTCGCCGCCGAGGCCGCCAAGCAGGTTTCGGCGTGGATGGTCAATAGAGGGCTGAACGAGACC
>CALMFG010000077.1 GCA_937863465.1 uncultured Clostridia bacterium
GGCGTATAATCAGTCTGATATCTACTACGGGGCTTGACACGTGTGGTATTATCATATTTAGCGATTAATTAATTCTTTTGAAATACAGGGGACATACATGGAAGTAAAAAACCTACGGGACTTCATCGGCGGCCGGATTCATTTCATCGGTGTCGGCGGATGTTCGATGAGCGGACTTGCTTTGATTTTGAAGAATATCGGCTATCAAGTGACCGGAAGCGACACCACCGAATCGGTGTTCACCGATAAGCTGCTGGCCGAAAATGTGAAAGTGACCTTTGGCCAGAAGGCTGAGAACGTGGAAGGCGCGGCGCTGTGTGTTTATTCGGCGGCGATTAAGCCCGAAAACCCCGAACGCAAACGGGCGACTGACCTTGGTATCCCCATGCTGGAGCGCGCTTCGCTTTTGGGCCTGCTCTCTGAGGAATACAAAAACGTCATCGCGATTGCCGGATGCCATGGCAAGACCACCATCACCTCCATGATTGCGCTCATCACCGAATACGCAGGCGTGGACGCCACTGTCCATGTGGGCGGCATGGTGGATTTCTTAGGCAGCGGCGTGCGTCTGGGAAAAACCAAGCAGTACTTCATCACCGAGGCCTGCGAATATGTCGAGAGCTTTTTAAAGCTTTCCCCCACGCATATCCTCATCAACAACATCGACGACGACCATCTGGATTACTATAAAGACATTGATCAGATTATTGCGACTTTCAGGAAATTCGTGAATCTGATGCCCGAAAGCGGTCATCTCTTCCTCAACAAGGACGACGCGAAAGGCTACCAGCTGCATGATATGCCTTTTGATATCACCGAATACGGCCTTTCCGAAAACGCGGGCTACACGGTAGCCAACGTGGCTTTCTCCGAAATGGGCTTCCCGAGCTTCGACATCATCCGAAAGGGCGAGAACATGGGCCGCATCGCACTGGAGGTTCCGGGGCGCCACAACATGGCCAATGCGCTGGCGGCGTTTACCGTCTGCCACAGCGTGTTCGGCGTGGATATCGCCACGGCGGCCAAAGCGCTGAAGGCCTATCGTCTGGTCGGTCGGCGTTTTGAATTCATGGGTGAGAAGAACGGCGTGAAAATCTTCCACGATTATGCGCATCACCCGTCTGAAATCATGGCCTGTCTGGACGCGGCCGCACAGTATCCGCACAAAAAGCTCTGGGCGGTGTTCCAATGCAATTCCTACACGCGCGCCAAGACCTTGAAGGATAAATACGGCTTAAGTTTCGGTGCGGTGGACTGCGTTCTGGTGCCGGATATCTACCCGGGCCGGGACATCGACACCGGCGAGATTCATGCCACCGATTTGGTCGCGGCGATTACGCCCAACGCCAAACAGTGCGAATACATCGCCACTTTCGAAGAAATTAATGTCTATTTGGACGGCCATGTCTCCGAAGGCGATCTGGTCATCACCTTGGGTTCGGGCGATGTTTACCGCCAGACCAAAAAGCTGCTTTAAAAAAACGAAAAAGGAGCGTTAACCACCATGCAAGGATATGACATGATGTTTGGCTATATGTTTCTCGGCGTAGGCGCCATGTGCATCTACTACGCCATCCGCGGAAAAGGAATGGCTTTCAATAACCATTTTCCGGCGCAGATTAAAGAGGAGTCCGATAAGCTTCTGCGCAAATTTTTTTGGATTCTCGGCCCCATCATTTTGGTTCAGGGGTATTTGGACGTTTCAGGCATCAGCGCACAATACGGCTTCATCTATGGCATTTTCTTCGGCGTCAGCATCGCCGTGCTCGCTGTCTACTACATCATCTTCCGCAAAAAATTCGGGAAAATCCTGAAAGAGAGTCAGCCGAACGAGATTAACAAGTCTCTATAGGCTTTTGTTGCTTGAATTCAAATTATCTCTTGAGGTGTTCCTATGAATTTTTCCGATGTGCTGAAATTATTTCAAGATGCTGCCAGTTTTCTTAATTCATTTCCCGTCAGTCGCTTAAGATACATCGGCGTCATTTATACCATGATGGGCTTGATGTCTTTTTTCGTTTCGTTCAGCCCCAGCCAGAAACGCAACATGGAACAGACTCCGATTGCCAAAGCACTGAAATTGGCAAAGGACAATCCCGTTATCCAGTTGGATAAACCAATCGACGAGATCTTTGCTGAATATCTTTCCGCCATGAAAACCTATATGCTGAGCATCGGTGTCCCCGTGTTCATTCTGGGCATCGCGGCACTGGCTGGATTGTTCAGCGGCCTGGTCATGTTTCTTATATTCTTCATCATCTGTGTTTTAGGTGTCTTGCTCTATACTGTCATCGCTGTGCGTTATGGGCGATATCAAAAAGAAATTTACGAACAATATAAGTCATTCCAAGCAAACAAAAAAGGGCTTTAAGCCCTTTTTTTATTTTCGCTATTCCAGCCTTATCTTGAAATCAGTCTCACTTTAATCACGCCATCCACTGCGCTTACCTGTTTGATCATCTCTGAATCAATCTCGGTATCCAGATCAAAGACCGTGTAGGCCACATTCCCGCGGGATTTATTGACCATCTCATTGATGTTGATGCCCTTGGCGCCCAGAATGTTGGTGAACTGGCCCACCATGTTCGGCATGTTTTTGTGGATGATGGTCAGGCGGCAGTCGGCCGACGGACTGACCGGGCAGTTCGGCAGATTGACCGAATTGACGATGGAGCCGTGCTCCAAGAAGTCCCGCAATTGTTTGGCCGCCATATGCGCGCAGTTCTCCTCGCTCTCGGGCGTGGATGCGCCGAGGTGCGGGATGGGGATGACGTTGTCGTATCCCAAAAGCTCATCGTTCGGGAAATCGGTCACATACTTGCTGACCGTGCCGTCTTTCAGCGCCTTGTACAGGCTGTCGTAATTGAGTAGTCCGTTTCGCGCAAAGTTTAAAATCACCACACCTTTTCTCATGCGGGCAAATTCTGCTTTGCCTAAAAAATCGCGCGTTTTGTCCAGCAGCGGCACATGCAGCGAGATGAAATCCACCTTCGAAAGCAGATCCTCCAGCTTGTACTCGCGGACCACTTCGCGGTTAAGGCCCCATGCGCTTTCCACCGAAATATACGGGTCGTAGCCGATGACGTTCATGCCGATGGCCGAAGCCGCATTGGCCACCATAACGCCGATGGCGCCAAGACCGATGACGCCCAGCGTCTTGCCTTTCAGCTCGGGCCCCACAAACTGCTTTTTGCCCTTTTCGACCAGCTTTAGAATATCATCCTGACCCTTCAGGGTTCTCACCCAGTCCACCGCCGAAATGATGTTTCGGGAAGCCATGAACATGCCGCAGAGCACCAGCTCCTTCACGCCGTTGGCGTTGGCGCCCGGCGTATTGAACACCACAATGCCCTTGTCAGTGCAGCTGTCCACCGGAATATTGTTGACACCCGCGCCGGCTCTCGCGATGGCCAGCACTTCGTGTCCGAATTCCAGATCATGCATGGCGGCCGAACGCACCAGCGCCGCGTCAAACGGTTCCTGGCTGTCGCTCACCATGTATTTATCCTGATTTAAGTATTCATATATCACATTCGATATCGCATTAAATGTTTTAACTCTATACATGTGTTTTCACCTATCCCGCTTTCTTCAGGCGTTCTTCTCAAATTCCTTCATGTAATCAATCAGCGCCTCAACGCCTTCAATGGGCATGGCGTTGTAGATGCTGGCGCGCATACCGCCGGACAGGCGATGCCCCGGCAGATACAGCAGATCGCGCACTTCAGCACCGCCGAGGAACGCTTTGTCCTTGTCTGCGTCGCCGGTGGAGAACGTCACGTTCATCATTGAGCGGTCTTCCTTGACCGCGAGGCCGCGGAACAGACTGGACGCGTCCAGATAATCATAGAGCAGTTTGGCCTTTTTCTCGTTCTTGGCCTGCATGGCCGGAACGCCGCCGTTCTTGATCAGCCATTCAAACACCTTGCCCGACAGGTAAACCGCGTAGGTCGGCGGAGTGTTAAACATCGAACCGTTTTCAGCGTGCGTTTTGAAGTCCAGCATGGTGGGCAGATTCTTGGGCGCTTTTTCAATCAACTCGTTTTTGATGATGACGATGGTGACGCCCGCCGGGCCGATGTTCTTCTGCGCGCCCGCAAAGATGAGGTCGTAGTCCGAAACGTCAATCACTTCCGAGAGGATGCATGAGCTCATATCGCTGACCAGCGGCAGGCCGTTGGTGTCTGGCCGGCTTGTGTAGCGTGTGCCGAAAATCGTGTTGTTGCTGGCGATATGTACGTAGTCCGCATCGGGCGTGAACATGTCTTTGGAAAGCTTTGGAATGTAGTTGTAAGCCGCGGCCTTGGACGAAGCCACCACATTGGCGGTGGCGAATTTCTCCACTTCCTTAATCGCGCGGGAAGACCAGATGCCGGTATCGACAAAATGCACCTTACGGTAGGTGGTCATCAGATTCAACGGAATCATATAGAACTGCAGTGAAGCGCCGCCCTGCAAGAAGAGTACGGAATAATCGTCCGGAATACCCATCAGACTGCGAAGGTCGCTTTCCGCCTTGGCGATAATGCCTTCAAAAATCTTTCCCCTATGGCTCATCTCCATCACGTTCATGCCGCTGCCGGCATAGCTGATGAATTCCTTCTGTGCTTCTTCCAGCACTTCCAGCGGCAGACAAGCTGGTCCCGCCGAGAAATTGTACGCCCTTTTTTCCATGCTACGAGCCTCCTTGATCGAAATAAAATTATATATAATATCCTATTTGATATTAATTTCACAATGTTTTTAGTATCGTAACAGACAAAACCAAAAGATGCAATATTTTTTACTATTCTACCTATTATATTTGTTTGTTCCCGTTGTGTAAACTGAAAAAATGAAATATAATAGCCAATATATAGGAACATATATTCGCACTCCATCGATTTTCACGGCAATCGATCAATTAAGGAAAAAATATGGATTTATTTGAAAATAACATCAAAAATAACGCCCCGCTGGCCGACCGGATGCGTCCCCGGACGCTGGACGAATTCTACGGTCAGGACCACATCGTGGGCAAAGGGCGTCTGCTCCGCCGCGCGATTGAAGCGGACAAGCTGACTTCCTCCATCTTCTACGGCCCGCCGGGCACCGGTAAGACCACACTGGCCTATATCATCGCAAACACCACGGGCGCGGCTTTTGTCAAGCTGAATGCCGTGACCAGCGGTGTCAAGGACGTGCGCGAAGTGCTGGAGTCCGCCGAGAATCGCTTGCGGCTGCATCAGCTGCCCACCTACCTGCTGCTGGACGAGTGCCACCGCTGGAACAAAGCCCAGAGCGACAGCATCCTGCCCGCTATCGAGAAGGGCATTATCCGCTTTATCGGTTCCACCACCGAAAACCCGATGATCGCCATGACGAACGCCATCGTGTCCCGATGCCGTCTGTTCCAGTTTTTCCCGCTGAAGCCCGAAGACATCAAAAACGTGCTGACCGCCACGATATCCGACACCGAGCGCGGATTTGGTACACAAAACGTTTCAGTGGACGAGGACGCTCTGGACCACTGGGTGAATCTTTCCAACGGAGACGCCCGCACCGCGCTGAACGCGCTGGAGCTGGCTGTACTGACCACCGAGGCGGACAAAGACGGTGTCATCCATATCGACCTTGTCACGGCCGAGGAATCCATCCAGAAACGTGCTCTACGATGCGACGACCGCGATTATTACGACATGCTCTCGGCTTTTTGCAAGTCCTTACGCGGCTCTTCTTCGGAAGGTGCGCTGTTCTGGTTTGCGCGGCTCATCGAAGCGGGCGTGGACCCGCGCATCATCGTACGTCGCATGATTGCCCACGCCAGTGAGGATGTGGGCATGGCCAACCCGTCGGCACTGATTCAGGCCGTGGCCGCCATGCAGGCCTTGGAGTTCAACGGATTCCCCGAAGCACGGCTGAATATCTCGCAGGCCATCATCTTCATCTCTGAATCCCCCAAAAGCAATTCGGTGCTGATGGCCATGGAATCCGCGTTCAGCGACGCGCAAAACAGCTTTCAGGCCGAGGTGATGCCGCACCTCAGGTACAGCCATGTGCGCGGCGGCAAGGAGATGGGCAACGGCATCGGCTACAAATACGCCCACGATTACCCCGACAGTTTTGTGGAACAGCAGTATCTGCCCGATGACCTTAACGGCAGGCAGTATTACCATCCGTCCAATCAGGGGTATGAGCAGAAGCTGAAAGAGCTTCGCGCCAAGCGCGGCAAAAAAGATTGATAAAAAAGTTTATTTTAAGAAATGTTTTGTGTATAATAGGTTGATTATAAACGAGGAGAAAAACGAAACAATGGCAAATAAGGAAACAGGATTCGTTCAGAATATCACGCCCCAGTCCGAGGATTTCAGCCGCTGGTATACCGACGTGATCAAGATGACCGATCTGGTGGATTACAGCGACGTGAAAGGCTGTATGGTCATTAAGCCCTATGGTTACGGGATTTGGGAACTGATTCAGCACGAGATGGATGCGCGCTTCAAGGCCACCGGCCACAAGAACGCCTACTTCCCGCTGTTTATCCCCGAAAGCCTCTTACAGAAGGAAGCCGACCACGTGGAAGGCTTTGCGCCCGAAGTGGCCTGGGTCACCCACGGCGGCAACGAACCGCTGGCCGAACGTCTGGCTGTGCGCCCCACTTCCGAGACCATCATCTGTTCCATGTATTCGAAGTGGGTGCAGTCCTATCGCGATTTGCCGATTCTATATAACCAATGGTGCAACGTGGTGCGCTGGGAAAAATCCACGCGCCCGTTCTTACGTACTTCTGAGTTTTTGTGGCAGGAAGGCCACACGGCCCACGAGACCGCCGAGGAAGCGCAGGCCGAGACCGAGAAGATGCTGGAGGTCTACCGCGAATTCGCGTACAATGTGCTGGCCATTCCGGTCATCACCGGCCAGAAGAGCGAGAAAGAAAAATTCGCAGGCGCTATGCACACCTACACCATGGAAGCGATGATGCTGGACGGCAAAGCACTCCAGATGGGCACTTCGCACAATCTGGGTACGCATTTTTCTAAAGTCTATGATATCCAGTACCTAAGCCGCGAAGGTCAGCTGGAATACGTTCACCAAACCTCCTGGGGCACCTCCACCCGCATGATTGGCGGGCTCATCATGGTGCACGGCGACGAACGCGGACTCAAGCTCCCGCCCAAAGTCGCGCCCATTCAGGTCATCATCATTCCAGTGGCGGCGCACAAGGAAGGCGTTCTGGACAAGGCCAACGCGCTTTTGGCTGAACTGAGAGCCGCCGGCATCCGCGCCGATATCGACACGCGCGAGCAGAGCCCGGGCTGGAAGTTTAACGAATGGGAGATGAAGGGTGTGCCGATTCGTCTGGAAGTGGGCCCCCGAGACATCGAACAGAATCAGGTGGTTCTGGTCCGCCGCGACAACTTCGAGAAGAATTTTTACAGCATGGACGGCCTTGCGGACACCATCAAAGAGTTGCTGGATAAGGTCCACGAAGGCATGCTGGCTTCGGCCATGAAATTCCGCGACGAGAAAACCACATCGGCCGAAGACTTTGAAAGCTTCAAAACCGCCATCAACGGCGGCAACTTCGTCAAAGGCCTGTGGTGTGGAGAACGGGAATGCGAAGACGGCATTAAAGAAGAAACCGGCGCAACTACCCGCTGTATGCCCTTCGGCGAAAGCGCGCCCGAAAGCGGCATATGCGTACACTGCGGCAAGCCCGCCAAGCGCGTCATGATTTTTGCGAAAGCCTACTAAAGAAAACGAATAATAGACACAAGAAGCTCCTTTGGTTGCGTAAAAGGGAGCTTTTTTGATGTTTTCCCGCTGTTTTGTGGTAAAATAAAGATGATAATCCATCGGCGCAACCGATAGTTGACAAAATTCAAACTCATCTTGGTGGATTGCAACTGCGCAATTTTCTATAATTGGCTAATAAAGAATGAATACCACAAGTTTAACGGAGGAACCAATGAACGAAAACATCGCAAAACGTTTGGAACAATACCGCAAACAGAAAGGCCTCACGCAGGAAGCGCTGGGCGAGCAGATTGGCGTTTCACGGCAGGCGGTTTCCAGCTGGGAGCAGGGCGTTTCCTCGCCCGATACCGACAACCTTCTCGCCCTTGCCAAGCTCTACGGCGTCACGGTGGATGACCTCTTAACCGCGCCCGACGCGCAGGAGGACTTCAAACAACGGCGGGAAGCCTTCTTCGATATGGAGACCGAAAAAGCGCCGGAGAAAACCGTGAAATCACGCGCGGCTTCTTTCCCCTTCCCTGTGCTGGTAACGCTGATTTATTTCTTCATCGCGTTTACCACGCATCTATGGCACCCGACCTGGTTGATTTTTTTGACCATCCCGATTTACTACACGGTCGTTGCCTGGATTGATGCCGCGAGAAACGGCGCCGACCGCCACTGGATGGAGATATTCCCTTACCCCATTCTCGTGGTCGCGGTTTTCCTGCTGCTCGGGTTCACCATCGGCTACTGGGAAATCATATGGGTATTGTTTCTGACCATTCCCATCTACTATATCATCCTAAAAGCCATCAAGAACAAGGGCAACGGCTGGCGCGCCATCATGGCCGCTTCCTTCCCCCTGCTGGCGGTCATCGTCTTCCTGCTGTTAGGTTTCTTGGTGGAAGGCGCCTGGGCGTGGGCATGGCTGGTCTTTCTCACCATCCCTTTCTGGGGCTGGCTGATGGGTTCGACAAAGCATAAATAAAGGGATATTTCGGAAAGGATAAAAAAACCTATGAATGTAGAAACAGCAAACCGGCTGGTGACTTTGCGTAAACGCGCCGGACTTTCTCAGGAAGAGCTGGCCGACAAAATCGGCGTGTCGCGTCAGGCGGTCAGCAAATGGGAGCGGGCCGAAAGCTCACCCGACACTGACAACCTCATCGCACTCGCGGGCATATACGGCGTCAGAATTGACGATATGCTGAACCGGGACACGGTATCGCCCGAGCCCGAAATGGCCCGAACCGCGGCGTCTGGCGAAAAGCAGAACCGCTTTCTTTGGGCCAGCTTCCCCTATCCCATCATCGTCACCATCGTGTTTTTTCTTCTGCTTTTCGATGTCATCCCGAACAACGACTTCCCCGCGTGGCTGGTCTTTCTCACCATCCCCATCTGGGGGTTCTTCTTCACCAAGGGCAAGGGCGGAAAATCCAAGCACCCGCGTGACGGCGCAGCCGAGAACAAAAAGCAGAACGACAGCTGGCTGAACGAATAGCTCGGTCGGTCCCTCAAAAACGTTTAAAAAAGTCGGCCTAAGACGCCGGCTTTTTTGCTTTATTAACAAAGTGTTAATCCGCGTAAATGCTATTGACTTCCAACATGCAAAGTGGTATTTTGATACCAGTTGTTAGCACTCTACTTTGATGAGTGCTAACAAATCCATGAAAAAGAGATGTGGCTCGATTGGAACTGGACGAGAGAAAACAAAAAATCTTAAAAGCGATCATCGACGATTATATACTGACGGGTATCCCTGTGGGTTCCCGCACACTTTCCAAAAAGGAAGGCTTTGATATCTCTTCGGCCACCATCCGAAACGTGATGGCGGATTTGGAGGAGATGGGCTATCTGGAACAGCCGCACACCTCGGCCGGACGTATTCCGTCCGATCTGGCCTATCGGCTGTATGTGGATAAGCTGATGCGTCTGTCCACGCTTTCGCCCAAGGAAGTGGTGGCCATCAACGACATCTTCGATACCAAGATTCTGGAGATTAACGACGTCATCGAGAAGACCGCGGATATCATCTCCAAGGCGACCAACCACATTTCGGTGGTGCTGGCGCCTCAGATGAAGCAGTCCACGTTAAAACGCATTCAGCTGGTCAAGCTGAACGACACCAAGGTGCTGGTGCTGATTATCACCTCCACCGGTTTGGTCAAGGAAAAGTTGATCACCGTGGCGTCCGGACTGGATGCCAGCTATCTCGATATGCTGTCCAATATGCTGACCGAAAAGCTGGCGGAAAAGACATTGGACGAAGCCGAGCAGGCGATTGAACAGGATTTTAAAGCCGAGATGCTGACGCACGAACGGTTTTTCAAATCCCTCATCTACTCTCTGCACGACACGGTGGAACCCCAGTCGGGCAAGGACATCGTTCTGGGCGGTGCCAAGAACATCTTCAACTATCCCGAATATCGGGATGTGGACAAAGCCAAGGGCTTTCTGGAGGTTCTGGAGACCAAGGAACTGCTGTTCCAGATGCTGGACCAGGCGTCCAAGCTGGAGTTCTCCATCTCCATCGGACACGAAAACCCGTATGACGAGATGAAGCAGTGCTCAGTGGTCACGGCCACCTACAGCATCGACGGCAAGAACATCGGCTCATTCGGGGTCATCGGGCCCACGCGCATGAACTACGCGCGGGTCGTATCGGTTCTGGATCAGGTGGGAAAAAGCTTAAACACCATCCTCTCTGGGTTTATCGACGAGAAATCGGATAAGGATTAAATATAAAAATACGGATATAAAGGTGGCATTATGACAAAGAAAGAGAGAGAGCTGGCGGATATCACGCTGGAAGAAACGCCGGCACCTTCCGAGACAGAGAATGGCGAGGAGACCGCCAAACTGCAAAAGAAGTTAAAGAAGCTGGAACACGAATTGAAGGAAGCCGAAGAGACCGCCGGAAAACTCGCGATTGAGAAGGACGAGTACATCGGATTCCTGCAAAAAGAGCGCGCCGAATTCGACAACTTCCGCAAAAGAAGTCAGGCGCAGAGCCAGCAGAGCTTCGCGAACGGCGTGGACGATGCGGTCCTAAAGATGCTTCCCGTGCTGGACAGTCTGGATTTGGCGCTGAACCACGCGCCCGAGGAGCAGACCGATTTCATCAAGGGCATCGTGAATCTGCAAAAGCTGTTCCACGATACGCTGGCCGGGCTCGGCGTCGATGAGATTGCGTGCCAAAACGAACCCTTCAACCCCGATTTGCACCACGCGCTTTTGCAGGTGGCGGGCGAAGAAGGCGATGCACCGGGCACCGTCAAGCAGGTAGTGAAAAAAGGCTATATCCGAGGCGATAAGGTCTTACGATATGCTGAAGTAATAGTAACGCAATAAATTAGTTTATACCGAATCAGGAGGAAATCAGATTATGGGAAAAATTATTGGAATAGACCTTGGTACCACCAACTCTTGCGTCGCGGTGATGGAAGGCGGCGAGCCGACCGTTATCCCCAACGCTGAAGGCGGCAGAACCACACCGTCCGTTGTAGCCTTTTCGAACACCGGCGAACGTCTGGTGGGTCAGGTGGCCAAGCGTCAGGCGGTCACCAACTCGGACAAAACCGTCTCTTCTATCAAAAGAGAGATGGGCACCGACCACAAAGTGAAGATTGACAACAAAACCTATTCACCGCAGGAAATCAGCGCGATGATTCTGCAGAAGCTGAAAGGCGACGCCGAAGCATACTTAGGACAGCCGGTCACGCAGGCGGTCATCACCGTTCCGGCCTACTTCTCGGACAGCCAGCGTCAGGCAACCAAGGACGCGGGCAAGATTGCTGGCCTCGAAGTTCTGCGTATCATCAACGAACCGACGGCGGCCTCTTTGGCCTACGGCCTCGATAAGGACAACCAGAAGATTCTGGTCTACGACCTGGGCGGCGGAACGTTTGACGTATCCATCCTCGAAATCGGCGACGGCGTGTTTGAAGTTTTGGCCACCAACGGCAACAACCGTCTGGGCGGCGACGACTTTGACCAGAAGGTCATCGAATGGATGGTATACGAATTTAGAAAAGACACCGGCGTGGACCTGTCCAAGGACAAGGTGGCTATGCAGCGCCTGAAGGAAGCGGCCGAAAAAGCCAAAATCGACCTTTCGGGCGTACTGACGGCCAATATCAATCTGCCGTTTATCACGGCGGACGCGACCGGCCCCAAGCATCTGGATTTAACGCTGACCCGCGCTAAATTCGACGAGCTCACTGCCGAACTGGTGGCCAAAACCGAAGGCCCCACCCGCAGTGCAATTAAAGACTCGGGTCTTTCGGTCAACGATATTGACAAGATCATTCTGGTCGGCGGTTCCACACGTGTTCCGGCGGTTCAGGCTTTGGTCAAGACCATCACAGGCAAAGAACCCTTCAAGGGCATCAACCCGGACGAATGCGTTGCGCTGGGCGCGGCCATTCAGGGCGGCGTTTTGGGCGGCGACGTCAAAGACGTTCTGCTGCTGGATGTGACCCCGCTGTCCTTGGGCATTGAAACCCTCGGCGGCGTATGCACGCGCTTAATCGAGCGCAATACCACCATTCCGACCAAGAAGTCGCAGGTGTTCTCCACCGCGGCCGACGGACAGACTCAGGTGGAAATCCATGTTCTGCAGGGCGAACGCGAAATGGCGGCCGGCAACAAGACGCTGGGACGGTTCAACCTGACCGGCATCCCCGCTGCACCGCGCGGCGTACCGCAGATTGAAGTCACCTTCGATATCGACGCCAACGGCATCGTGCATGTATCCGCCAAGGATATGGGCACCGGCAACCTGCAAAAGATTACCATCACCGCTTCCACCAACCTAAGCGACAGCGAGATTGACAAAGCGGTTAAGGAAGCCGAGCAGTACGCCGACGCTGACAAGAAGCAAAAGGACAGCATCGAAGTGAAAAACAACGCCGATTCGCTGGTTTACCAGACCGAAAAGACCATCAAGGACTTAGGCGACAAGGTGAGCGCGGACGACAAAGCCAAACTGGAAAGCGGCATTGCGGCGGTTAAACAGGCGCTGGAGACCAACGACAACGATATGATTAAGACCGCGACCGAAAAGCTGACCAACGACAGCTATGAGGTCTTCGGCAAAGCGTATCAGCAGGCGGGTCCCGAAGCCGGCGCAGGCCCGGATATGGGCGGCGCAAGTCAGGGTCAGGGCCCCACACAGGAAGATGTTGTGGACGCGGACTACGAAGTCGTGGACGACGACGAAAAGAAGTAAACAGGGGTAACCCCTTCATATAATTTAGCACGCTGGTCCGTCACCGATTTTTTCAGTGGCGGATTTGCGTGCATTTAAAAGAAAACACTGTAAGGCGGTAAACATGGCTTCCAAGAGAGACTACTACGAAACACTCGGAATCAATAAAAACGCCAGCGAAGCCGAGATTAAAGCGGCCTACCGCAAGATGGCGAAACAATACCACCCCGACTTAAACTCGGGCAACGAAGAAGCCGCGCATAAGTTTAAAGAGGTGAACGAGGCCTACCAGGTGCTGGGCGACGAAAAGAAAAAAGCCCAGTATGACCAGTTCGGTCACGCGGCGTTCGACGGCGCATCGGGCGGCGGAGGCGGTGCCGGATACGGCGGCGGCTTTGACGACTTCATGGGCGGCATGGGCGGCTTTGGCGACATCTTTGACAGCTTCTTTGGCGGCGGCGGCAGACAGCGTAACTATAACGGCCCCACGCGCGGAAACGACCTGCGCTACAACATGGAGATTTCCTTTGAAGAGGCGGCTTTCGGTCTTAAAAAAGAAGTCCAGATTCGCCGCAAGGAGATTTGCCCGGCCTGCACCGGTACAGGTGCCGAAAAAGGCACCAGCAAGCATACCTGTTCCACATGCGGCGGCACCGGACAGGTGCGCCAGCAGCGGCAGACCATGCTGGGCAACTTTGTCAACGTTGTCCCCTGTACGGCCTGCGGCGGCACGGGCGAGATTATCGATTCTCCCTGCCACGAATGCCACGGCGAAGGCAAGGTTTCAAAAACCCGCAACATCACGGTCACCATTCCGGCAGGTATCGACAACGGGCAGATTATCAGCCTGAAAGGCGAAGGCGAAGCCGGAACCAAGGGCGGCGATAAGGGCGATCTGAAAATCGTTATCTATGTCAAACCGCATAAGTACTTCAAGCGGGACGGCTATGACCTGTATCTCAACATGCCCATCGACTTTGTGGACGCCACACTGGGCGCCGAGCTTTCGGTCCCCACGCTGGACGGCAAGGTGAAATACAAGATCCCCGAAGGCACCCAAACCGGTACCACCTTCCGGCTGAAGAAAAAAGGCCTCCAGCATATCCATTCCACGCTGGTAGGCGACCTGTATGTGAAGGTGAACATCGAAACGCCTAAGCGTTTAACCGAAAAGCAAAAAGAGCTCTTGCGCTCCTACAAAGAGCAGAACAAGGACGGCGGTAAAACATTCTTTGAACAGGTCAGGGATTCGATTAAACGATGAAATATCATGAGATTAAACTGATACCGAAATACGCCGATATCAATTCATTAGCCGATGCGCTCACAGCCGTCGGCTTTGATGCGTTTGAGCTGTCGGACGGCGGCCTGCCCGAACCGGGCGGCTGGGACTATATCGACGAAAGTCTGGTGGAAAAGCAGACCGACGCGCCGTTTATTCGGCTGTATCTG
>CALMFG010000078.1 GCA_937863465.1 uncultured Clostridia bacterium
CCCTTCATCCTGAATCCGCATAAAGCCGGCGTCAAAAAAATCGGTTTTTTGAATCGGATTGGCGGAGGTGCTCAGGACAATGCCGTCAGGAGAAAATTTAGTGTCCTCCGGCGTGAATCCGGCAGAAACCAGTTTTTGTTTTATTTCATCGCGTGATATTTTCAGTGTATTGATGCGCAGGACCAGCGGTGGCAATTCGTTATTTGCTGAACATAAAGCTCTTGTTTCTTCAGGACCGAATATTTTCATCCATTTTTTAACCAGCCACTACCGCACCATCTATGTGCTGGATATGCGCTACTGCAGTTTTCAACTCAGCGATTACGTCAAAGAAAACGCCATTGATCAAGTGCTTTTCCTTTATAATATACAAACCATTCGAAATGACATGGGTATTCTAAAGGTCAAATGAGTTTATACCTATCGATTTTTCAACATCGTGTGGTTTTCATATATTTGTAAATTTACTATTAAGGGGAAAGCGTTCTTCTTGCTTGTGTGCATCCAAGCAGGTTAAAATGGCATATGACAAATCGAATCGTTATTTTGAGCATCCTTATTGTTTTCATTTTCACCTTGGCTGCCTGTTCTCCCAACCCTACGAGCGAGGCACTTGCTGTACCTTCGCCAAATGCTCAGCCTTCATCGTCCGTATCCGCCCTTGCAACCCCCGCGTACACGGAATCATCTGTCCCAACAGATAGTTTGTCTCCTTCGGCCTCTGCGAGCGAAAGTGATTTTTCATCCGAATTATCGCCAAGTCCCTCAGCGTCACTGTTACCTGCCCCTGATGTTTTAATATCCGAAATGCTCTCTTCGGTCAGCACCGCCAGTTTCTTTGACCACGCGGTATTCTTAGGCGATTCAATCACAGTCGGTTTAAAGAACTATGTAACGGATAAACGAAAAAGTAACCCAGGGTTCTTGGGCGATGCCGAGTTTTTAGCAGAAGTCAGTTACACTCTTGCAGGCACCCAGCGCGCCGACGGATACGAACTGCATCCACTCTATAACGGTGCTCGCAACCAGCCCCAAAAAAGCCTAAAAGCCATGGGCGCTAAAAAAGTGTTTATTATGATGGGTGTCAATGATATGAGTTCCAGCGAATCCTCAATCATTTCAAATTATAAACATCTGATCAGCGTCATCCAAGAAACCAATCCGGGTATAGAAATATATATCATCTCTATTTTCCCCATGACCGAAAAGTATGAGGATGAAGACAGGAATAATACAAAAATCAACTATGTCAATACCAAGCTGCGCCAATACGCATATCGGGAAAATATTCCGTTCATCGATATGACGCCATCGTTTCAGGTGCACGGTGTTGTAGACGAAAACCTGTACAGCGATAATTATGTTCATATAAACAGCGATGGGTACGAAATCTATACCAAACAGCTTATCTTAATGTCCAAGCTGTTCAGTCTCTCTGGCGGTGAGTTGGCCAAAATCGCGAATGTTTCCAGCACCGCAAACGCAAGAATAGCGCCCGATACGAACGCCGAAATTTTGGCCGAAATTGAT
>CALMFG010000079.1 GCA_937863465.1 uncultured Clostridia bacterium
CGGAACCTTCGGATGCGCCGACAGCGGCGCCTGCAACAGAAACCGCGCAAACGCCGGCAATCACGAGTTTGGCCTTTGCGCAGAGCCTGGCCATCAGTGCTGTGATCGGAGAATCGGTTTCGGCTGAATCCATTATGGCGGCCGAAGATGTAGAAAGCCGGTATGGTGTGGAGACGGTGGACGTGAAGACTGAGGCGATTGCTCAAACGGTTGCCGACGGACAGACGGTTATCGTCCAGCTTTCCGAGACGGCCTGCGCGGTGGTGACGGCGGTATCACTGAACGAGAACGGTGGAATTGCAACGCTGACCGTGATGGATTTGAACGGCGAAGCGGCGCTGGGAAGCGCGACGGATATCCTTCGGGCATGGTACTATCGTGTACCGGCCGAAGAACCGACAGCGGCACCCGAACCGACGCCCGAACCCGAAGCAACGCCCGAAGAAACGATTGAACCCGAGCCCGAGCCCGAAACGAACGAAGAACCTGTGCCTGGAGCCACACCCGCGCCTGAAACGCCGGAACCGCAGCCGAGCGAAACGCCTGCGGCTTCCGAGTAGTTTTGAAGTCAAATTTGGCGGGTGATTAGCATAGAAAAAGCCTTTGGACCCCTCCCCAAAGGCTTTTTTTGTTATATCAGTCGTTGAGCTGCAAATTGGAATTGAAGAGCGTCTGGCTGCCGAAATGCAGGGCGGAAAACGTGGTCAGCGCCACCGACGCGCAGATGGCCACCATGATGGCGATTTGGTACATGATGGCGGTCGTGGGCAGGGTGCCCGAAAGAATTTGCCCGGTCATCATGCCGGGCAGATAGATGATGCCCATCCCCAGCATGGTGTTCAGCGTGGGCAGAAGAGCGGTCTCCAGCGCCGAGTTGGCAAACGGCAGCAATATTTCTCTGGGATGCACGCCCAGATTCAGCAGGGTTTCAATCTCGTTTCTTCGGTCTTTGACGCTGTCGCAGAAGGTTTTAAGGCCTAAGTTGACGCCGGTCATCGCGTTGCCCAGGATCATGCCGGCCAGCGGGATGGTGTACTGCGGATTAAAGAGGCTTTTGCCCACCACGGCCAAGACAAAATAGCAGAGCACAAACATGCCCGCAAAGACAAAAGAGAGTGAGATAATCCACTTAAACCGATGGTTCAGATGCTTGACCTTGGAGAGCACGCGGACGACAGCGAAAACCAGCATGGCCACAAGGTAGACGGCGGTAAACGCCCAGTGCTGGTGCTGGAAGATATACGTTAAAAGCCACCCAGCCAAAACCAGTTGAACAGTCATGCGAAGGGACGCCCAAAGCAAAAGCTTACTCTGCTGAATCCGAGAGCGCTTCATGACGATGAGGACGATGATGAGCAGGAGATAGATGAGACTGAACTGCAGGATATTCAGTTTTACGACACCTTCGGTCATGACAGCCTCACAATCTGTCGCGCATACAGGCTGACGATATTGGGGTCGTGGCTGATGGTGACGCTGGATATATTGTTCTTTTCACAAAAATGATAGATTTGCGCCATCACATCCACCGAACTTTCCTTATCCAGCGCGGCCGTCGGTTCATCCAGAAGAATCACGCCGGGTTTCAGCGAAAGAAAGATGGCAAGATATATCCGCTGGCGCTCGCCGCCGCTTAACGTGCGCGCGGTGTTCTCCAGACCGAAATCCGCGTTGGTCAGCGCCAGAGATTCTAAAACGGCGTCGTCGGACGGCTTTTGCCTGCCCGTTACCGTATAGAACTTTTCAAAATTACCGCGGATGGTGTCGTCATACAAAAACACCTGCTGGGAAACCAAAAGGATTTCCTTTCGCAAGTCCAGCGGCGGGAAAGACGATAAATCTTTTCCGTTATAGCGGATGAGTCCGCCAGCCGGAGACAGCGTTCGGTTGAACATCTTAAACAGCGTACTCTTGCCCGATCCGTTCTTGCCTACGACAAAAGCGGGGCTGTCCGGCTGAATCTGAAAATCCGGGTATTGGATGATGTCTTTGAATCGGACATTCTCAGTTGAAAAAATCGGAGTCAATGGCTTTGCCTCGTAAGGTTAATTTTTCGTTTATCATAACACAAAAATGTTGCGACAGAATAAATTTTCTATTTGTTCGTGTAAAAAGCGGCGACGAAAGCGATATGATACTCGCCTTTTTTAAAGAGTATGGTATAATAAGACATATAGCAATTGGAACTAAAAAAGGGTGATCTTAATAAACAAGGAGAAAAAAATGAAACACATATTGGTTATCTTGATGATTCTAATCATGCTGTTCGCTTTTTCCGCGTGCGGACAGGTCGATATCTCGGACACCGAAGCCACGACCGACCCGTATGACCGAATCGCCGAACTGGAACAGGAATTGGCGGAAGCACAGCAGGACGATGCAGTGAATGTCACGCAGGATTTGCAGCCGAATCAGGTGGAGACGCCCACACCGGCGCCCACGCCCACACCGACACCTGTAAAACCGGTTATCGACAATCCGCAGATGTACAGCAGCTACGCCCATATGGTGTCTTTGGACACGACGACCGGCTACGCCCAGTTTGACTATTTTGAACGGCTGACCGGGGACGAAGCGGTGGATGCGCTGGTGAAGTACGATGGGTATGACGAAGTGGACGCGCAGGCCGAAGTGATGAACTGGGGCGAAGGCGGTTTCTATGAGAAGAACACCGATTCGCAGCTTCGAACAGTGGATTTAAACACGGTGGATATTCGGATGATTATTAAATCCGACGGCTCACTGATTGATGATTTGGGCAATCCGTCAAAATCGGCTTTTGCCGATGTTTTGAAAATCTACAACGCTGAAAGCGACTATGTCCTCAGCTATTACTTCTACTGGGTAACGGTCAACGACAAAGGCGTGGTGACCAAGATTGAACAGGTCTATAGGCCATAAATCCAAACGAAAACGAAAAGAAGAAAAGCAGCCCATCAAACGGACTGCTTTTTTATTTGACTTATATTAGTGCCCGAAGAATCATCAGGTAATCGACGCACGATAGATGCTGTCCACCGTATCCGAAAGCATGGCGTCAAACGCCGCGTCGCTTTGGGATGCGCTTAAGCCCTCCAGCAGGGCGCGGGAAAAGCTGGCAATCAGGTTGTGGTTTTGGGCCAGTTTCTCGTTGGCCTCCTCGCGGCTGTATCCGCCCGAAAGCGCCACCGCGCGCATCACCTTGGGATGAGCGATGAGGTCGGCATAGAAATCGGGCACGACCGGGATGGAGAGCTTCAGCATGATTTTATCCTCGGCGGCAAGAGTATCCAGCGCGCTGAGAATCAGCTTCTTTAACAGCTTTTCGGATTCCTCGCGATTCTCGCTGTGAATATCCACTTCGGGTTCGATGATGGGCACAAGTCCGGCTTTTAAGATGATATGCCCCACATCAAACTGCTGGGCGACGATTCTCTCAATACCGCCTGGGTTATATTCTTTTACCACCGAACGCATCTTGGTGCCGAATATATTTCGGGAAACGGCGCGCGCCAGAAGGTCGTTTAAGCCCGGCATGGGCTTCATCAGCTGAACGCCGTTCTCAACTTCGGTCAGGCCCTGATCCACCTTTAAAAACGGCACAATGCCCTTTTTTTCCCACAGATAATCGGCGGTATACTGGCCGTCAATCTTTCGGTCCATGGTCATCTCAAACAGGATGGCCGCAAGGATTTTGTCCGAGCTGAACGCCGGACTTTTAATCACGCGTGTCCGCATGGCGTGCACCAGGTCGAACATCGAATCTTCGTCGCTGTAGGCGTCTTTCCCAACGCCGTAGGCCGCCAGCGCTTTCGGCGTGCTGCCGCCGCTCTGGTCCAGCGCCGCGATAAAGCCTTTTTTCTCGGCCATCATAGCTGCTTGTTTCGGATTCATCTTTTGCTCCTTTCGCGCGTTAAGGCCTCGCGCTTTTCGTGCAAAGGTTCCCGGGACGAAAATGCTTCGTCCTAATGTTTGAATATATTATACCATGTGAATATGAACGGGGTTTTAAAAAAATATCCGCATTGATTGACAAAAACGAAATAAATATACTATGATATAATAAAAAGTACAAAAACGGGAGACCTATGACACGTATTCGAGAAGATATTCTGAATAAAGCGATTGCGCTGTTTCTCCAACAGGGCGTTTGGAATGTAAGCATGGATGAAATCGCGGCTTATGCTGATGTCTCAAAGATGACCCTATACAAATATTTTGACGATAAAACAGGGCTTCTGGAGCAAGTCGGATACGCGATAGTGACGCATGCGCAATCCGGATTTTTACACGTGGAAGATTCCGAAATGACTTTAACCGCGCGGATGGCCGACTTTTTGACCGAGGCCGCCACTTTTGTTGACAATGGGTATTACCAGCTTTGCATAGACTTGTGTGAGAAATCCGACAAGATACAGAAGGCTTTTACCATATTTAAGAGGGCGCAGGAAAGAATATTAGGCGAGCTGATTGAAGAAGGAATAGTGCAACATCGCTTTAAGCCCGAACTAGACAGTCGGATGATTTTTGACTATATCAATATGGGGATTGCATACTACGAAAATCATGCACCGTATCGCGAACAAATGACAAAGGACCTGGATTTTCGAGACCGTATGATGCGCTTCCTGGTGGGCAATATATTTTTGGATGATGCATCTGTACTGGAATATGGGGAATATGATGGAACATAAAAATCTAGATTACTATACGAAATTAGCCCAAACAGGAACCCGCGAATCGGTTGAAACGATTTTTAAGCACTTGAATAGAAAGATGACCATCGCTGAATCAAAATTCATCGATTATGCGCTGGGGCTGGTGGACACCGAAATTGGGTTTAACGTGATGGTACATTACCTTTTCCATGGCACACAAATACAGCGCAACTATTGTACGCTGTATTTTGGCAGACGCGGTGAATATCTGATTATTCGGGAAGCATTTGATGCGGGGCTCATTGACGCGAAACAAGCATTTTCAAGATAGAACGGATGGCGGTTACGCATCGCGGTCGATGCAGTATTGATGGAAAGATTTAAACACACCGCGGGTGTTCGCGCCGACAAAATCGGGTGTAATTGAATCATCGGCCAAAACGTGCTTCAGGTCGTACCCGTTCTTCAAAATGGCGAACTGCATCCCTTTGGAATAGATAGCTTTTTTGGGGCAGGCATAGATGCACCGCATGCACCAAAGGCAGTCCGAACCGAAAACGGGGCGCGCGCCGTCCATGCGAATATTCTTCTGCGGGCAGTTCTTGGCGCAGAGCCCGCATGCGTTGCAGTTCTCGTCCGCTGAAAGGGATTTACCGAATTGCTTGGCACCCATATGATGCTCGCCGAAACTGGCCAGCCAGCTAAAAAACGTCTGTATGAAATTCGGCTTTAAGATGCGTTTTTTCCCGCTGATGATATCCTCGGCGATCTGTTCTGCTTTTTCTTCGGCGGCCAACGCCAGCTGCTTCACCAGCCGGTCGTCATATGCGTAATACCAGTTGGAGCCCATGGTCACCGTGCGGTCGTATTCTGTGCGGTAACCCTTTTTCGCCAAAGCCCTTGACAGGCTGGTGGATGCGTACTCTGTTAAACCTCGGACACCGCCCGCGGTTTTGATATGGAACATCGGCATCGTCTGAACAGCGGGCAAGAGCCCCGCGAAACGCAGGACAAGCGCCGCCGGACGAAATGCATAGACGGGGTAACAAAGACATACCGCATCGACGCCTTTCAGCGCGGCCGGGTCGATTGGCTCATGGAACTCTTCCATCTTGACCAAATCCGCCTTTACGGAACGCTTCTCTAAAGCACCCTTTAGAAGATTGCAGACATATGCCGTGTTGCCTGTGCCCGAAAAATAATAGAGAATAATATGCTTCATGGGGTTCACCTGTTTGCTTAAGATGACTTGATTATACCATCTTTAAATGAAAAATGCGCGGGCCGCGCATCGGGATTATCGGGAGCTTTCGTTGGTTTCGGCGCAATCGGTCGACTGCCCGCACAGCACGTCCAGCCCGTGCGATATGGCGGGGAGAACGGCGGCAAGGTTTTCCACCGCGGCCTTGGGACTGCCGGGCAGGTTGATGATGAGGGTTTGCTTTCGGATGCCTGCCGTACTGCGCGAAAGGCAGGCGCGGGGCGTGACCGCTAAAGACGCGGCGCGCATGGCTTCGGGGATGCCCGGAACCAGCTTATCGCACACAGCCAATGTGGCTTCGGGGGTGACATCGCGCGCGGCAAAACCGGTGCCGCCGGTGGTCACAATCAGCGCACAGTTTTTTTTGTCCGAACAGTGAATCAGGGCGGCTTCAATATCCTGCTTATCGTCGGGGATAATCAGGACTTCGGCCACATCGTATCCAGCCGACTCAAGCGCTTTTTTGACAGCGGGGCCGCTCTCGTCCGGCCGTTCGCGGTGATAACTGCGGTCGCTCACGGTGATGACTTTTGCCTTGTACATTTTCGCCTCACTTTCCAAACGGGCAGATGGGGTAGTGGCAGACCGCGCACTTCAGGCAGAGGCCGCCTTCGCCCATCCGGACAAAATCCGTTTTGTTCATTCGCTTCCCTGCGGCAATCCTCGGCAGAGCCAGATCAAAGATGGTGGCCGCGGCGTACATCACGCATCCGGGCAGACCCAAAACGGGTGCGCCGTCCGCGTAGTAACCCAAAAGGAACATGGCGCCGGGCAGAACCGGCGCGCCATAGGTGACGATATCCGCACCGCTGGCCTTGATGGCGCCCGGCGTATTGTCGTCGGGGTCCACACTCATCCCGCCCGTGCAGAGGATCAGGCCCACTTTCTTTTCACGCATGGCGGATATAGCGGCCAGAATATGTTCGGTGCCGTCGTCCACCACCGCGTGTTCGGTCACAGCGATGCCGAAATCGGCCAGTTTCTTTTCGATGACCGGCGTGAACTTATCCTGGATGCGGCCGTGGAAAATCTCACTGCCGGTGGTGATGACGCCGGCGGTTTTTAAAGTGTATGGAACCACGCTTAATATCGCCGTGCCGTCCGCGATTTCTTCCGCCGCTTCAATTTTCGCTTCGTCTATGACCAGCGGCACCACGCGCGTGCCGCACAGCAGATCGCCTTTTTTCGCGGCGGTGTTGCCGTGCCGTGTGGAGATGATGATCTCATCGATACTGTTCATGGCCAGCAGTTTTTCGGACTCCACGGTGAAAAGCCCGTCGCTTTCGGCGAACAGCTCAATTTTTCCTTCGCGCACAGCCCCGGACGTCATTCCGTTACCCTGACAGAGTGCGGCCAGCCGCGCCGCCGCGTCGTTTTCATGCAGCATGCCGGGTGTCATCTCCCAGACATACAGGTTTTCCTTGCCCATGGAGAGCAGAACCGGAATGTCGGCCTCGGTCACCACGTGCCCTTTTTTGAAGCGCGGACCCTTGAACTCGTCTTTGATGATCTGGGTCATATCGTGGCAGAGCACATGCCCCGCCGCGTCGATAGTTCTGATCAGTTTCATTTTGTATTCTCCAAAAGCGTCACCGTATCGCCGGGGGTAATGCGTCCGCCTTTTTTCACGATGGCAAAAACGCCCTCGGTGGGCATCACGCACTTGCCTGTAGTCTGCTGAATAGCGCACCCGCTGTGGCATTCCTTACCGATCTGGGTGATGGTAAGCTCGGTGTCGCCGATACGTAATACTGAACCGACAGGCAGGGCCGCGAGCGTCATCCCCTTGGTGATGATGTTTTCGGCAAACGCGCCGGGCGGCAAATCCAGCCCCAAGCCCCGCATGGCCTCAATGCTTTCCTCGGCCAGCAGGCTGATCTGGCGGTGCCAGTCTCCGGCGTGGGCATCGCCGATGATGCCGTGGTTTTCCTTAATGTCGATATAGGGCACGCCCCTTTTGGGGATGCCCCTTTTTTCGCTGATACAGACAGCGGTCACTTGTGCCATAGGTTTTGTCTATTCTCTCTGATAGTCGCCGCTTTTTCCGCCGGTTTTCTCCAAAAGGCGGATATCGGTGATGGTCATATCTTTCTGTACGGATTTGCACATATCGTAGATGGTCAGCGCCGCGGCCGATACCGCCGTCAGGGCTTCCATCTCCACACCAGTCTCGCCCTTGCACTTTATCTCGGCGATGACCGCAATGCCATTCGGTTCATAGCTGAACGAGATGTCCACACCGGTCAAGGCCAGCGGATGGCACATCGGGATAAGCTCGGATGTGCGTTTGGCGGCCATGATGCCCGCCACCTGGGCCACTGCCAAAACATCGCCTTTGGCGATGCCTTGGATGATGACCTTCTCCAGCGTGGCGGGGGTCATCACCACCTTGCCGGCCGCAACGGCGGTACGCAAGGTGGCCGCTTTTTCGGACACATCCACCATGCGGGAATGCCCCTGATTATTTAAATGGGTAAAATCCATATTATCCTCCAATTCGGTGCATGCCGCGTAAAGATGCACTTTGACCGTCCTCGTTTAAGTGATGTCTTTCGGGCTTGTAGAAGATGCCCTTCTTGATGGCGCTGATTAGTGCCGCGCCGGTGAGACCATTTAGGTCAATTTCCAGCGGCGAATGCAGACAGGGTTTCAGCTTGCCGTCGGTGGTGACGCGAATGCGGTTGCAATCCCCGCAGAAGCTGTGGCTTAAGGGGCGGATAAGCCCTACCGTGCCGATATGCCCCGGCACGCGATATAGCTCGGCGACACCTTCGGTCTTTTCGGGCACCAGCGCCGGGCAGGCGCCCAGCACCGCATCGGCCGACACAAAACGGTTTTTCGGCCAGCCAGCGCATTCCCCGATGGGCATCAGTTCGATAAACCGTACGCTGACAGGCTCGTCACGGGTCAGTGCAATCAGCTTAGGGATTTCATCCAGATTGAAACCGCCGATAAGGACGGTATTGATTTTGATATTGGTAAAACCCGCGGCTTTGGCGGCGGCGAGGCCGTCCAGCGCGTCTCTTAAGTTCCCGCGCCGCGTCAGCTCGGTAAACTTTGTTTCGTCCAGCGTGTCGATGCTGATATTCAGGCGATCCAAACCGGCTTCCTTTAAGGCAAACGCGTATTCCGGCAGAAGGCTTCCGTTGGTGGTCATGGCGAGTTCGGCTAGTCCGGGAATGCTTTTCAGCATCCGGCAGAGCGAAACGACACCTTTGCGCACCAGCGGTTCCCCGCCGGTCAGACGGATTTTTTTGATGCCGCAGGCTACGGCCGCGCGGCCGATTTCGGCCAGCGCTTCAATGCTTAAGATATCGCTATGGCCGAGCTTGGCGACGCCGTCCTCGCCCATGCAGTAGGTGCATCGGTAATTACAGAGGTCGGTCACCGACAGCCGTAAATATTCGATATTGCGTCCGTTTAAATCTTTCATCAGCTTCTCACTAGCTCTTTAAAACCATCACGTCTTTAGGGTCCACGTAGACGGTCACATTTTTCTTGTCTTTAGCCGCCGCCCAGACGGCCGCTTCCATCTCGGCACGTAAGATAGCGCCGCCGGGGGTCTTCAGCATGACGGCGGTGGAAAACATATTGTTCACCACGCGCGAAACCGTACAATTCATCATATTTTCATTCGGCGAAAATGTCAAATGGTGCGCGCGAATGCCGACGAAATTGGCGTCATCTGCGATGGGTGCTTGGGTGCGAAGCGTAACGCCCCAATCGGTACAAAGGGCGGTATACGCGTCTTTTCTTTCCAGTCTGGAGATGTTCTTGCATCCCGATATCATGGCGGCGGCCACGGTGGCGGGGGAATGGAACAGCCCGTCGATGGTCTCCTTGGGGTCGGATTTTCCGTTTGAAAGCACCGAGACTGAATCGCAAAGCCGGTAGACCTCGTTGCGGTTATGCGACACATAGATGACGTCGCCTGAATAGCCGGACAGTGTGTCGGCCAGCTCCATCTCCAGCTGCCACTTCAGGTAGCTGTCCAGCGCCGAAAAGGGTTCGTCCAGCAAAACCAGTTCGGGCGCGTTGACCAGAATGCGCGCCAGCGCCACGCGCTGCTGCTGCCCGCCCGAAAGGGAGGCGGGTTTTAGCTTTTCGAGGCCGTCCAGCCGGAATTGGGCGATTTTCTCGGCCGCCGCATCGCGCTTCTCGGCGGCGGTGCCGATGCGCACACCGGCCAGAATGTTTTCGAAGACCGTCATGTTGGGGAACAGGGCGTACTGCTGGAACAGATAGCCCACGTTCCGTTTCTGCGGAGGCAGATTCACTTTGGCCCCGCTGTCGAACAGCGTCCGTTTGTTTAATATAATCCTGCCGCTGTCCGGCGTCATAAGCCCCGCGATGCACTTTAGGGTCATGCTCTTGCCGCTGCCCGAAGCGCCGAGCAGGGCGAGTATCTCATTTTCGGATTCAAAGCGGACCGAGAGGTTAAACGCGCCGATTTTCTTTTGAATATCCACAATCAGAGCCATTTCGTTTTAAAAACCTCCGGGTTTGACATTGCGCTTTTCAAGGAACGTCATGGCCAGAAGGACGACGGCCGAGATGATCATATTGATGATGACCCAGCGAAAGGCCAGCGCATCATCGCCGATGCGCCACAGCTGATAGACCGTGGTGGCGATGGTAGCGGTTTTTCCGGGTGTGTAGCCTGCAATCATACTGGTGGCGCCGTATTCACCGAGCGCCCGCGCAAAGGCCAGCACTGTGCCCGCCAGAATCCCCTGACGGCAATTCGGCATCTGCACGCGCCAGAACACCCAGGTGTTGGATTTTCCCAAGGTACGGCCTGAATCGGCCAGCGTGGTGTCGAAGCTCTCGAAAGCGCCCCTTGCCGTGCGGTACATCAGCGGGAAGATGACCACCGCCGTGACGAAAATGGCCGACCACCAGTGCATGGTCAGCTTAAACCCGAAAACATCCAGAACCCATGCGCCGACGAGGCGATTGGGGCCTAAAATCCGCAAGGCGAGATAGCCGACCACGGTGGGGGGCAGAACCAGAGGGAGCGTTAAAAACACGTCCAGAATGCCCTTGACCAAGCGCGGGGCTTTGGCGATATAGTGCGCGGCGAAGATACCGACGAAGAAGATGATAATCGTCGAGATGGCCGCGATGCGTACCGAATTTAACAGCGGGAACCAGTCCATGCGCCTCTCCTATGATTTAATCGACGGCGGTAAATCCGACAGCTTCAAACACGGCCGTAGCTTCGGGGGTTTCGAGAAATTCTAAGAAAGCTTTGGCCGCGTCGGGGTTCTGGCTGATATTCATGACGGCGGCGGGGTAGATGACCTGTCCGCACATTTCGGATGTGGCGTAATCGACGATGGTGAGATTCGCCGAATACGCGTCGGTGCAGTAGACCACACCGCAGTCCACCGTGTTTTCCGCCACTTGCGTCACCACTTCCTTCACGTTGGAACCGTAGGTGATACATCCGGCATCGGCCAGCGCGGTTTCGTCCAATCCGTAGAACGAAAGAATCTTCTGGGTGTACTGACCGACCGGCACATCCGAATTGCCCATGGCGAAAAAGACGTCGTCGGTCTTCAATTTCTCGGCCCAATCGCTGAACGATGCGATGCCCGCCGGATTGCCTTCGGGCACACAGAGCGTCACCTTGTTTTCAAGAATATCCCGCCGTGTTCCGGTCAAAACAAAATCCAACCCGTCGGTGTTCACCGCAGCGTCGGCTGTGATATCCAGCTGGTTCATCGGTTTCTGGCTGGCGGCGATGTAAACGTCGCAGTCCGCGCCTTCTTCAATCTGGGTCTTTAAAGTGCCCGAAGAATCAAACGTGAACACCAGCTTGACTTCGGGGTGTTCGGCCTCATACATGGCGCCGATCTCGGTCAGCGTCTCGGTCATGCTGGCTGCGGCAAACACGATGAGCTCGGTTGGCTCCGGTGTGGGCGTGGCGGGCGCCTCGGTGGGCGCGGGTGATGCCGACACGGCGGCCGTTTCGGCGGGGGCGCATCCGGCGATTGACAGAACAAAAACAATGACGGTGATGAGAGTGAAAAGCTTTTTCATGATAGTTCTCCTAAAATTGATTGATATATTCTTGACGATGGCGGATGAGTTCGGCCGCCACGCTGATGGCGATTTCATTGGGGGTTTCGGCCAGAATGGGCAGACCGATGGGCGCGTGCAGGCGGTCGATATCATTCATGGAAAAACCGCGTTCCAGCAAACGCCGCCTGGTATTGGCAATTTTGTTGTGACTGCCGATGCAGCCGATATAGGTCGTCTGAACAGTCAGCGCCTGACACAGCACTTCAAAATCACCCTGATGCCCCGGCGTCATGACGACCACATAGTCGTCACTTGTCAGTGTCACTTTTTCACCGAAGCGCTCGTAATCACCGCAGATGACGGCTTTGGCCGCGGGAAAGTTTTCGGGTCTGGCGAGGTAGGGGCGGTCGTCGAAGACGACCACGCGAAAATCGACCGAAGCCAGAACGGGAACCAGCGCCTGACCCACATGGCCGCCGCCGAAAACGTAGACCGTGCCCTTGCGGGATACGGGCTCCAGATAGCGGCCGTCCTTGTAATACGCGGTGTGGGTGCAGAAAGGGGCAAGGTTTTTCGGTACTTCGCCTGCCTCATACACGGCAAATTCGGACAGCACGTGTTCGGAAAAACGCATGGACAGCCAGGCATCGCAGTCCTTATCCAAAACGGCCAGCAGTTTCTCGAAAACGGGCAGATATTTGGCCGCTACAGGCAAAAAGCATACCGTTACAGTGCCGCCGCAGATCATGTTGGTGTCGTTGTGCGCGTTGCCCTCCATGCTGTATGTCACCACCGAGAACCGGTTATTTTCCAAATCGCGAACCGCTTTTTGGATGGCGATGTGTTCCACAGCGCCGCCGCCGATGGTGCCCGAAAAAGAACCATCCGCAAAGACGGCCATCCGTGCGCCCGCGCCGCGCGGCGATGAACCGGCGTTGGCCAGCACACTCGTCAGCATCACAGGTTTATTTTCTTTTAAAGCGGCAATGACTTCACTCACCACGGTTTTCATCGATTGTTCTCCTGTATCGTGTTTAGGCTATTTTAAGAAAATGCGTTTCCCGCCGCGGTATTCAGCGACGCGGCCGATTCTCTGCGCCGAAGGGACGCATGTTTTTAGCTCGTCAAACAGCGCGTCTGCGTCGGATTCGTCCACCGCAATAAGAAGTCCGCCCGATGTCTGCGGGTCGAACAGCAGATCCTGAACGGCCAGTTCCAGTTCGCCCACGTCCACAAACGCTCCGGCAAACTTGCGGTTTCGGTACATGCCCGCGGGCAGAACGCCCAGACGCGCCAGCTCCAGAGCATCCGGGATGATATCGACGGCGTCCACGCGAATCTGCATCTCGGTATCGCTGCCCTGCGCCATCTCCAGCATATGCCCCATCAGGCCGAAACCTGTGATGTCGGTGCAGGCATGCACGCGGTATTTCACCATCGCGTCACGCGCCGATTTATTCAGCGTGGTCATGAGGCTGTTCGCCAAAGCGATGGCTTCGGGTTTCACCATATCGCTCTTAATGCCGGATGTGAGTACACCGATGCCCAGCGGCTTGGTATACAGCAGAATATCACCGGGTCTGGCGCCCGAATTGGTCAGCATCTTGTCGGGATGCACGAATCCCGTGACGGCGAGGCCGTACTTGGGTTCATCGTCGTAGATGCTGTGTCCGCCGGTGATGAGCGCGCCGGCTTCAAACACCTTGTCGTAGCCGCCTCTTAAAATATTGTGCACCGCTTCGGCCGGCATATTCTCGGGCACGGCCATGATGTTGAGCGCCAGCTTGGGCTCGCCGCCCATGGCGTAGACATCCGAAAGCGCGTTGGTAGCCGCGATGGCGCCGAAGGTGTAGGGGTCGTCGGCGATGGGCGGGAAGAAATCCACCGTCTGGACCAGCGCCAGTTCGTCGCTGATTTTATAGACCGAAGCGTCATCACTGCGGTCGAACCCGACCAAAAGATTCGGGTCGGAATGCACTCTGATATCTTCCAGTAGTTTGGCCAGCTCTCCGGCGCCCACCTTGGCGCCGCAGCCCGCGCAGTTCGCGAGTTTGGTCAGTTTAATATCGTCCATGGATTAATCCTCCAATCGATGGGACAAATTTAAAAGCGCTTCCAGCACGCCGCCGCCGATGCTCAAGGCCTTGTCGGATGAGCAAAAGCAAGGGCTCTTTTCGCCCCGCGGGTCAATATCGCCGCTCTTCCTGCCGCGAAAGACCGTGATGCCGTGGGGCAGAATGCCGCGCAAAGTACCGTCGATGGTGGCGGGCATGGGCACGCCGTCCACCGTCCCCACGATATCGCCGGCCTTCACGGTGTCGCCGATGGTGAGCAGAGGAGTAAAGACGCCGTCGGCGGGTGCACGCAGAACGCGTTCGCCCGCGTATCCGCCGATCAGACCCGGGACAGCGGTATTCGGCAGGGGACTGCCGCTGTATATCGCACGACCCAGATAATGCCCGCGCATGGTCTCCACCGCCGCGTGGCAGTCCTCGCCCGCGGTGAATCCGGGGCCGACGCCGATGACCACCGGCGCGTCGGACATTTTAGTCCCGAGGTTGCGCTTGGCCAAAATGGCGTCCACCACCGCGTCAGGCTTCAGCGCGGGGATGCAGGCGCCTTCGGGGTCAACTAAAACGCCGATTTTTCCAGATTCAGCAAACGCCAGCGCCTGCTTGGGGCTCTCGACCAACTTAGCACGGACACCCTCCACCTCGGCAAAGCCGCGATAAACGGCTTCCGAGAAGGCCACAGTCCGCCGGATGGCGGTGGGTTTTTCGGTTTCGGTCATGATGATTTTTATTCTGGCGCGGGTGAGCCGAAGCGCGATACCCGAAGCGATATCGCCGGCGCCGCGAATGATGACAAGCATAGGGTTATCCTTTCAAATCAGCAGTTCATAACAGCCTTCGGGCGATATGCCTTGTGTGGCGGCGTCAAACTCGGCTTTGGCATCCAGAGGCAGAGACCAGGCCATGCCGCAGCTGGCCGTGATACGGGTGGGCACGGGAATCAGCCGTCCGGGCACGCCCTGTTGTTTACAGCGTTTTTCCACAGCCATCGCGTCGGCTGTGGTGAAAAAAGTGATGACGTAACGCAATTCTTTCGGTCTCATTTTTCGGCAATGCTCCTGACCGCGTCTATCGCCGCGTCGATTTCCTCCATGGTGTTAAACCATCCAAGGGAGAACCGCACAGCACCTCGGCTTTCGGTGCCCAAAGCCCGATGCATGCGCGGCGCGCAGTGCGCTCCCGCGCGGACGGCGATGTCGAAATCCTGGGACAGGATGTCGGCCGCTTCGGACGAATCGAGGTCGTTGATGTTGAGGGCCACGATGGGGGCGCGGTCGCCCGAAAAATCACCGTACACTGTGACGCCCGAAACCGACGAGATGCCTTTATGGAACCGACGCATCAGCGCGGTCTCATACCGGTGGATGTCGCCGATGCCGGTCTCATTGATGAAATCAACGGCGGCCGAAAGCCCGGCCAGCCCGTGTGCGTTCAGGGTTCCCGCTTCCAGCGCTTCGGGGTATTTATCGGGGTGGGTTTCGGAATAGGAATGGACGCCTGTTCCGCCGACCATGAAAGGACGAATCTTAACACCTTCGCCCACACAAAGACCGCCTGTGCCTTGCGGTCCCATCAGTCCTTTGTGACCGGTAAAACACAGCACGCTGAAGTTCTGCTTTTGCATATCAATGGGGAATGAACCCGCGGTCTGGGAGGCGTCCACGATATACAGAAGTCCGTGGTCCAGCGCAAATTTCCCGACAGCCGATATATCCAGCAGATTGCCGGTGAGATTGGAGGCGTGGGTGGTCACAATCGCTTTGGTTTCGGGACGGAGGAGACGCTCAAAATCGGCATCGTCGATATTGCCGTTTCGGTCGGCGGGCACAAAGTCGAGGCGGACGCCCTGCTCGCGGCTTAAGCGATACAGCGGACGCAAGACCGAATTGTGCTCCAAATCGGTGGTGATGACATGATCGCCCGGTAAAAACAGGCCAAAAAGCGCGGTGTTCAGTGCCTGTGTGGCGTTTTGTGTGAACATCACATGGCTGGCCTCGGCGCATCCAAAAAAAGCGGCGATTTTCTCGCGGGTTTCATAGACTGTGCGCGCCGCGCTGAGCGCCTGAGCGTGAACGCCCCGCGCGCTGTTGCCGAGAGTGCGCATAGCTTCCAGAACTGCCGCGTAAACCGAATCCGGCTTTTTGAGGGTGGTGGCGGCGTTGTCCAGATAGATCACGGGCGGATGACCTGGTCCGCTTTCATCAGAGTCTCCACGATGGTGTACATATTGGAGACAGTACCCACGCCGAGTTTGTCGGTCAGTTCATAGAAGTTAAGGCAGGTGCCGCAGGTCAGGATCTCCACGCCCTGACTTTCCAGCCAGCGCAAATCCTCAAGCGAATCACTGCCCGCGCAGGAAAGCTTGGCGCCGCTGTTATAGAAGATGATGGTTTTCGGCAGGACCTCGACCTGTGTCAGCGTGTAAAGGAACCCTTTGATGAGCACTGCGCCGAGCACGTCGTTGCCGCCGCCCATCACGTTGGCGCTGACCGCAACCACCAGATTTTTCTCGCCCGAAAGCGCTTTGACCGGGGCATCGGGCACGCCGCCGATGAAGACCGAATAGTCCTGCTCACCATTTTCGGTCACGGTGACTTCAAAGCCTTTTTGTTCGGCCATGCGCGTCACGTTGTGCACGGCGGCTTCGTTATCCACCAGTACTTCCAGCGATTCATCCTCTTTTTTGGTGCCCAGCGCCTTGATGGCCATCACGACCGGCTCAGGACAGGCTTTGCCTCTTGCATCAACAATCATTGGTTTCCTCCGTTTTCGTTATTCACGCGCGACTATAACGCTTCATCTATATTATACCGCATGCCGTCGATAAAAAAAACCGCGAATGTTGCGAAGAAGGGTCATTTTACGATAAAATAACTTAACGATTGTAAGGAGATGGAAGATGCGGCTATGTGAGATGCTGAAAATCGAAAAAGGCGTGACCGCGGTCATCGGCAGCGGGGGAAAGACATCGCTGTTGCACGCGCTGGCTGAGGAACTGCCGGGGACGGTGATTCTCTGCACAACCACACGCATATTTCCTTCCGACGTGTTTCGAACGCTGATTTCGCCGGACGAGACGGAGATATCGGCAGCGCTAAAAACCAGCCGTGTTATCTGCATCGGCGAACCCGCCGAAGACGGGAAGCTGAGAAATCCGAATCTGCCGATGGTAACACTGGCCGAGTTGGCCGACTATGTGCTGGTGGAAGCGGACGGGGCCAAACGGCTGCCATTAAAGGCACACGCGCCGCATGAGCCGGTGATTCCCGAAAGCGCGAATCAGACCATCTGCGTGGTGGGGGCTTCGGGGTTTGGGGAGCCCATCCGTGAAGCGGCGCACCGCTTTGAGCGATTCGCCGAACTGGCCGGAGCCCGAGCGGACCAGACGGCGACGCCCGAGATGGCCGCGCGGGTGATTGCCGTCGAAGCATTGGCCGACCGTGTGTTTATCAATCAGGCGGATAACGAAAAAAGCCTTGGCGCGGCGAAAGCGCTGGCGCAAGGCTTGGATATTCCGGTGGTGGCAGGGAGCATAAAAAAACAAGAGTATCAAATGATCCGCTAGGCGATATTTATATATCGACCGAAGCGGTTTGTCGTGTGAGCATTTCGGTGCAGACGATGACGCCGACGGCACAGAAGATGAGTAAGACCGGGAACATCACCATGGATGTGCGCGAGATGACCACACCGATGAGCGGCGGGAAGATGGCGCTGCCAATATAGGCAAAGCCCATCTGATAGCCGATGATGGTCTGCGACTTTTCTCTGCCGAAGCGCCGGGGCGTTTCGTGCACCATGGTGGGGAAGATGGGCGAAAGCCCGAGACCCAAAAGAATCATCGGGATCAGCGCAAATTTGGACGGCAGCGGAAGCACCATCAGAATGATGGCGAAAAGCGCGATGATGGCGCCCGAACGAATCATGGTCTTGTTGGAAACCTTGTAGGTGATAAAACCCGCAATCATGCGGCCGGCCATGATGCTGGCGTAGTAGAGCGCCACCCAGTAGGCCGCGGTATCCACACCGATGCCTCTGTACTGCACCAGAAAGCTGCTGCCCCAAAGGCCGGTGGAAATCTCCACCGCGCAGTAGAACAGGAAGGTGGCCAGCGCAAAGAAAAGGCCTTTCGTTTTTATGACTTCCTTGTCGAACACCTTCGGCTTTTCTTCCTTGGCTTCGACGGGTGTCGGCTCGGTTGCCTCAACCATCGCTTTGTGCCTGGCCCAGACGGGCAGTGTGACCAGAAGAATGACCGCCAGACAAAGCTGGATGATCGAGATGGTGCGGTAGCCGTTTCGCCAGGAAAGCCCCGCAGAAAGCGTGCCGCCCATGATGAGCGGGCCCAGTGTGGAACCCACACCCCAGAAGGAATGCAGCCAGTTCATATGACTGGATTTAAAATGCTGCGCCACATAGTTATTAAGACCGGTATCCACTGCGCCGGCGCCGACACCAAGTGGCAAAGCGAAGAGCAGCATCCAGACATAGGCCGGCGCAAAGGAGAACCCAAGCAGGGCTAGGCCGGTCATGAAACAGCTGATGGTGGTCAGTTTGCCGGTGCCGAACCGCTTAATCATGAATCCGCTTAAAAAGCTGGAGACGACTGTGCCGCAGATGATGACCAGAACAACCAGACCCGCCGCGTCCAGTGGCATGTTCCATTCGGCGCGGATGGTGGGCCAGGCGACGCCGAAGATGGAGTCGGGCAGGCCGAGGCTGATAAAGGCAAGATAGATGAGGATAAGCAGAACGGTGGTAATCATCGGAATTCTCCTGAAATTTGTTGAAATCTGTGATTCCCATTGTAATGTAAGTGTTCTGTTTTGCCAAGGCATTTTTTCTAGTCCGACACGGATAATATGGGCAGCGAATTACCAATTTTGGGTCATCAAACAGACTGAAAATATGATAAACTGATAGAAGAAAAAAAAGACGAATTTTTTAAGGAGCTTGGACGATGGGCAAGTATGTGTTGGCGTTGGATCAGGGTACCACGAGTTCGCGGGCGATTTTGTTTGATGAGAAGCAGAATATCATCGAGATGGCGCAGAAGGAATTTACGCAGGTGTACCCGAAAGAAGGCTGGGTGGAACACAACCCGATGGAGATATATTCCTCGCAGGTCGCCGTCATGATGGAAGTCATCACGAAAAGCGGCATCGAAATCCACGACATTGCGGCCATCGGCATCGCCAACCAGCGCGAAACCACCATCCTGTGGGACAAAGCCACCGGTCGGCCCATCTACAACGCCATCGTCTGGCAGTGCCGCCGGACAGCCGCCATCACCGATGAGCTGAAAAAGCAGGGCTTGGGGGACTATATCCGTCAGGCGACCGGGCTGGTGACCGACGCATACTTTTCGGGCACCAAGATAAAATGGATTTTGGACAATGTGGAGGGCGCGCGCGAGAAGGCCGAGCGGGGAGAGGTGCTGTTCGGCACAGTGGATACCTGGCTGGTCTGGAAGCTGACCAATGGTGAAAGACACGTCACCGATTACACTAACGCGTCGCGAACCATGATATACAACATTAAAACTTTGGACTGGGATGACAAGCTTTTGGAAGCGCTGGACATTCCGCGGGCCATGCTGCCCGAAGTGGCCAGCAGCAGCGAGGTTTACGGCTATGCCGTCATTCAGGACGCGAAGATTCCCATCGCGGGCATCGCGGGCGACCAGCAGGCCGCGCTTTTCGGGCAGACCTGCTTTGAAAAAGGCGAAGCCAAGAACACCTACGGCACCGGATGCTTTCTTTTGATGAATACGGGCGGAACACCGGTGGAGAGCAAAAACGGACTTCTCACCACCATCGCGGTGGGCATCGACGGACATGTGGAATATGCGCTGGAAGGCAGTGTGTTTGTGGGCGGCGCGGTCATCCAGTGGCTGAGGGACGAGATGCGTTTTATCACCGAAAGCCGCGACGCTGAATACTACGCCCAGAAGGTATGCTCCACCGGCGGCGTCTATCTGGTTCCGGCTTTTACCGGTCTCGGTGCGCCGTATTGGGATATGTACGCCAGAGGATGCATCGTGGGGCTGACGCGCGGCACCAAGCGAGAGCACATCATCCGCGCGGCGCAGGAATCCATCGCGTACCAGAGTCTGGAACTCGTAGAGGCGATGGAGAAGGACAGCGGACTTAAGCTCTCGCGCCTGAATGTAGACGGGGGCGCCAGCCGCGACGCGTTTTTGATGCAGTTCCAGGCGGATATTCTGGACAAACCCATTGAGCGTCCGGCCACGCGCGAAACGACGGCGCTGGGCGCGGCGTACCTCGCTGGGCTGGCTGTGGGCGTCTGGAAGAGCCGCGAGGAAATTAAGAAAACGCGGGTGTGCGACGCGCGCTTTGATTCCCGTATGGACGCCGAAAAGCGGGAAATCCTGCTGGCCGGATGGCGCAAAGCCGTGGGGCGCAGTTTGGACTGGGAGAACCATTAGACAAGGAAAAAAGCAACCAACAAAAGATGAGGGAAGAAAAATGAAGAGGATAATGTGGGTTTTGATGGTTTTCGTTCTGCTGGTTCCTGTTTTTGCCGCGGCGGATGACGG
>CALMFG010000080.1 GCA_937863465.1 uncultured Clostridia bacterium
TTTCTTCGGTGATGACTTTGTCAGAATGATGGATGCGTCGAGAGGCATGGAAACGGATATCAAAGAGACTGAGACCGGATACGAGATCAGCATGGATGTTCCGGGTTACGAAAAAGGCGACATCAATGTCAGCGCAAAAAACGACGTCTTAACGGTTTCGGTTGAAAAATCCGAGGAGAAGGAAGAGAAGAACGACAGCTATATCCGCCGCGAACGGTGCTATGGCAAACAACAGAGAAGCTTCTCGCTCGCGGGCATCGATCAGGACAGCATTGACGCAAGCTTTGAAAACGGCGTTTTGAAAATTACGCTGAACAAGGACGCCAAATACATCACGGACAAGAAAATTGAAATCAAGTAACCTCACCTAAAACCCCTAATAAATGCATGACCGAAGGGCCGCCTGGCGAATAAGCCGGGCGGCTTTTTGTTATGCGCTTGTAATGGCAGCGTAAATTAAATGTATTTTTTCCCTTGCGCATTGACGTTTCAGCCGATATAATGCAGATGAAAAAGTATTATGGGGGAGAATGTGGGTTTAAACATTGTGCTGGTGGAACCAGAGATTCCACAAAACACCGGGAATATCGCACGCACGTGCGCCATCACCAATTCTAAACTGCATCTCGTCAAACCCTTGGGTTTTGATTTGGACGAAAAACAGGCAAGAAGGGCGGGGCTGGACTATTGGCCCTACGCCAGCGTGGAAACACATGAAAATCTGAACGCGTTTTTTGAAAAATATCGTGGTTGCAGATTTTTTTATGCCTCGACCAAGGCCAAAAAGTATTATACCGAGGTTGAATACAAAGACGGCGATTATATTCTCTTTGGGAAGGAAACGGCGGGTTTGCCCGAAGATTTGATTTTCGGGAATCCGGATACCGCGATAAAGATTCCCATGGACACCGAAAGACGGTCGCTGAACCTTTCCAATGCGGTGGCCATCATCGCGTATGAGGCGCTGCGCCAGCTGGATTTTTTAGATTTGACATGACATTTAAAAATTAATATAGATTTTAGGAGAAAAGATTATGTCTACCCTGGATATTGTATTTGCGGTCTTTAAACTGCTGGGCGGCCTTGGTATCTTCATCTATGGCATGAAGATTATGAGCGAGGGCCTCCAAAACACCGCGGGCGATCGGCTTAGGAACGGACTTGAAAAAGTCACGAAGAATCGATTCATGGGTCTTGCGGTTGGAACAGGAATCACCGCGGTTATCCAGTCGTCGTCGGCGACCACCGTCATGGTCGTTGGACTGGTCAACGCGGGCATGATGACCATTGTGCAGGCCACGCCGGTTTTGATGGGTGCCAGCATCGGCACCACGGTCACGGCCCAGATTGCGGCGCTGAAACTGACCAAGATCGCCCCAATCATTCTCTTTATCGGCGTCATGGTGATGATGCTGGGCAAAAAACGGGCCGCCAAACGCGTGGGCGAAGCGCTGGCCGGTTTTGGTATCCTGTTTATGGGCCTCACCATCATGGGCGATGCGGTGAAGCCGCTGGGTGAAATTCAGGCAGTTCGTGATTTTATCGTCAATTTCCAGAGCCCGCTGATTGGGATTCTGTTCGGTACCATATTCACAGCCATCATCCAATCTTCCTCGGCCACCATGGGTATTCTTCTGGCCATGGCCGGAGAAGGGCTGGTCACGCTGGATTCCAGCATCTATCTCATCATGGGGCTTAATATCGGAACCTGTATCACGGCCATCCTGGCGTCCATCGGCACATCCCGAACCGCCAAACGTACGGCGATGGTCCATCTGATGTTCAACGTCACCGGCGTGGTCATTTTCTTTATTCTGGTTCGCGTTCTGCCGGTTGTGCAGTGGGTGAAGGACATAACCGCCGCTATGTACCCCAAAGATATACTGCCGACTGATCTGGTCACATCTGAGCTGGCTAACTTCCATACCATCTTCAATGTGGTGACCGCGCTCATTCTCATCGGGGCACCGCAGGTTCTGATTAAAATCGCTGAATTTATGGTACCCGGCAAGGATGACGGGGTTCCGCAGAAGAAGCTCAACTATATCACCGGCGCATCAATCATTGATACCCCCAGTCTGGCGCTGACGCAGGCGATTAAGGAAGTGAAGGACATGGCGGATTTGGCGCTGGCCAATTTCAATATGTCGTTAAAGGCGTTTTTTGAAAAGGATGAAGCGTCGATTGCCAAAGTGCTGGAACAGGAGAAAATCGTCAACTTCTATAACCATGAACTCACTGCGTTTCTGGCGAAACTCAGCGCCGAAGAACTGGTGGCTAACGATTCGCTCCTGATTGCCGACCTGTTCCACGTCATCACCGATTTAGAGCGCATCAGCGACCATGCCGAAAATATCGTGGAATATGCGGAAGTGCGCATCGAAGAGAACGTGGAAATCACCGATATCGCCAATTTGGAACTGACCGCGATGCGAAACAATGTGACCGAAGCGCTGGAAAAAGCGATACTCGCATTTGAAAATGCCGATCGGTCTGCGGCCGCAGAGGTCATCGAGATTGAAAAACTGGTGGATAAGCAGGAGATCGAGTATAAGGACAATCATATAACGCGGCTGACCAAGGGCCAGTGCAGCCCCAAAGCCAGCATGATTTTCACCGACCTCATTACCAACCTGGAGCGCGTCGCCGACCATTCCACCAACATCGCCTACAAGGTGTTGGAAGGTCAGCGGTAAACAATAATAATTTAGCTTGAGCGGGAAAACATCCGTATGGTATGCTAAGACCAGTGAAAAACGGATGGATGACCGTATGCAGACTAACCGCGAAAAACTAAAGAAAATCAAAGCGTTCATCTTTGACATGGATGGCACGCTGTGGCTGGGCAACCAAACAATCAACGGCGCAAAGGAAACCCTCGGCTTTTTGGCCGAAAAATCCTTTGCGTTTTTCTTTTTCACCAACAACTCATCCAAAAACCCAACCGAGTATGTAAAAAAGCTAAAGCGCTTAAAGCTGGGCCGCTATCAAAAAAAGCATATCATGACCTCAGGAGACGTCGCGGCGGCCTACTTAAAAAAGCAGAGTCCAAACCCAACGGTGTATGTCTGCGGCACAAAAACCCTAAAAGCGCAGCTGAAGAAAGCCGGAATAACCGTAGTGAACCAGTACGGGCGGACGATCGACTTCGCCGTGCTGGGTTTCGACCGCGAGCTGACCTATAAGAAGCTGACGATTCTGACCGATTACATCATGGACGGCGTGCCCTATCTTGCCACCAATCCGGACGACGTGTGCCCGCTGGAGGGCGGCCGGTTTCTGGTGGACTGCCGGTCCATGGCCAAGATGATTGAGAACGCCACAGGAAAAGTACCCGTTTATCTCGGAAAACCCGAACAGCCGACCATCGACTATATTCTGTCCAAAACCGGCCTAAAGCCCGAAGAGATTGCCATGGTGGGCGATCGGCTATACACCGACATCAAAACCGCGCAAAAAGCGGGGATGCTGAGCATTGCGGTCTTAAGCGGCGAAATGACCCGCGGGGATATTGAGAAAAGCGACGTAAAGCCGGATTTGGTCTATGCGGATGTGGCGGAAATGCTTGCGGACTTAAAGGAGATTTTCTGATGAATAAAATATTAATCTGTTTTACCGGCGGAACCTTCGGTTCGGTGACCAGCAAAAAAGGCGTGATGAACGTTTCCAAAAACGCGCATCAGTGGTTTATCGAATACATCGAGGAAGAATATGCGGGCAAAGTGGCGTTTAGTTACTTAAACTCGGCCATGATGCTGAGCGAAAACATGCACCCTGAAATCTGGGAGAAAATCACGTCCGACTTAAACGAGGATTTCACCTATCATCAGGATTATGACGGCGTCATCGTTATCCACGGCAGCGACACGGCGGTGTACACAGCGGGTTTCTTAGGGTATTTCTACAAGCGTCTGCCCGTCCCCATCGTGGTCACCGCGTCCAATGCCCCCATCCGCGAATTCCGCGCGAACGGGCTGAATAACTTTGCGGCATCGGTGGATTTTATCATCAAAGAAAAACGGCCGGGCACGTATTTTATCTATCAGAAAAACGGTATTCACGGCGATATCATGGTCTATCCGTCGGACGGGGTTTTAAACGCTTCGCCCTACACCGACGAATTTGAATCGGCTTTGAATGAACCGTATGGCATCATGCAGGACGGCGTGTTTGTCGGCCAGCCCGCGGCAAAGACTGTGGAAGACCCGACATGGCGGTTTAACCCGTTCACCTACACCCACCGTATCATGGGCATCGTGCCCTACGTGGGGCTGGACTATTCGGTGTTTAACCTGCAAAATATTTCGGCCGTGGTGCACGGCGCTTTCCATTCCAACACGTTCAACACGCTGGTGGGGTCGGATTATGTCGAATACTCGCTGGTTTCGTTTATCGAGCAGTGCAACGAACGGGGTATCGATGTGTATCTCGCCGATTTTCCGGTCAACCGACTGGATACGCCGGTCTATGAATCCACCGAAAGGCTGCTGGAGACCGGCGCGGATGTCATCTACCGGCCCATGGAAAATGTGTTTGCCAAGGCGGTTTTTGCTTATAATCAGAATCACAAAAATCCGAAATTGCTGATGCTGGAAGAATAGCGGCGGACAGGCCTTCCTTTCAAGGGAGGTTTTCTTTTAAGAGGAATTCGTAAATGTTTTATGAACGGGCGCGAAAGTATTGCAAAAAAGAAATCCTAGTATTATAATCAGAATTAATCACACGTAAGGAGTTAAGCATGCTGGAACTTAAAAATGTGTCACTGAAAATCGGCGAGAGCCGGTTTGAAGTGCTGAAAAATATCAGCCTTAAGATGGACCAAAAGAAGCTGTATGTGCTGACCGGACCAAACGGCGGCGGCAAATCGTCGCTGGCCAAGCTGATTATGGGGATTGAAAAACCGACGACCGGAAAAATATTTCTGGACGGCGAGGACATCACCGACCTAACGGTGACCGAACGCGCCCGAAAGGGCATCGGCTATGCCTTTCAGCATCCGCCGCGCTTCAAGGGCATCTCAGTGAAGGAGATGCTCCGGCTGGCCATGAACGAAACCGGCGACCCGATGCGGGATTTGCTGTTGCAGGTGGGTCTCTGCGCGCGGGATTACCTGTCGCGCGATTTGGACGCCACGCTGTCGGGCGGCGAGATTAAGCGCATCGAGATTGCCACCATTCTGGCAAGGCGGCTGAACGTGGCTGTGTTTGACGAGCCCGAAGCGGGTATCGACCTTTGGTCGTTCCAAAAGCTGGCGCAGACCTTTAACACGATGCACGAAAAACTGGACACCACGATGATTATCATCTCGCATCAGGAGCGCATTTTGGAGCTGGCGGACGAGATTCTGCTGGTGGAAAACGGCCGGATCACCCCGAACGTGACCATGGAAAGCATCCTAAACCGTCAGGACACCACCATGAGCTGTGACTGCTACGAGGAAACGGAGGGAACGGAAAATGCTGAACGCGTTGGATAAAACCCTCTTAGAGAAAGTCGCCGACCTGCACAGCGTGCCCATCGGGGCATACAGCATCCGCAAAAACGGCGTGGGCATTGAAAGAAACTCCACGGCGAATATCACGGTGGAACCCAAAACCGATAAACCCGGCATCAACGTCACGGTTAAACCCGGAACCAAAAACGAAAGCGTCCATATCCCAGCGCTGGTGACCCAAGAGGATACCGAGGACACTGTTTACAACACCATCGTCATCGGCGAAAACAGTGATGTGCTGGTGGTGGCCGGATGCGGCATCCATAACGACGGCGGAAAAACCGCGCGGCATGACGGCATCCATGATTTCCATGTGAAAAAAGGCGCGAAGATGCGCTATGTGGAAAAGCACTATGGACAGGGCCCGGGAACAGGCGAAAAGATTTTAAACCCGAAGACCATCATCTGGGCCGAAGCGGACACCGTGGTGGAGCTTGAGATGGTACAGATTGAAGGCGTGGACGATACCCACCGTGAAACCACCGTGCATTTGGGCGACCGAGCCAAACTGATTATCACCGAACGACTCCTCACCACCGGTGTGCAGACCGCGGTTTCATCGGTCAATATCGAGCTGGAAGGCGAAAACAGTACCGCGCAGGTCATCTCGCGGGCTGTGGCGCGCGGACATTCCAAACAGGACTTTTTCTTCGACCTGTCGGGCAAGAACAAAAGCCGCGGACATATCCAGTGCGACGCGATCATCATGGATAATGCCACCGTGCTTTCCACCCCCAAGATTTCGGCCTACCACAACGAAGCCCAGCTGGTGCACGAAGCCGCCATCGGGCGTCTGGAATCCGAACAGCTCATCAAGCTGATGAGCATCGGGCTTTCCGAAACCGAAGCAGAGAACACCATCCTCAATGGATTTCTAAAATAATCATGCGATAACCAAACAAAAAAGCCCGAAAGGGCTTTTTT
>CALMFG010000081.1 GCA_937863465.1 uncultured Clostridia bacterium
TGCGGACCAAGATTAGAAGATAATTTTGGTCTTCTTTATTTGATAAACGGACGATTTCTGTTATAATGGTCAGACCAAATGAGAAGGGCTAATCTTAATGAATATATTTATTACCAACGACGACGGGTATCTCTCGGAAGGCATTCTGGGGCTGGCCGAGAAGCTGGCCGAAAAGCATACGGTCACGGTGGTGGCGCCGCATAACCCGCAGTCGGGGGCCGGACACGCGCTGACCATGCACAAACCCTTGCGTATCAAGCACTTTAAAGACCTCTCGGAGAAGCACAAAGCCAAGGTGTTTTCCTGCAGCGGCAAGCCCGCCGATTGCGCCAAAATCGGCATTGAAGAGGTGATTCAAGGGAAGCCGGATTTGGTGCTCTCGGGCATCAACATCGGAGCCAACCTCGGCACCGACGTGGTCTATTCGGGCACGGTTTCGGGCGCACTGGAAGCCGCGATGATGGGCTACCGCGCCATGGCGGTTTCGCTGGACGGCAATGATTTGACATATATGGATACGGCAATTCGGTTCATCAGCGAATTTATCGAAAAATACCCCATCAGCACCATGGTCAAAAACTATATTTTGAATATCAACATTCCGGCTTTGCCTTTTGACGAACTAAAGGGCATCAAGGTGGCGTCTCTGGGAGAAGTCAGGTATGAAAACGACATCACCCGCGGGGTGGATCCGTTCGGCAACGAGTATTTCTGGATCGGCGGGCATAAACTTCTGCCCGAGCCGGGGAACAAGGACGTCAACTACATCAAAGAGGGTTTCGTGACGGTGACGCCGGTGTCCTACATGATGGGCGCCGAGGAGTGCATCCAGCTGGTGGAAAAGAAGATTGAGAGGCTATAATTGAGCAAGAAAACGGTAGCGGTCATCGGCGGAGGACCGGCAGGCATGATGGCCGCCATTTCGGCCGCCAAAGCCGGACATGCGGTGACGCTGTTTGAGCAGAACGAAAAACTTGGCAAAAAGCTGTTTTTGACCGGCAAAGGCCGGTGCAACATCACCAACAGCGCCGAAATCGCCGACTTTTTTTTGAATATCCCGCGGAACAGCAAGTTTCTTTATTCGGCACTGTACGGCTTTACCAACGCCGATTTGTTGGCGTATTTCGACGCGCATGGTCTTGCGACCAAAGAGGAGCGCGGGGGACGCGTGTTCCCGGAATCCGATAAATCCAGCGACGTCATCAAGGCTTTGGAAGCGGGCCTGAAGGAACAAGGTGTAATCATCCGTTTAAGAACCCACGTGGATGCTTTGACGAAGCCGGATAAGAAATTTTCGCTGACCGCAGGCGGAAAATCGGAGAAGTTCGACAACGTCATCATCGCTACAGGAGGGGTAAGCTATCCTTCCACCGGCTCGGACGGGAAATTCTTTGAAAACGTCAGAGCGATGGGGCACACCACAACCGACTTTGAGCCCTCGCTGGTCTCACTGAAAACGGAGGACACCTCCGAACGACCGACGGGGCTGACCTTAAAAAATGTGGGCGCGGAATTCTACAACGATGGGCGAAAGGTATATAGCGACTTTGGTGAGCTTCTGTTTACGCATTGGGGCATCTCGGGCCCGGTGGCGCTTTCCGCCTCGGCATACTACAAAAACGGGGGTTTTAAGGACGCGTTTGTCTTATTAGACCTGAAACCCGCACTGGACGAAACCAAGCTGGAAAACCGCATTTTGCGCGAGATTGGCGAAAACCCCAATAAGGATTTTTCCAACCTGATGCGCACGCTGCTGCCGTCTTCGCTGGTGCCGCACTTTATGGACCGCATCAGCTTTCCGCCCGAAACCAAGGGCAACGCGATTACCGTGGAAAACCGAAGGGAAATCGTTTCGCTCCTAAAGCACTACCGATTGAACATCGTCGGTAAACGCAGCATGGCCGAGGCCATCATCACGCGCGGCGGGGTTTCGGTGAAGGAAGTGAACCCTTCCACCATGGAATCAAAAAAAATCCCCGGCCTTTATTTTGCCGGGGAGATGATCGATGTGGATGCGCTGACCGGAGGGTTCAACCTCCAGATTGCGTTTTCTACCGGATATCTGGCGGGACAGCTTCTTTAAAGCTCGTCCTGCTTTTTCTTTTTCGCCTGCGCCTTCTGACGTTCTTCAGCGCTGAGAATAATCTTCCTTAAGCGCAGTTCCAAAGGCGTCACTTCCAGATACTCATCTTCGTTGATAAACATCAGCGCTTCCTCCAGACTCATACGAACCGGCGGAGCCAGCATGACGTTGTCGTCCTTGGCGGATGCGCGTGTGTTGGTCAGTTTTTTGGTTTTGCAGACATTGATGGCCACGTCCTCGGGACGCGCGGACAGGCCGATAATCATGCCAGGATAAACGCGTTCGCCCGCGCCCATAAACAGCTGGCCGCGTTTCTGCGCGGTGTTCAGCGAATAGGCGACGGAAACGCCAAGGTCGGTGCTGATGAGCACGCCCTGATGGCGGTGAGAGATATCGCCGCAATAATCGTCATAGCGGTCAAAACTGGTGTTCATAATGCCTTCGCCGCGCGTTTCGGTCATCAGGATGCTCCTAAAACCAAACAGTCCGCGGGAGGGGATACTGTATTCCAGATGTGTGCGGCCTTCCTTGGCCGACATATCCATAAGCTCGCCTTTTCGTTTGCTTAAGACTTCCATGATCGAGCCGATATATTCATCGGGCATATCGAGATACAGCATTTCGATCGGTTCCTGAATACCGCGCTCGGTTTTGTGCAGAATAACTTCGGGGCGACTGACCATGAACTCGAAGCCTTCACGGCGCATGGTTTCCACCAGAATAGATAAGTGCAGTTCGCCGCGTCCGCTGATGCGGAAGCTGTCGGCGCGCTCGCCCTGTTCCACTTTCAGCGCCACGTCGCTCTGGCCTTCCTTTTCCAAGCGTGCCCAAAGCTGGCGCGAGGTGACAAACTTGCCGTCCTTGCCCGCGTAGGGCGAATTATTGACCAAAAAGTTCATGGCCACGGTGGGCTCGGAGACCTTGATGACCGGCAAAGGCTCGGTCTTGCCGAAGGGGCAGATGGTGTCGCCAATTTCGATGCCGTCGATGCCCGAGATGGCCACGATTTCGCCGATGGTCGCGCTTTCCACGCTGTTTCTTTTTAAACCGTCAAAGGTCATGATGCTGGTCACTTTGGTGGGAATCTGACGGCCTTTGGGCAGATCGGGCGAGCACAGGTCGATGGTGTCGTTCACCGCGATAGCGCCGCGGCGCACACGGCCGATCGCGATACGGCCGACGTAGTCGTTGTAGTCGATGGTGGAAACCTGAAGCTGCAGCGGTTCGGTCTCGTCGCCGACCGGGCAGGGGATATGGCTTAAGATGGTATCATACAGCGGCGATAAATCGCTGCCCAAAGCCTCGGTGGTTCCGGCTTTGCCGTCCCGCCCCGAAGCAAAGATGACCGGCGCGTGAATCTGATCGTCCGAAGCGCCGAGTTCCATCAGCAAAAGCTGAGTTTCCTCCATGGCGTGAATCGGTCTCGCGTCCGGCTTGTCGGTTTTGTTCACCACGATAATCAGCGGCAAATCCAAAGCCAGCGCCTTGGTTAAAACAAAGCGCGTCTGGGGCATGGGGCCTTCGGCCGCATCCACCAGAACCAGAACGCCGTCCACCATTGAGAGGATACGCTCCACTTCGCCGCCGAAATCGGCATGGCCGGGGGTATCGACGATATTGACGCGTACGTCTTTCCAGTGGATAGAGGTGTTTTTCGAGAGAATGGTGATGCCGCGTTCGCGTTCCAGGTCATTGCTGTCCATCGCGCGCTCGGTCACCGACTGGTTGGCGCGGTAGATGCCGGTCTGCGCAAACATGGCGTCTACCAGCGTGGTTTTGCCATGGTCAACGTGCGCGATGATGGCGATGTTTCGTATGTCTTTTCTTTCTATCATAAAATTTCCTTTTAAAAAATTAGTATATCGTTTTTTATCGAACCGTCATAATCTATCATAATTTTGCGGTTTTGTCATTAAAATTATATGTAAATTTCGGGTAAAACCGCATAAAAAAACGGAGTAACGGGTTACTCCGTTTAAATATCGCTTTAATTAGATATCGAATACCTTGCTGACCACCGCCAGCGCGTCCATGGATTGTTCAGGAACCACACAGAAGGCAATTTTAATCTCGGATGTTGAGATGGCCTTGACCGGAATGTTTTCCAGCGCCAGCGCCGAAAACAGCCGTGCGGCCACGCCCGCTTCACGCTCCATGCCTGAGCCTTCAACCGTCACCTTGGTGACGTCCTCCAGCACCGTCATCTCGGTACCGTCGAGTTCGTCGATGTATTCGGACATCGCCGTCGTGGCGCGTTTTAAGTCGTGTTTGGAGAGTGAAAAGCTTAAGTTTATTAAACCCGACGTCAGAATGGACTGGGTGATGATGTCGATATTGACGCCCGAAGTGGTGAGGGCTTCAAACAAACCGGCCAGAGTCAGAGAATCCGGCGGGATGTTGGAAACCGAAATCATGGACTGGTTCTGGTCAAAATACATATTGCGGATGACATGCGGGTTTTTGATAAAGTCGTCCATGGCGTATAGACCCGCTGGTTTGCCCGCCAAAAAGCGTGCCGCACGTACCGCACCCACCGCAAAGACCTGTCGGGACTGCGCTTCGTGGGTGACCGTGATGACCTCGTCGTTGCCATAGAATGCCACCTGGTGCTCGCCGACCACGGTACCGCCGCGGATGGAATGGATGCCGATATCTTTGGGTTCGCGCTTGCCGCTTTCGGGGGTGCGACCGTAGACGTAGTTCAGCTCATGATGCAGGGCGTCATTCAGCACGTCGGCCAGAGCCAGCGCAGTCCCGCTGGGTGCGTCCACCTTGCGGTTATGGTGTTTTTCAATGATTTCAATGTCGTAATCGTGTCCCAAAAACTCGGCCAGCTGTTTGATGAGGTCCATCTGCAGGTTGACACCGAGAGACATATTGGCCGATTTAAACAGCGCGACCGATTCAGCGGCGGTTTTGATCGCGGCGATATCGTCCTCGGTGTAGCCGGTGGTGCAGAGCACAGCCGGGGTGTTGGTCTTCACGGCATACGCCAGAATATCGCTTAAAGCGTCGGGACGCGAAAAATCGACGATGACGTCGGCTTCTTCGTGGATATCGGTAAAACAGCTGTACACCGGAAACGGGTTTTCAAACCGGTCGGTGATTTTGTCTACGCCGCACACAACGGACATGTTTTTGTCTTCGGCGGCGATTCTCGCCACCACCTGACCCATAAATCCGTTGGCACCGCTAATCATTAATCGTATCATTAGTACTCCTGTACGACATCAAACCCAAATTGGGTCATCGCTTTGGCCAGCAGCGCTTTGGTCGCCGCGGTCGCTTCGTCCATCGGCAGACGCGGCAGACCTGCTTCAAACCCCAAAAGATTCAATGCGGCTTTCACCGGCGTCGGGTTGGTCTCGCAGAACAGTGCGCGAATCAGCGGCATCATCTTAAGCTGAATCTCAATAGCCGCCTGAATGTTGCCGTTTAAAAAATTGCGTGTCAGGTCCGCTGTGGCTTTGGGGGCAATGTTGCTGATGGTGCTGATAACGCCTAAGCCTCCCAGCGCCATAATCGGCGTAATCTGGTCATCGTTGCCCGAATAGATGTCGATTTTGCCTTTCAGCTTGCTGGCCACATCGGCAATCTGGCTGATGTCGCCCGTGGCGTCCTTCACGCCGACTACCTGATCGATATCGGCGATTTCGCCGAGAAAATCGGGCGTGATATTGCATCCTGTCCGGCCGGGAATGTTGTAGACGATAATCGGCGTCTTGGCCGCATCGGCAATCATAGTATAGTGCTTATAGATGCCCGAGCGGCTGCCCTTGTTGTAATAGGGGTTTACCACCAACAGCGCGTCGGCGCCCAAATCGGCGGCGGATTTGCTGCTTTCCACAGCCTTCGCCGTGCAGTTACACCCCGTGCCTGCGATGACCGGCACTCGGCCGTTGACTTTCTTCACGACAAACCCAATCGCCTGACGGGTCTCCTCTTCGGACATGGTGGACGCTTCACCGGTGGTGCCGCAGACGACCAGCGCGTCGATTCCGCCTTCCAGCTGGTAATCGATCAGCGCTTCAAACGCATCGAAGTTGATGCCGGTCTCGTTAAACGGTGTGACCAGCGCGGTGGCCGCGCCTTTAAAAACACTCATGATAAGCTCCTTAAAAACGAGTTTATTGTTTGGTTAAATGATACCGCGTTCAATCAAGGCTTGCGCAATCTGCACCGCGTTGGTTGCCGCGCCTTTGCGGATGTTGTCCGCCACCACCCACATGTTGATGCCGCTCTCGACGCTCTCATCGCGGCGGACTCTGCCGACAAAGACTTCATCTTTGTCCTCGGCAAAGAGCGGGGTGGGGTAGACGCCGTTTGCGGGGTCGTCCATCATGACAATCCCTTTTCCAGCGGCCAGTGTGGCTTTCAGCTCGGCCAAGTCAAACGGTTTTTCAAATTCCACATTGATGGATTCGCTGTGGCCGTGGAACACAGGCACACGAACCGTTGTTGCGGTGATTTTAAGGTCATAGTTGCCCATAATTTTGCGGGTTTCGTTGACCATCTTGATTTCTTCTTTAGTATATCCGTTGTCCATAAAGACATCGATATGCGGCAGACAGTTACCCGCAATCGGCTGGGGGAACTTTTTGGGGGCTTCGCCCTTGAGGCCATTTTCGAGGTCGGCGTATCCGCCCATGCCCGCGCCGCTGACCGCCTGATAGGTACTGTAGACGATGCGCTTAATGCCGTATTTCTCCAATGGCTTCAGCGCGACGACCGCCTGAATGGTGGAGCAGTTGGGGTTGGCGATGATGCCGTTGTGTCGGTCGATATCCTCGGGGTTCACTTCGGGCACCACCAAAGGCACATTGTCATCCATCCGCCACTGGCTGGAGTTGTCGATGACCACTGCGCCGTTTTGTGCGAAGATGGGCGCAAAGTCGCGGCTGGTGCCGCCGCCCGCACTGAACAATGCAATATCGCAAGGATTCTTTTTGATATTCTCTTCGGTCAGTTCGATGACCGTGTGGGGCTTGCCCATAAAATCGACTGTTTTGCCCGCACTGCGGCTGGACGCAAACAGCAGATATTCTTTGGCTGGGAAATCGCGTTCCTCAAGCACTTGTAAAAACTTTCTTCCGACCATGCCGGTGGCGCCGACGATGGCGACCGTATACTTCTTCATGTTGTCCTCCATAATCTCCAATATCTAAAATTATAATAAAAAACAGCGCTAGTATCAACATAATAGCACTGCAAGTCAACAAAAGAAAATCGGTAAAACCCGGTTTATCATCACTTACAACAGCAGCGCTCCGTTTAAATCCTTAAACGACAGTGTTGCGGATATTCTCTAAACGCAACCCCAGAAAACCCGCATCGGCCATGCGCCCGTTTCCTTCGGCATCTTTTCCTTTTGACATTGTTCCATTAACGCTTGAGCCGAAAGCCGGGAACACGCTACTCTTAAAAGACGCACCTCAAACTGTATATAAACGTTATTTATATTGTTGCGATTATAACACCCGTGCTTTTGTGTGTCAATTGTTTTGGACAATAAAAAAACAGGATGCACAAACGCGCATCCTGTTTCTGTAGTCTCGTTTAATCAGTCTTAGTCCTTGATGAGTTCCTTCAGGCTGGCAGCCACACCGGCCATATTCTGAATTTCAGAAGGAATAATCAACTTGGTTGCCTGTCCGTTGGCGACACTGACCAGCGCATCGAAACTCTTCAGCGCCAGCACTTTTTCTGTCGGCATGGAGGCGTTCAGCATTTTGATACCTTCAGCAGTCGCGCTTTGAACTTTCAAAATCGCTTCGGCTTTACCTTCGGCTTCACGAATCGCGGCTTCCTTTTTGGCTTCCGCGACCAGAATGGCCGACTGCTTTTCACCTTCGGCGACGAGGATTGCTGATTTCTTCTGGCCTTCAGCGGTCAGAATCGATTCACGGCGCTGACGTTCAGCCTTCATCTGTTTTTCCATCGCGTCCTGAATTTCGGCCGGCGGCATGATGTTTTTCAGCTCAACACGGTTGACCTTGATACCCCACGGGTCGGTCGCTTCGTCCAGAATCGCACGCATTTTGGTGTTGATGAGATCACGCGAGGTCAGGGTTTCGTCCAGTTCGAGGTCACCAACGATGTTACGCAAGGTGGTCGCGGTGAGGTTCTCAATCGCGCTCATCGGGCGTTCCACGCCGTATACGAACATCTTCGGGTCGGTAATCTGGAAGAAGATAACCGTGTCAATCTTCATGGTAACATTATCTTTGGTAATCACCGGCTGGGGAGCAAAGTCCACCACCTGTTCTTTGATCGAAACGCGTTTAGCGATTTTGGCAAGCAGTGGAATCTTAAAATGCGGGCCAACCTGCCAAGTTTTTTGATACGCACCGAGAAGCTCAATAACATATGCCTGAGCCTGGGGAACGATCTTGATGTTTGATACTAGGACCAAAAGAGCGACGATTCCTAAAACTATTCCAACAATTGCACCTGGTGACATGATTAAATCCTCCTATTTATTTTCTTTTTTTACAATCAGTTTAACGCCTTGTATATCGGTAACTTCAACCCGCTCACCTTTTTTGATGGTGACCGAATCGTTAGCACTTCTGGCCGTCCAGACCAGACCATTAATTCTGATACTTCCTTCGAACCTTATGTTGTCGATGGGTTCATCAACGATGCATATCTTACCAACTAAAGAATCCGCATTGGTTTTATTTTTGCCGACTTGAAGCTTATCCTTAAGGATAGACCGAGCAAACGCCAGCAGGACGACCGAGCACAGTGAAAACAGGATGAGCTGCAGCCAAAGCGGACCGCCAAGCATGGCAACTATCAAGGCGACAAATCCGCCACCGATAAACCATATGGAAACCAACTGCATCGTTCCAGCTTCCAGAATTCCGGCTAAAATGATGACGGCAAGCCAAATCCATAGCATGTAGTCCATAAAATAACCTCCAATCTTAATATAATCATCTTATCATCTAACTAAATCCTTTACAATGTGTTTCTATTAACGGCTTGTAAAAGATGTCATATAAAGGATATGCTTTATTATACCCATTTCGTTATTTTTTTCACAGCGCATCCCAGCGATTTAAAGCATCAAAAAAACCTCATCTTTGAGGTTTTTTGATGGCTTTTATCGCAAGGATTATTTAAGTTCAATATCCATCTTCATCGCGTGCTTTTCAATCTCGATTTCAATCTCGGTCAGCAGTTTCTGCACGTTTTTAATTTGGGGGATAATGGCGCGCAGGCGAACAATCTCTTCTTCATCCACGGTTCCGTCAGCCAACACATCGAAGAGCTCGTTTTTGAATTTTTCCAGTACCTTGTTGGCGTTGATGAGGCCGTATCCCGATTCAAACAGGCTTTTAGGCGTGCTGAACGCATAGTCGTCCATGCCGATCTGACAGCATTCGGCGCAGTATTGGTGACGAAGCGCCGGATTTTCGTAGAGCTTGCTCATGGCGAACACCACTTCGCTGCCGGGGACGCTTTCGTCGGTCTCGTAGCGCGCCAGACTGGCCAGACTGACATGCAGGCGGTCGGCGGCTTCTTCACGGTTCAGCGGCTTTTCGGCGGTATCGTTGTAGGCTTCGCGCGCCGCGCGGTAGATGTTGTCTTTTTTCATCGGTTCATCCTAAAAAATATTTTAATTCATTATAACATCACGGACGGAGGGACGCAAACGCGTAATGGCCGGTTTTTCGATTGTCTTTTTGTAAAAGAACGATTAAAATATTAAAAGTCAAATCGAAGAGAAGACGGGGGAGGGCAACTGATGAAAGGAAAACTGCAACTGATTGGATGGGGGATGTTTATCATCTGCGCCGGGCTGTTTATCGTTTCGGGCGTTCGCAATCGGGATATATTCGGCACGCTGGCCTCGGTCATCTTTTTGGCCGCGTGTTTTGTGTTTATCGCCGATCTGAAAAGGAAATAAAAAAAGCGCTCCATATCAGGAACGCTTCATTTTTGATGTCGATTCATTCAAACTTGCATCAGGAAGGGTAAACGCTGACTTGCTTTTTATCTCTTCCTTTGTGTTCAAACTTCACATTACCAGAGATCAATGCAAAAAGCGTGTCGTCCTTGCCTTTACCCACGTTTTCACCCGGGTGAATCTTTGTGCCTCTTTGGCGAACAAGGATATTACCGGCTAAGACGAACTGACCATCTGAACGTTTAACACCAAGACGTTTGGATTCACTGTCACGACCGTTTCGAGTGGATCCCATACCTTTCTTATGTGCCATCTGGATTTCACCTCGCTTTTATTGCAGTGGTTAACTTTCTTTCGTTTCAGCAGCAGTCGTTTTTTTAGCCGTTGTGGTTTTAGTAGCAGTCGACTTTGCTGTTGTTGTCTTCTTTTCACTGTCAGCAGACTTTGCCGCCGTTGTGGTTTTCTTCGCAGCTGTCGTTGTGGCAGCTTTAGCAGCGGTTGTCTTGGCTGCCGTCGCTGTGCTCTTGGCCGCAGCGGGTTTAGCCGCAGTCGCAGTGCTCTTGGCTGCAGTGGTTTTTTCAACCGCAGGGGCTTTCTTTTCAGCCGTTT
>CALMFG010000082.1 GCA_937863465.1 uncultured Clostridia bacterium
TTCCATAATGAACTGTTTGTCTTCTTTCTTTCGCTTTTCTTTGGTCAATTATACTAATAAAAAAAATGAGGCGCAATATAAATTACAATTCGTTTAACAAACCGTTATAATTCGGCCGCACGCTATGATATAATAGTTTAAAATAAATCGGGATGGAGTATTAATCATGTTAAAACAATTTACGAAACAGGAGAAATCCTGGATGATGTACGACTGGGCAAACTCGGCCCATTCCATCGTCGTGGTCACCGTGCTTCCAATCTTCTTCATGTCCCTTTTCGAAAATGATTCCTTGGCTGTAGGCTGGTGGGGATACGTCACCAGTATCGCCAAGATGCTGATTGCCGTTTTCGCACCGTTCCTCGGCACGCTCGGCGACTTCAAAGGGCTAAAGAAACGTCTCTTCGCTTTCTTTGTGGCTATCGGGGTTCTGTCCTGTCTCGCGCTTTCCGGCATGCCCTTTGCGCCCATCTGGCAGTTGATTTTGGGCTTGTACGCGCTCAGCATGATTGGCTTCTCAGGCGCGGAAATCTACTACAACAGTTTTATCACCGACGTCACCACCAAAGATCGCATGGATAAGGTCTCTTCCTGGGGTTTCGCCCTCGGCTACATCGGCGGTTCGACCATCCCGTTTATCATCTTCCTGGTTCTCATGAAGCTGGTCAGCCCAAGCCTGGCTCTGGCCATCTCCTTCGGTTTGACCGGCATTTGGTGGGGCGCTTTCACTATCCCGATGCTGAAAAACGTGCATCAGGAATTCTATATTGAGCGCGAACCGGGCATGCTGCGTCAGTCCTTCAAACGCGTGGGCGCCACGTTCAATCAAATCCGGAAATATAGAAGCATGTTCCTGTTCCTGCTGGCCTACTTCTTCTTTATCGACGGCGTCAATACCATCATCTCAATGTCCACAGCTTATGGTACAGCACTAAACATTGACAACACCCAGATGCTGTTGGCGCTCCTGATGGTACAATTGCTCGCTTTCCCATTCGCCATCCTCTACAGCGTTCTTGCCAAGCGTTTTGGCGCAAGAAAGATGATCGCCGTCGGCATCGGTGTCTATGTCCTCATTTGCTTCGTTGGCTTCGGCGTGACCAAAACCTGGCACTTCTGGGCGCTCGCGGCGCTGGTCGCCACCAGCCAGGGCGGCATTCAGGCCTTGTCCCGTTCGCTGTTCGGCCGGATGATTCCCGACCCGAGACAATCCAACGAGTTCTTCGGTTTCTTCGAAATCTTCGGCAAGTTCTCGGCCATCATGGGCCCGGCTCTGTTCAGCGCAGTGACCATGTACACCGCAAGAAAAATGGCCTTAAGTCACCCCGAATGGGTTCAGGACTCCATCGACAAGGCCGCCACGCCCTATGGCGTCCTCAGCGTGCTGATTCTCTTCATCGTCGGCGGCGTGCTGTTCTACTTTTCCGGACGCGCGGCCAAACGCGATGCGACCATCTAATAATCGTTCATTGGTGCAGATTTAAAAATTCAGCCGGGCACATTAAAAATGCCCGGCTTTCTTATGCACTTCTCCATTTTTATGGGATTATGATTGAAATTATCAGGCAATCAGGCGTATAATCAGTCTGATATCTACTACGGGGCTTGACACGTGTGGTATTATCAT
>CALMFG010000083.1 GCA_937863465.1 uncultured Clostridia bacterium
AGCGCATGATCTTCGATATATTCTAATTCATCATCTTCGGCCACAGGCGCATCATTAAGCGAATTCATCGTGATGGTGACTTCCCGCTGAACAAAGACATTGCCGTCGCCAAGCTGGATGGTCACCACGCAGGTCCCGTTTATATTCTCCCTCGGGGTAATCATCAGGCTGAGTGCCGGGTCATTGTCCGTATGGTTGACAAAGCTCAGTTCGGTCTGCCGAATCATATTGTTATTTGATGCGCTGGCTTGTACCATCAGGTCCTTGATAGCTGTCTCCACATCGAACACCGAAAAATCGATGCTGTAGGAGACCGTGTCTTCATCAAAGCTGTAGCTGTTCAAAAGCCCGCTGAACGTCGGTTCGTCATTCACCTTTTCAACCACAACGGTGACTGTTGCGGTATCCGTGCTGTTCGCTGTATCCATCACGGTGTAATTGAACGTGAACGTACCGTTGTAGTTGGCTTCTGGATGATACAATATTTGATTGCCGCTGATCTCAATCGTTCCCGCCGCGCTGTCAATCGGCGTAAAGGAATCGATGTGCAGCACATCGCCAGCCGCTTCAATATCCACATCGGTATCATTATGGAGCACATCGAAATAGGTCTCGGTATCCTCATCGATATAAATGACTTCATTGTTCGCAATGGGACTATCGTTGATATTGGTTACTGTGATATGAACGGTTGCCATATTGCTCGCGTTGCCAGTTCCGTCGATGACACTGTAGGTGAAGGAATCGCTTCCGGCAAAGTTCGGTGCCGGGCGATATTCCAAAGCGTTCTCCGCGGCATTCAACCGAACGGTGCCGCCTTCGGCGGATTGGGTATCAAACGTCCGAATCCCAACTGTGCCCTCGGCATCGCTGTCATTTGCCAAAACGTCAATCTCGGTGTAGCCACTGTCCTCGTTGATGGCTATCGGCGAATCATCCTCAGCCGCCGGAGTATCATCCACCGGTAAGATGGTAATATCAAACGTTTTGGAAGACGAAAGAACACCGTCGCTTAAAGTGACCGTGATACTGTCGGTGCCATATTGGTTTAGGTATGAAATGAAAGTCAGGCTGGCTTGCCCCGTGTTCGGGTCAATCACGCAATCTAATATGTTGACCACGCTTCCGGAAGCTGAAGCGTCAATGCTCAGCGCATCTGCTGTGGTTTCGCTGTCCGCGACCGGGAAGGTGATGGCTTTTACCGTATCTTCATCGATTGTCTGATTCTCAATTGCCCCGATGACGGGATAGGTATTGACGCTGACGGTTCCAACCGTTTCGTTTCCCGCCGTATCCACTGCATAGACGGTATAATCTCCGCCGACTGCCACGTTGATATCCGTACCGGTAAAGGCCGTTCCTGACGAAGCAAAATAGGACGCATCCCATATGCCCGCGGCATATTTTGTTTCTAAAATACCCGACCCAGCGTCACTGATTGCCGTCTCAATCACCGCACCGCCTGCGATATCCGGCGTCATCGAAAGTAATACTTCGGGCAGGGTTTTGTCCACTTGAATCTGCGCCGAATTCTGACCGGCCGAAACGTTGCCCGCCGCATCGATTGTCCGCGAATAGACGACCACATCCGTATCGCTGTCAAAAGTCAGCGCCCCTGTATAATCCCGCCATCCTTCGCTTCCAATCTGGTACTGGCGCGTTTCGGGGCTTTCGCCGGATGCGGGCGATATCTCGCTTAAAGTCAGTGTCACATCGCTGTTCGCCCATCCGTTTTCAGAAACAATCATCTCTGGCGGACTTAACGGCGCGTTTGTGTCGATATGGGTCACATCAACCGTCAGCATATCGGACGATCTGCCTGAATAGTCCACGGCATAGAACTGGCGCGAACCGTTTTCTGTGACATCATAGCTGTAAGTGGATTGATTTGTCAGCTTCGCTCCGCTGACAGCATCATAAATAGCCGAAACACCGCTTTGCGTGTCGGATGCCGTGACGGTGACAGTGACGGGGGTCATGTTGGTCCATACAGCTTGATAATCAGATGAAATGGCGGGGTTGGAGTCATCACGTATAACCAGTGAGATATTTTTAAATATGATGGAAGTGAAAATGTTTTCCGTGTCATTTGCGCTTAAAGTAATCTCAATGGTTCGTGTGCCGTCCGGAATGGATGCGCCCGAACTCATTGCGACCGTGCTGGGTGCGGTATTGATGCCGCTGGTCAGCGTAAGCTGGCTGCCAATCAGAATGTGAGAGGCGTCATAGAAACAGATGGCGGCAGTTGCGGCATCGGAAACGCCGGTCAAAACTTCACCGCTAAAATCCACATCCAAACCGAAATCAATATCCAGCGTACCCACATCCACCGATTCTGCGATCCCGTTTAAGGATATTTCGGTGATTGCCTCCATTCCGGCACCGGACATGATGATTTGATTGTTGATATAGTTCGTACCGCTACAAGTCCAGTCGGTTGATGTATGACTGATACATTCGGAGTTGAAGTCGGCAGTGGTCGCCGCAGAAGCGGATATCGGGCTCAGCAAACTCAGCCCGTTAGAAAAAACCAACAACGCCGACATGATAAACGAAATGCTTCTGTTTGAAAACCTGCAAATCTGCTTTTTCTGTCTCATCAAACGTCTTCCAGCTGAATTTCCTAAATTTTAAACGACTGACTGGTGCAAATATGGTCATTCGACAATATAACTGCCACTGTTATACATTATACACAATTTTATCATATTTTCATATATTTCATTATATCGACAAAAAAGCGATTATATCATTATTATAATTATAAACACATGCCAAAAAAGATAAACGCGAATTTCTTTCAATTATATGAAACAGCTTTAAAAGGATTTGAATTTATCTGCTCTGACCGATCAGTGCATTCTCAAACCCCTTTTTTTCTGTTTTCTCTGCTGCCGACATTCATATTCAAATCGTTTTTTTCCTGCTAAAAAGTACACTTTAAAGGCGCGTGTTAAAGTCTTGGCACGCTTCCAAAGCCGTCCGTAAGATTTAGGCTGCATAATCAAGCCCACTTCCAGGATAAGCTGTATATAAAAAGCCTTATACCAAACTTTTCTCGTTTTTAGATCTGTTCAACACCAAATGTACCGTTAGACTTTATTATAACGTGTTTATAAATAGAACAGTGATTCGTGCTTGAACTCTTTCCAGTATGAATATGACTTATTTCAACGCGTTCACGGCAAAAAAACGCGGCCGTTATTACCTTTGGAGGAATTATGCAATTTACTCAACTGAACAATGTTGCTTCTTGGGTTCAACTGCAAAATATACTGTTTAGCGACCCATATCTGACTCCTCTTTTATTGACTATTGCCATTCTGGCAATATGCTCTTGTTTATACCTGCTTTCAAAATCCAACAAAAGGATTAAAGATGTTTTTATTCTGGCGGGAACATTAATCAACATCACATACCTTGGCTGGAGAATTGGTTTCACGTTGGCAACCATTTCCCTCATCAGCTTTGTTCTTTCGCTTGTCCTGGTCCTTGCGGAGCTGATGGGGTTTTCTAAATCATTGACATACCGAATATTGTTTACCACTCCGGCAAAGCTGAAACCGGCGGTTTTTTCAAACTTGGGCTACGTTCCCACTGTTGATGTTTTAATCACCACCTATACCGAGCCTGCGGCAGTCATTCATCGCACGATCGCGGGCGCGACACAGCTTAATTATCCGCAGGATAAACTAACCATATATGTATGCGACGATGGCTCCCGGGATGAAATTAAGCAAATCTGTGATGATTATCATGTACACTGGATTACACGTCAGGAACATCTCGATGCAAAAGCGGGTAATCTTAATCATTGCTATCGCAATTATGCCAAAAGCGAGTTTTCTGTCGTACTGGACGCCGATATGGTGCCAAAAAGCGATTTTCTCGAAAAAACACTTGGGTATTTTAAGGATGAGATGGTTGCATTTGTCCAAACGCCCCAGGTTTTCTATAATTCTGATTCTTTTCAACGCAATTTAGGACTAAACGACAACATATCTAACGAACAGGATTTCTTCATGCAGGAGATTCAAGCACACCGGCAGGAGTATAATGCGTTGATTTTTGTTGGCAGCGGATGCGTTTTTAGAAGAACACATCTGGAGAAAATCGGATTCATCCCCACCGGCAGTATTACGGAGGATCTGGCAACCAGTTTGCTGCTGCAGCGCGAAGGTTTTAAAGGCCGCTTTACAAAAAACACATTTGCCCTGGGCCTATCCGCCGAGAGTTTTACAGATTATATCAAACAACGTACGCGATGGGCGCAAGGCAATATTGAAATCCTCAAAAAGTGGAATCCTTGGAAAATGAAAACCCTGTCTTTTATGCAAAAGGTCATTATTTCAGACGGCATTTTATATTGGTTCTATGGTGTTGAGAAAATGATTTTTATTCTCGCTCCGATGGTTTATATTCTTTTAGGCATCCCAATTATGCTGACAAATCCAATCAATCTGCTGTTCTTCTGGCTTCCTTCTTTTTACATCAACCGATTGATCGTGAGTGCTTTTTCTCATGCTTCACGTACGTCTGGGTGGACGCATATATATGAGACTGCATCCGCGCCCCATCTGGCTGTCGCCGCGCTGCGCGCTTTGCTCTTTAATAAAGAGAAAAGGTTTATTGTCACACCAAAAGGGCATACCCAAAGCAGATCTGAATTTGCTTTGTCTGTGGCCAAGCCTCACCTCATTTTGTTTGTACTCAGCTTGCTTTCATTGGGGGTTGTCGTTTTCAAGGTTGCCACTGCGGCGAATATATCGTCAATTATTATTTATGTGCTTAACGGTGCCTGGATACTTTATAATTTCTTTGCCATTATCGCCAGCTTAATCATCTGCTTTGAAAAACCACGTATTCGCAAATATGATCGGTTAACCATGGATATCGATATACCCATTATCATTGACGGACAAAGTGGATTTACCGGCAAGCTCAATAATATGTCCGAGGGTGGGTGCAGTATATCACCAGACAATCTGCCCAACCCAAAGGACTTTATCGGAAGTGAAATATTACTGCTCACTGGAGAAGTGATTATTACCGGAACGATTCTGAACTATTCATCAAGGAAAAAAGCTTTTGCTGTCGAGTTTGATGATATATCGGAAAGCAATTATGCCAAGTTCGTCAAATTTGTTTTTTCGAACCAGACCACTGGATTTGGCTCACTAAAAGAGCGTCATCCTTTTACCGCTGTTGTTTCCAAGTTCTTAAGAGGTATCCTGGTTACGATGATCAGGCGTGTGCGCAACAAAAAAAGGCGAAACAAAGCATTAATACTCACATCACACACGAATGACCACAGCAGAAAGATTAAATGAAAAAAAGCGAAAATATCTTTGGCAAAAAAAGAGAGGTAAGTATTCATGATTGTTGAAATAATGACAGGCAGTATCCTTTTGCGGGGCGTACTCTTGATGCTTTCTTTTATCGGATTAATACTGCTTTTTAGAAATCTCTTTCATATCAATTCTGCGCTTATCCCTGTTCTGGTTATATCTTTAATCATTTGCACTCTGCAAATCTCAGGGTTATTAGGCGGGTTGACGCCTGTCATCTATATTGTTTATCTTACCGGATTCCTCGCATATCCGGCTGTAATAATCTATCGCCTTGTGTCCAAAACAAGCAGAGTCAAACAACCCTTGCTGCTCACCCATATGTCATTTTGGGTTTTATTGCTCTTTACGGCGTTTTTAGTGCTGCTGCTCAACAACATGCACCTGTCCCACTACGACAATTTTTCACACTGGGCATTGGCGGCAAAGGAACTGTTGATTCTTGATACCTTACCGGATGCTTCTTCGGCGGCATTGATGGATTTTACGAGCTATCCGCTTGGCTCTTCCCTGTTTATCTATTACGGCTGTCGCATGATTGGCCGCACTGAAGGGGTTATGTTAATTCTGCAAGGGGTTTTTCTCGTTTCCTGCATGCTGCCTCTTCTCGTTTTCAACAGAAAACTAGTCATCACAATTTTCCCCGTCATTATTCTTATCTATTTAGTTTTTATGATTGAACCAAAGATTTTTAATTTACTGGTAGATACGCTGCTTGCCGGTTTGGGCTTTGCTTCACTGATGATCATCCTCTATTATCGAAAAGATCCGCTCGCCGCTTTCCTCATTTCGCTTCCTGTCATGATCGCGCTCGTGCTCGTAAAGAACAGCGGCATCTTTTTTGCGGCAATTGATGTGATTATTCTTTGCTATTTTTCCATAAAAAGCGGGCATGTTCGAAATTTCATCTTCCCCGTCTTATCCGCGCTGTTTGTGGGCGCCACAATATGGACATGGAATCTGCACTGCCAGACTGTATTCCCGGATGTGGTCAGCAAGCACGCGCTGACAAGCAGTAATTTTAAATCCATCCTTGCGGGCAAAACGGTTGCGGATATTAGGACCATCGCAGGGCTGATGAAAGAAAAAATCCTCAACATCGACGATAGTTTTGTTCGTTCAATGCTGATTTTGAATTTCGTTGCACTGTGCGCAAGATGGTGGAAAAAGCTTGCCGAAGAGGATGAACGGAAGGTAACAAAAGTCATTCTAAGCCTTGATTTCGCTTTTATCTTCTATTATATCGGCATTTTTGCTATGTATGTTTTCTCTATGCCGCTCAATGAAGCGTTAAATCTGGCTGGGTATGAGCGCTATATGGTGACCATTGTATTGTATCTGGTATTTGTGTTCTGCGCTTACTTAATTTATATTTCAGGTACCGGCCTGCATCCGGGTAAGAAATCAAATCGTTACGCATGGGTCTTACTTTACTGTCTGGTGCTGTTTGCCGGCTACAATCTAGCCGAGAAAAACAGCAATATTTTCTCTGTCAGAAGAGAATATGAAGAAACAAATCCCGCGAACGCGCTCATGATTGAAAACTTCGAAACGCCGGATGCTACATATGTGATGTATATCCCGGAAAAATACCGCAGCCAGTTTGACACCGCGTATTTTAACTATTTGATGAAATACAAATTGCACACCGCCAGCTGTTATCCTTTCCTGCTTGGGGACCTCGATGCTCCTGACGATGAAAGTGTGATTCGTCTCGTTCGCGATTACGACTATTTTATCATTTATGATGACGATGCGTTTATTCAGCGTTTCGCAAACGCACATATGAATGAACCGGATACCGCAGTGGGTATATATGAAGTCAACGACTATCCCGACTTGCGCAACTAGAAATTCTGCTTAGATTCCATAAGCCAGAATTCTTCAATGGTATTTTTAAGTTTTGCTTGTGGCCGATACTTTTGGGACTGGCGCAGCCGCATCTCAGCATTTTCAGCTTTCTAAAGAGGTCTTTCACTATATTGTTCTTTTTTTGCTAAAAGCCATATATCCTAATGTCATAATCCGCCATACGAGTGATTTATTAAAATCCCTCCTTCGACCCTTGAAAAGCTTATCACTTTTCGGGGCCTGCTGTACGCCATATAAAAAACAGAGTATCCACTTTAGTTGAGTACTCTATTTTTACTATTGTTTATAATTAAAGTCCAGCCAACCAGTCCAATGTCATTTTTAGTGCCGTCTTTCTCGCTGATTCACATTCTTCTTTATACTGTCTTTCTATTCGATAAAAGAATCTCATTTTTGTGTTCACCGGGCATAATATATGACTTGCAGGATAGAATATCTCATGATGAAATGAGAACGCAAAGCCTTTCTCTTTGAGCCTATCACAAATCATTTCTCCCATCTCAGCGGCGGGCCACTGAGCATCTTCTTTTGCTGACAGCAAGAGTATCGAACCGTTTATTTTTTCAGCCTGAATAACGTTTTCTTCATTTTTCTCTGATCTTAAAACCTCACGGTATTGTTTTACAAATCCAAATTCTCCATTCTGCAAAATGCTCTTAATCAGAGCAGGTGAACGCTTTCGAAAAGAAGCATAAGGCAGCGGCTTTCCTCTCCATGTCCAACTGGAAGTACCGCTGTAATGCGGTTTGCTGATTCCTTCAAAAACACAGCAAGCCGGAGAAACAGCAATAACGAATTCAATCTGAGGAATGATACTGGCCGAAGTTAAGGCAAGCTCTGCGCCTTTTGAAATACCATATATCCCCACCTTTGAATAACCTTTATTTTTTAACCAAAGCACTGCCGCAAGAATGGTTTCTATCGGGATTAGAGCAAGTGCTTTCGCTGTATAACGGGTACCCCAATATGCAACAGCCAGTGATGGGATGTTATGCTCAGAATAAACCGAAGCAATTTCACTTGCCCATTTAATACCGCCGTCACTGCCGCTTACAACAATCATTGCCTTATCTGTTGATTGGGCGGGGTAAAATGCCCCTTGAAAATTTCCTTCCAAAACCTTTTGCATATACACATTTCATCCTATCCGTATAATAAAAATCAGCACCCTGAATCCTTACCTGTTCACCACCAATGCTATGCTATATATTAATAATAACATGATACTATACCATTGCTGAATAAATCTTTGTATATCCCCGAATTGTCGCTATCGTTCGGCTATAGTTTTGATATCTTATCAATTATTGGTGAATCTTATCGTACTATGCGATACCCTATCAAAATCACAAATGGTATACATTTCTGTGCTTTATATTGCACCAGACCTTTCAGGATTTGAAAAAACATCTCCCCATTATTAATATCTTGAAAGATGTTTTCATTTGGAGCATATTCATTTTATATATACATTTTGTTCTTTATCTCATGCAAAACGCTATATGATTCACTGTAAATATTGGTATTCCAAGTGGTTTATTATAGCGCCTTCATCTCTCTGCCTTTGAATCCTCATATACTAAATCATAGTATTTTTATGCTATACCCCGCCAAAACCACGCCATTATGAAATATCTTTCCTCATATTACACAAGCGGTAGATATTTTAATGGCGACGCGGCCAAATACTGTTGAAAGTGCGCGCTTTCATTATATTGATTTCAATTTACAGCCTTGTGCTCTGAGTCATAGGCCGTTTCAGAAATTCTGAACGCTTGTTACAGATTTCTGATAATTTGAAATCCAACTATTCTCGCACCAGTTTAACCGCACTGATTCGTCTTAATCTGCTGCAAAGAAGAACGGACAGCAGAACCGAAACCATCAGCATCAGTGCCCCTACCATGATTATCCCAGAGGCCGGAACACTAAGATCCACCTTGTGGATACTAAGCGAAGAAAAAGCGAGCAGCCAAACACGATTAACCCACACATTACCGGTAAAACACCCGATTAGAATCCCCAGCGCGATGGCAGGGAATATGCCGAGTATCGTTTGCGTAATCAGCTGATTGGTTGTATAACCAAAAGCCTTAAGAATCCCAAAGGTGTTTTTCTTCTGCACCACGATCGTGCTGAAGATAATCAGCAGTACCAAAGCGAGAATGATGACCACCACCAGACTGATGGTCCCCCCCAATGCGGCTGTCATGCTGATATAGGTCCCCATGGATGTCTCTATTGTTTTATCATAGTTCACAATATTGAGAGCCAAATCACCGGCCTTCTGTTTCACCAGCCTGGCGCATTCCTCCGCCGTCATTTGATCGTTGAGATATATATTAAGCGTATTCGGTGTATATCCGCTGTCGATTCGTTTGAATCCTTCATCTGTCAGCTCACATGAACATCCAAACTGGTTGGGCGACTGCATAAATCCAACCACCAAATAGTCGGATGAAACGCCGCCATACACAATCGATACGGTATCGCCGATTTCAACATCCTCACTAATTCCCGAACCCAGCACAATCTCATTATCATGCCGCGGATTTCTTCCTTCATAGACCAAGTCATTCTTAACAACGGAATAATCCTTGCAGACAAAAGCGGAAATACTGCGGCTTTTATATAAGACCTTGAATTCATCGTAGGCCAGCATACGGTCGATGCCGTCAGTGCCGTCCAACCTTTCGGCTAACTCATCGGCTTTGCCCTCTGTGACCACATAGACATTGCTGTATTCTCCGCTGACCACTTTCAGAAAATTATCCGTATTCATGGCCATATTATAGTAGGCACTGGCTGCAAACATCGCCAGAAACGTCACGCTGGCAATAATAACGCAAAGCACAATATTTTGTGTCAATGACCCCAAGCAATTTTTCATCCCCAGCGCCGGCGTCACTGACATCCGCGTTTTATCCAGCGGGATAAAGTTGTGTTTGAAATTATGATGCTGGATGCCGCTTCTTAAGGCCTCCACCGGCTGAAACTTGCTTACTTTTCGTGTCGCTAATGCCACCGTCAGGACGACAGCCATCAGCAATGCGCCCACCGTGATTAAAATCGATTCCATATCCGCCTTCTGATGCCAAACCAGACCGGTCAATTTCTCGATCAGCGCATCCAAAGGCGGCAGGACGGCGAAGGACGCCGCAATGCCCAGTGCAGTACTGATTATGCAAATCATGATATACGGCAGTGCGACCGCCACCCGAATCTGGCCTGATCGATATCCCACGCTCTTTTGAATCCCTAAATTCTGCATATCCTCATGAATACTGTTGTTGATCCTGAATCCGCAGATCAGCAGACTGATGGCCGCAATGGCCAGTGCAAATGCCACAATCTCATAGGCAATAATAT
>CALMFG010000084.1 GCA_937863465.1 uncultured Clostridia bacterium
GGGACAGCCCAGAAGTTCGGGGTGGTCGCTTAACGAGTATTGAGTTTTAGCGATGCAGATGGGCAGGTCGCTGAACCCGTGTTTTTCCAGATTCGTGATCGCTTTTTTAGCGGCCGGCGTAAAGCTCACTTCGCCCGCACCGTATATCTTAAACGCAATCTTTTTAATCTTGTCCATGATGGTGTTGTTCAGCTCATACGGGTGTTTCAGCTCGGTTTTGTTCTCGCAGAGCGCCATCACCCTTTCGGCCAGCTCCAGACCGCCCTCGCTGCCCTTTTCCCACACTTCGCTGGTCACCACGTCCACGCCCAAATTGGCGCATGCCTGTTTCACCGCCGCAATCTCGGCCTCGGTATCGGTCGAAAAACGGTTTAAAGCCACCACCGTATTCATCCCGAAAATATCCTTGATGTTGCTGACGTGCTTTAAAAGGTTCGCAAGGCCGTTCATCACCGCATGGATGTTTTCCTCGGCCAGTGCTTCCCTTTCCACGCCGCCGTTATATTTCAGCGCGCGCACTGTGGCCACAATCACCACCGCGTCTGGCGAAATTTCCGCCACCGGGCACTTGATATCCAAAAACTTCTCCGCACCCAGATCGGCGCCGAAGCCCGCCTCGGTCACCACATAGTCGGCGTAATCCATGCCAAGCTTGGTCGCAATCACCGAGTTACAGCCGTGCGCGATATTGGCAAACGGACCGCCGTGAACGATGGCCGGTGTGCCTTCCAGCGTCTGCACCAGATTGGGCTTAACCGCCTCCTTCAGGAGAATCGCCATCGCCTTGTCCGCTTTAATCTGCGCCGCCGTCACCGGGTCGCCGCCCATCGTATAGGCCACCACAATCCGGCCCAAGCGCTCTTTGAGGTCGCTCAAATCCTGTGCCAGACACAGGATAGCCATCACCTCGGAAGCCGCCGTAATGTCGAAGCCGCATTCCCGCGGAACACCGTCGCTTTTTCCGCCGAGTCCGCCCACGATGTTACGCAGCTGACGGTCGTTCATGTCGAGCGCGCGCCGCCACATGACTTTTCGGGTGTCGATATTGAGCGCGTTTCCCTGATGGATATGGTTATCGATCATGGCCGCCAAAAGGTTGTTAGCCGCCGAAATCGCGTGCATATCGCCCGTGAAGTGCAGGTTGATGTCCTCCATCGGGATCACCTGCGCATAGCCGCCACCGGCCGCGCCGCCCTTCATGCCGAACACCGGGCCCAGCGAAGGTTCGCGGATGACACAGATGGCCTTTCCGCCTTTGGCTGCCAGTGCGTCGGCCAGCCCGATGGTGGTTGTGGTTTTGCCTTCGCCCGCGGGCGTCGGGTTAATCGCTGTAATCAGAATCAGCTTGGTGCCATTGTGCTTGGGCTTACGCGCTTCCAGCTTAATCTTGGCTTTATAATTGCCGTATTTTTCAACGTACTTTTCGTCTATTCCCAGTTTTTTCGCAATCTCCAAAATATCCTGCGGATTTTTTGCGGTTGCAATCTCAATATCGGACAGATATGCCACTTATTCCATTCCCCCAAAGTTCCTTCTTTTTTTCGTGCGTTTAATATTATATCAGAAGTGCCGGATAAATTCACCCCGAAACTTGCATAAATCAAAAAAAGCCCTGCATGAAGGCCATGCAAGGCGGGTTTATTTTTTACTATTCCACGGTCACCGATTTGGCCAGATTTCGCGGCTTATCCACGTCACAGCCCTTCTCCACGCTCATGTAATAAGCGAACAGCTGAAGAGGAACGATGGCGAGCAGCGGAGCCACAAAGTCGCAGGCCTCGGGCAGATAGATGACGTCGTCCATGTGCTTGGCCGCGTCGGTGCGGCTTTCAAAGGCCACGCCGATGACGTAAGCACCTCTGGCCTTGACTTCCTTAATGTTGCTGACGGTTTTTTCGTACACCTCGGATTGTGTGCAGTTGGCCACCACCAGCGTATTGTTCTCAATCAGTGCGATCGTGCCGTGTTTCAGCTCGCCCGCCGCGTAGGCTTCGGAATGGATGTACGAAATCTCTTTCAGCTTCAGCGAGGCTTCCAGCGATATCGCGTAGTCCAGCCCCCGGCCCAAAAAGAACACACTGGGTTGGTTGAACTGCTTGTAGGCGATTTTCTGGATGATATCCTTGCTGTCCAGTAATTCTACGATCTTATCAGGAACCGCAATCAACTCGGCGACATAGTGGTCATATTCGTTTTCCGCAATCTTTCCGCCCTTTAGCGACAGCTCCAGACAGAGCATGTAGAAGCACAGCACCTGTGTGATATACGCCTTGGTGGACGCCACAGCAATTTCGGGGCCGGCATGAGTGTAGATGACCTTGTCGGATATACGCGAGATGGTGGACCCCAGCACGTTGGTGATGGCCACCACTTGAAGGCCCTGTTTCTGTGCCTCACGGATGGCCGCGATGGTGTCCGCCGTTTCGCCCGATTGGGAAACCACAATCATCAGATCGTCCGGACTCAAAATCGGATCCATATAGCGGAACTCGGAAGCCACGGTCACTTCCACAGGAATGCGCGCCATACGCTCGATGATATATTTACCGATCATGCCCGAATGGTAGGCTGTGCCGCAGGCCACCACGTGGATTTTATTGATTTTCTTGACTAATGCTTCGGTAAGGCCCAGCTCCTCCATGGCCCTACGCCCATTCTCAATGCGCGGCATCAGGGTGTCCTTCACCGCCTTGGGCTGTTCATGAATCTCTTTAATCATGAAATGCTCAAAGCCGCCTTTTTGTGCGGCGCTGACGTCCCAGTCCACGTGGAAAATATCCCGCTTCACCTTCGCGCCGAATTCGTCAAAAATCTCGACGCTGTCTTGGGTGAGCAGAGCAATTTCGCCGTCCTCTAAAAGATATACATTGCGTGTGTATTCCAGTATGGCCGGAATATCAGACGCGATAAAATTTTCACCGTCGCCGACGCCGATAATTAAGGGGCTGTCTTTCTTCACCGCAACAATCTGGTTCGGATGCTTGGGCGATATCACACCCAGCGCATAGGAACCCTCAACCATGGTCACCGCTTTTTGTGTGGCGGTAAACAGATCGCCTTCGTAAAAATGGTTGATGAGGTGCGCGACCACTTCGGTATCGGTCTCGGATTTAAACGCTACGCCCTTGGCTTCCAGCCATTCTTTCAGTTTGGAGAAATTTTCGATGATGCCGTTGTGCACCACCGCGATATCGCCCGCGCTGTTGGTATGCGGGTGGGAGTTGACGTAAGAAGGTTCGCCGTGCGTCGCCCAGCGGGTGTGCCCGATGCCGCCTTCGGTCCTGCCTTCAATTCTGACAATCTCGGCCAATTCCTTCAAGCGTCCCTTTGTCTTGACAATATTCAGTTTGCCTTCGCTGTTGTATGCAATGCCCGCGCTGTCATAGCCGCGATATTCCAGCTTGGACAACCCGTCCATCAGAACTTCCTTTAAATCCCGTGGTCCAATATACCCCACAATACCACACATTTGTTTTGTCCTCCAAAGTCAAGTAGTCGGATTACTTACATGAATCTTCTATCAGTTTAGCTAATGCGTAAGCCTTTTTCTCAATCATCGTCTGGTCTTTGCCTTCAATCATCACGCGCACCAGCGGTTCTGTGCCCGACGGGCGAATCAAAACCCGGCCCTGTCCCTTAAACTCGGCTTCCAGCGCTTTAATCGCGTCATTGATGGTCTTGTTGTCTTTATAGGTTTTGGAAAAATCATCGGTGACCCGGGCGTTGACCAGTACCTGCGGCAGGATGGCGATCATCTTGGCCAGGTGACTTAAGGTCATGTTGTTGCGGCGCATCACGCTTAAGAGCTGGATGCCCGAGAGCACACCGTCGCCCGTGTTGTTGAATTCGCTGAAAATGATATGCCCGCTCTGCTCGCCGCCGAAGTTATAGCCGCTGGCCAGCATTTCTTCCAATACATAGCGGTCACCCACCTTGGTCTTCACGGTTTTAATCCCGCATTTTTTCATTGCGATATCCAGACCCATATTGGACATCACAGTGGTCACTATCGTGTCTTTTTTTAAAATCCCGCGGTCCTTCATATCCTTCGCGCAGATGGCCATAATCGTATCGCCATCCACCAGAACGCCGCGTTCGTCCACCGCAATCAGCCGGTCGGCGTCGCCGTCGAAAGCAAGGCCGATATCCGCGCCTTCCTCCTGCACAAAGGCAGCCAAAGCTTCGGGATGCGTCGATCCACAAAGGTCGTTGATATTTGTGCCGTCGGGAGAGTTGTAGTAAGCGACCACTTCGGCGCCGAACCGTCTGAAAACATAGGGCGCAATATGGGAGGCCGCGCCGTGCGCGCAGTCCAAAATGACTTTCAATCCGCGAAACCGCTGGTCGGTCGTGGTATGCAGAAAATCGCGGTACTCTTCGGACGCGTTTTTCAGCATGACCTTACGACCCAGACTCACGCCCATGGGCAGTTTGATGCTGTCGTATTCGTCCAGAATAATCCGCTCGATTTTTTCTTCCAGTTCGTCCGGCAGCTTGAAGCCCTCTTTTGAAAAGAACTTGATGCCGTTATATTCCACCGTGTTGTGCGAAGCCGATATCATGACACCCGCGTCCGCGCCGTATTCCCGCGTCAGGTGCGCGATGGCCGGTGTGGGGATGACCCCCGCAATCATCGCTTCGGCGCCCACCGAGCAGATGCCCGCAATGAGCGCGGATTCCAGCATATCCCCCGAAATCCGGGTATCCTTGCCGATGAGTATCTTCGCTTTATGTACTTCGTTTGTCAGAACAGTAGCGCCCGCCTGCCCCAGTTTAAACGCCAGTTCGCAGGTCAGTTTTTCGTTGGCCACGCCGCGTACGCCGTCCGTCCCAAATAAACGTCCCATCCAGTCATCCTCCTAAATATGCAAAACAAAAAGCATCGTTATTCTATAATAACATATACCACTTTGCAAGTTGGTATAGTCCTTTGTTATCCCAGTTTGTTTAAGTATTCTTCCACAGCCGCCACAGCCGCCGCGCCGTCCGCCGTCGCGGTCACAATCTGGCGCAGTTTTTTACTCCGGATGTCCCCGGCCGCAAAAACACCGGGTACACTGGTCGCGCAGGTTTCTCCGGCCACCACATAGCCCGCATCGTCGATATCCACCTGACCCTTGACGATTTCGCTTTCGGGCACCATGCCCACGGCGATGAATGTGCCGCTGACCGGAATGGCCCGCGTTTCGCCGGAAATTTTGTTCAGCACCCTGATGCCGTCCACCAGATTTTCGCCGGTGATTTCGGACAGGGTGGCGTTCCAGACCATCTCAATATTGCCGGTTTTGTTGATGCGGTCGGCCAGATATTGTTCGGCGCGCAAAGCGTCCCGCCGATGCACCATATAGACTTTATTGACGATGTTGGAAAGATACAGCGCATCCTCGGCCGCTGTGTCGCCGCCGCCGATGACCGCCACGTCCTTGCCCCGAAAGAAAGCCCCGTCGCAGGTGGCGCAGTAGGAAACGCCCTTGCCCGCCAGGCGCAGTTCGGATTCCAGATCCAGTTTTCTCGGCTGTGCGCCCATGGCCAGAATCACGGTCTTGCCTTCATACATCTCGTTTTCGGCAAACACTTTTTTGATGCCGCCCGAAAAATCGACGCGATCGATATCCACGGTCATGATTTTTGCGCCCGCTTCCTCGGCATGCGCCTGCATCTGCAAAGCAAAATCGATGCCCGTGATGCTGGCAACGCCCGGGTAGTTTTCGATGAGGTCGGTTTTGGTCACTTGTCCGCCTGCAAAGGCTTTTTCAAAAATGACGGCATTCAGACCTGCTCTGGCCGCGTAGATGCCTGCGGTCAGTCCGGCCGGGCCCGCCCCGATAATCATGATGTCGTATGTCATTTTAAGTTCCCTTTCCTGTTACAATCGCTTTTTCCCTATTATACCTGCTTTCATGTCCGTTTGGTTAAACATTTTATGAACAAGAAAGGCTGGATGACGAAAAAACGGCAAGCACCGAAAACGGTGCTTGCACATTTTTTTTAGTTAATTCAAGCTGAAGTAACGCTTATTCCGCCATCTTCTTGTAGTAATTGAAGCGTTCTTTGGCCTCTTCCGCCGCGCGCTTAAACAGCTCTTCGGCGGCATCCGGGAACTGTTTGGCCAATGTCTTGTAACGGCCTTCAGTCTGGATAAATTCCTGATAATCTTCGGTCGGTTCTTTAGAATCCAAGACAAACGGATTCTTGCCTTCGTCTTTCAGGTCCGGGTTGTATCTGTACAGCGGCCAGTAACCGGCGGCCACCGCTTTTTTCTCTTCTCTCTGAGAAGTGCCCATGCCCGAGCCGATGTTGTGCGCGATACACGGCGAGTACGCGATAATCAGTGAAGGACCATCGTATTTTTCCGCTTCGTTCATCGCTTTAATCAGCTGTGCCTGGTTGGCGCCCATCGCTACGCTGGCGACGTATACGTAGCCGTAGGTCATCGCGATAGCACCCAAGTCTTTCTTCTTGGTCCGCTTGCCGGCCGCCGCAAATTTCGCAACCGAACCGGTCGGGGTGGATTTGGAAGCCTGTCCGCCGGTGTTGGAGTACACTTCGGTATCCAGAACCAGAATGTTGACATTCTCGTTCATGGCAAGAACATGGTCCAAACCGCCGTAGCCGATATCATATGCCCAGCCGTCGCCGCCGAAAATCCAGATGGACTTTTTGACCAGCAGGTCGTCGGCCGCCGCGATGGCTTGCAGCGTTTCTTTTTCTTTGCCGCTGGCCGCGGAAACCGCGCCGGGCAGCACCTTGCGTAATGCGTCGGATGTCACTTTGGATGCGTCCGCATCTTCAGCGCTGTCCATCCAGTTGGTGAGCGCATCCTTCAAAGCGCCGGAAGCAAAGCCAATCGCCTCGGCAACGCTGTCTTTCAGCTGTGCGCGTCTCTGTACCACAGCCAGATTCATGCCGTAGCCGAACTCGGCGTTGTCTTCAAACAGGGAGTTGGCCCAGGCCGGTCCATGACCTTTTGCGTTTTTGGTGTACGGGCAGGTCGGAGCGCTGCCGCCGTAGATGGATGAACATCCGGTGGCGTTGGCAATCAGCATCCGGTCGCCAAACAGCTGGGTGACCAGCTTGACGTACGGTGTTTCACCGCAGCCTGCGCAAGCGCCCGAGAATTCGAACAGAGGCTGCTGGTACTGGCTGCCGATGACAGAATTCTTGTTGGCGTCAATTTCCGGTCTCGGAATGGTCACCGCGAAATCCCAGTTGGGTTTTTCGGTCGGCAGAACTTCTTCCAGCGGAGTCATGACCAAAGCCTTTTCCTTGGCAGGGCAGACATCGGCGCAGTTGCCGCAGCCGGTGCAGTCCAGCGGAGAAAGCTGTATTCTGTATTTCAAGCCTTCAACTTCTTTGCCTCTGGCTTCCTTCACCTTAAAGGTGTCGGGGGCGCTTTTCAGCGATTCGTCGGTGGCCAGGAACGGACGGATACATGCATGCGGGCAGACCAGCGAGCACTGGTTGCACATGATGCAGTTGTCGATGTTCCATTTGGGAACGTTGACCGCGATACCGCGTTTTTCGTACTGGGATGTTCCCACCGGGAAATATCCTCTGGGGTCAAACGCGCTGACCGGCAGATCGTCGCCGTTGAGCGAGATGATCGGGAATACCACGTCCTTGAAGAACGGATCGCTCGGCGGTGTGGCCAGAGCCGCGCCTTCGGTGGTGGTGGCCCAGGAAGCCGGCACATCCACTTTAACGACCGCGTCTGAAGCCGCGTCAATCGCCGCATAGTTCATCTCAACAATCTTGTCGCCCTTCTTGCCGTAGGTCTTCTTAACCGCTTTTTTCATATACTCCAGCGCTTCTTTTTCTTCCATGATGCCCGAAATCTTAAAGAAGGCGGTCTGCATGACGGTGTTGATTCTGCCGCCCATGCCGGTTTTTTCTGCGATGTGCACCGCATCCACATTATAGAACTTGATGCCGCGTTTGGCGATTTCGTTCTTCATGGTGGCGGGCAGTTCTTTTTCCATGTCCTCAATGCTCCATGCCGAGTTCATCAGGAATACGCCGCCGTCTTTAAGGCCTTTCAGCATGTCGTAACGGGTGACGTAGGAAGGATTGTGGCAGGCCACAAATTCGGAGTCGGTAATGAGGTAAGGCGACTGAATCTTGGTTTTGCCGAATCTTAAATGGGAAACGGTGATACCGCCCGATTTTTTAGAATCGTAGAAGAAGTAGCCTTGAGCAAACATATCGGTGTAGTCACCGATGATTTTGATCGAGTTTTTGTTGGCGCCGACTGTACCGTCAGAACCGAGGCCATAGAATTTGCAGCGGAAGGTTCCCTCGGGCGCCGCGTCAATTTTCTCGGGGATATCCAGACTGGTGAAGGTCACGTCGTCGGTGATGCCCACGGTGAAGTGGTTCTTCGGCGCGTCTTTTTTCAGTTCAACATAGATGGCGTTCACCATGGAAGGCGTGAATTCTTTGGACGAAAGTCCGTATCTGCCGCCC
>CALMFG010000085.1 GCA_937863465.1 uncultured Clostridia bacterium
TCGGTTTTGATGATTGACGAAGCGCAGTTTCTTAGCGAGGACAACGTATGGGATTTGGTGCGCATCGTGGCTTACTTATAAATCCCGGTCATCGCTTTCGGGCTGAAGGTGGACGCTTTCGGAAAGCCTTTCCCGGGTTCGGCGGCGCTTTTTGCGCTGGCGCAGGATATTGAGGAAGTGACCACGCGCGCCATCTGCACGTACTCGGAAAAACCGCGCAAAGCGACGTTTCAGGTGCGGCACGTGAACGGAGAACCGGTCTTCTCGGGGTCGCAGGTGGCCATCGAGGACGAGCAGGAAATCCTGTATAAACCCGTCTGTCTGCAGGAATATATCCGCATGAAGGACAAAGCGGATGGATGGCAGGAATAAATATTTAAGTCTTTGAGCGGTCTCAAAGACTTTTTTTATTTCTCCAAATCGAGGATGAAATCATGGAATATTCCACACTTACGGATAAAATTGTGGTAGAATAAACCGTAGCATTTTTGAATGGTTACGAATCTTTTTTTTGTTTTGAGGCCCTATGAAAGCAGTTAAACGCATCCTTGCTTTTTTACAGAATGACATCTATTATTATCTTTGCCTGGGGCTGATTGTTTTAGCCTATGATTTAAATCTGGGGCTGAACATTTTCCTGTATGTGCTGTTCATCATCAACCTCGGCGCCAATATCCGAAAAGAAAGCGTCTTGTACACTTTTTTTGCGCTGGTGTTTTTCGAGGTGCAGGTGCATTCCGACCTGGTGCTTTCGGGCTGGATGTTCACTTCGCTGGTTCAGGTATACTACATTGTTTTTGCCGTTCGCGTCATAATCGATGTATGCAAAAAATCCAAATATAAGCTGGACGTCATCGCGATTCTACTCGCGCTTTGGTTCGCGGCGACAGCCGTGCGCTATCAGACCGACTTTTCATCGGGCGTTGTTTTTATGGTGAAAAACGCCGCGGTGGTACTATATATTCTGTTCTATCTCAAAGCCAACGTGGAAAGAAATCGCGCACTCGGCGGACTTTTGGGCGTCATTGCGCTGTTCACCCTGTTTGCGGGGGTCTATGCACTGACCCGGTCCATCTATTGGGACAACCGCCTGTGTTCCACCATCCACGACCCCAACTACTCGGCTATGTTCTACGGCCTCGGGTTGTTTGCGTCGCTGGGCGCCACACTGTTTAAAAAGTGGCTCAAGATTGTCATTTCGGTCTGCCTTTCGGGGTTGCTGTTGTTTACTATGAGCATCACCGGCATCTTTTTAACCGGCATCATTCTGGTTGTCTATTTTTTGATGACCAAGGGCATCAAACGTGTGGCCATCGTCGTTGGAATCCTCGTTGCACTGCTCGCGGGGATACTGCTGATGCCGACCAGAGAAGGCACAGCCTTCTATAATTTGCAGAACCGTATAAATAAGTTTTATGTGATTGACGAAAGCGACTATACGCTGGTCGGGCATGATGATTACACCAAGACTCAGCTATACTTAAACTACATCACCAATAACCGCTATTACCTGACACAGGCCTACAAAGAGACGTTCAGCAAACTGCCAACAGAGGAAAAACTTTTTGGCGGGAACAACGTGATGACCGGGGAATACCGCGATCAACTGGTAGCGCAATATTCCACCGTTTCACACAATTCGTACATCGACATGGCGTTTATGGTGGGGCTGGTCTTCACTGCTGTTCTAATTTTGCTGATTCTGCTGCGCATGGGCCAGCTCATCAAAGAATACCGAAAATCACGGTCACGGCAGGTACTTTGCTTACTGCTCTTAAAGGCGGTGGTCATCATCTTTGGCCTGACCATCTCCTATTTTCCGTACCGATACTTTATTGTTTTCATGCTGCTATAAAATGTTTTCTCGAAAGGAATATCAAATATCATGGATTTAAAACAAGCTTTTCGGCATGTGCCCGATTTCCCGAAAGCGGGTATCGATTTTATCGACATCACCACTGTCCTGCAAGACCCGGATTCGCTGGTCTGTGCCGTGGACGAACTCTGCAAGCGCGCGGAGAAGTATGACTTTGACCTGATTGTTTCGCCCGAATCCCGCGGATTTATCTTAGGCACACCCATGTGTTATAAACTGCATAAAGGCTTTGTACCGGTGCGCAAGAAAGGCAAACTGCCCGCCGAGACCATCTCGTATGAATATGATCTGGAGTATGGTTCGGCGGTACTGGAAATCCACAAAGACGCGATTCAAAAGGGACAGAAAGTGATACTGATTGACGACCTTCTGGCAACCGGCGGCACGACGCTGGCCAACATCAAGCTCATCGAACGGTTGGGCGGAGTCGTAGTGGCTGTGGTCTGTCTGGTGGAACTCACCTACTTAAATGGGCGCAAACGCTTAAGCGAATACAATGTCGAATCGGTGGTCACTTTTGAAGAATAAGTGAATCCTTGGCCGGATAGATTGACAGCAAAGGCATTAATCGATAAACTAAGCATAGAGAATTGGACACCCACGGTGAAATCAGTAGGTTATATCTTTTTATAACCTATTTGTTTATTAAGGTAAAAGAATGAAGAAAAACCAACCCAGATTCCGGAAAACTGCGGCAAAAAGCACGGCGGCCGCGCCAACCAAAGAAAGCATTGCCATACCTCGGCGGCTGTTATATTTCGTTTTGCTTCCGCTGGCGGGTCTGCTGTTTTTGGGCGTGTTTTTGATGATCGGGCTCGCCATCGGCCGGAACGCGGCGATAGAGGATTTGGAGAATCAGCCGACACCAACGCCGGAAATCGTCTATGTCACGCCCGCGCCCACGCCGACACCTGCACCCACCCCGACGCCTTCACCGACACCGGTCACATCTGAGGAAGTGAAGAACTACTATGGACGTCTGGGCGGTACCATGAACGGCGGCGCGAGTTATATCAGCCGCATCACCTTTGTGGGCGGGGACGCCGCCAACAAGCTGAACCTCTATTATGATTCGATCACCGATGACAAAACGTGGTATGCGCCCTCCAATCACGGCGCTATACTGGATCAGCTGGAAGTCAGCATCGGCGGGAAGAGTCTGATGCTGCCCGATGCCATTGCCTCTTCCGAGCCGGATATCCTGATGCTCTGCTTTTGCGGCATCAACAACGGTTCGCGCTCCTGGGACGCCGACCGCTTCGTGGATGAATACAAGGATTTGATTCTGACGCTGAAAAAGTACGCGTCATCCGACACCGCGTTTGTCATCATGGGACTTTTCCCCATCACCGACGAATATGAGAAAGCGGACACACACTACAACCAGACGAATGACCGCATCGCCGAGATTAACCGCGGACTTGAGATATTTGCCTATAACAACGAATGCTACTTTTTGGACGTCAACGGGGTTTTGCGCGGAGACGATGGTTCGCTGAAGGACGAATACTGGGCGGACAGCACGAATATTTTGAATCGCGAAGGCTACCGTGTGGTTTACAGCTACATCGAAAGTCATCAGGTTCTGCATTAGGATGAGAATAAAAGTATGTCGAATATAGAAAAGCCGTCCGTTTTGCAACCGGCCGGAAGACTAAAACCGAAAAAAGACACAGGGACTGTCATCATCAGCAAAAACCTGCTGTTGTTCGGCATTCTGCCGGGGGCGGTTATTCTGTTTGTCGCGGCGGCACTGCTGGCGGGCTATCTCTTAGGTACTGCTGACGCGTTAAAACAGGCGGCGGTGAAACCCGCGCCAGAAAAAATTGTGGTGACCGTGACCCCTGCGCCAACCCCCACGCCCGAACCCACACAGAGCCCCGAGCCGGCAACCACTTCGGGCAGCACAACCAGCTCTAAGTACGGCCGGCTGAAACGCACGGACGATGCGGGTACCGCATACTATGAATCGCTCTATTATGTGGGCGGCGTAGAGATATCCAACCTCGCGATGTACACCGGATTGCCGGACGATCACGTGTTTGCCAGAGACGACGGGTTCACGCAACTCAGCGCACTGACGGACAAGCGGTTTACCGTTCCCGGGCACAATGGTTTTTTGTCCGCGTCAGAAGCGATGGGCATCCTTAAACCCAAGGCCGTCGTTTTAAGCTTTGGATACAACGGTGCGCCGTATATGAGTGTAGACACATTTATCTATCATTACGAAAAGCTGATTGATGCGATTATAGACGCATCACCCGATACCAAAATCATCATCACCATGTTAAACCCCATCACCTACGGCGCCGAACAGGAAGAGCTGACCCGGGTGCGTGACGAAGGCGTGGGATTTTACACGAATGCCAAGATCGCCGACATCAATGCGGCGCTCCAGGGTCTTGCAATTGAGAAAAAGCAATATTATCTCGCCACAGACGGCGTTCTACGCATCAATGACGACTCGGAATCCTCACTGGATCCGGACTACGCGCAGAGCGACGGACAAATGCTGAACCGCGCAGGCTGTCAGCGTGTGGCGGAGTATATCCGCGAACATAAACTGCCCTAAACATAAGACCACATCATTAACGACCATGAGGAAAACGACGTGAGCGCAGCCGACCGTATTTTTATTGAAAATATCACTGACATTCTGGAAAACGGATACAGTGACGAAAACGAGACCGTCCGGCCGAAGTGGGAGGACGGAACGCCCGCGCATACCGTCAAGCGTTTCTGCGTCGTCAACCGATACAACCTGGCCGAGGAGTTTCCGGCGCTGACCTTACGCAAAACCGCGTTTAAATCGGCGGTGGATGAACTTCTCTGGATATGGCAGAAGAAGTCCAGCAATGTGCATGACTTAAATTCCCGCATCTGGGATGCCTGGGCGGACGACAGCGGCAGCATCGGTAAAGCCTATGGCTACCAGCTGGGGTTAAAGCATGTCTACAAAGAGGGGATGTTTGACCAGGTGGATCGGGTGATTTTTGACTTAAAAAACAATCCGGTCAGCCGACGCATCATCACCAACATCTATAACCACGCGGATTTGAACGAAATGAATTTGTACCCATGCGCCTATTCCATGACCTTCAACGTCAGCGGCAAGGTGTTAAACGGCATTCTAAACCAGCGCAGTCAGGATATGCTGGTGGCCAACAACTGGAACGTGGTGCAGTACGCTGTGCTGATGCACATGATGGCGCGGGTATCCGGGCTGGCGGTCGGGGAACTCGTGCATGTCATCGCGGATGCGCACATTTACGATCGTCACATCCCGCTGGTGAAAGAAGTGCTGGCAAACCCAGTGTATGATGCGCCGACATTCTGGATGGACCCGTCGGTGACGGATTTCTACGATTTTACGGTCGATAGCTTTAAACTTGAAAACTATCAGGGCGCCAAGCTGGAAGGGAAGATACCGGTTGCGGTATAGGGAAACGGATGAATATCATAGCGGCGGTCGATAACAACTGGGCGATAGGAAACAAAGGAAAGCTTCTGGCTTCCCTGCCTTCGGATATGCGCTTTTTTAAGACCACTACGATGGGCAAACCTGTGGTGATGGGCCGAAAGACGCTGGAAAGCCTGCCGGGAGGCAAGCCGCTGGAAGGGCGGGCAAACATCGTGCTCTCCAAAACCTTGAAAGACCGAGACGGCATCACCGTGGTGAATGACATCTCCGAACTTAGCGGGTTGAGTGTGAATCTGGACGATGTTTTTGTCATTGGCGGCGCCGAAGTCTACCGCGCTCTGCTGCCCTACTGCAGTTTCGCGTTTATCACCCACTTAGACGCCGAATTTGAGGCCGATGCGCATTTCCCGAATCTGGACGAAGACCCGGATTGGGAGGCGGCGGATGTCATCTATGCGTTTAAAGAGAAGGATATCGAAGCGGCCATTGTGAAATATCATAACCGTAATCCTAAAGAACTTCCGGTTCGGTAAGAAAAACGGCATCGCGATTTATAAAAAACAGAAAAATCCCGAAAACAAGAAATATATAAAAGTTTTACTGCAAACTGATAAAAAAAATAGCGCAAGTGAAACAGATGTGTTATAATAACTCAACATTGGAGCCGGACCTTGGGGAAAGACCAAAAGCCCCGCACGGCGGAAATAATTCAATCCGAACATTGGCTTGTTGAAGATTGACGAGAAGAAACGCATTAAGATGTTACCAGCATGATTAGCGCAGATTGCACTTGTGATGATCGATAGCAGCTTTTTTTGTATATATAAATATATTCTTTGCGGCAACAATGTGGTTGCAAACGGCAGTCGGGCTGATACAGTTCGGCAGACAACAAAAGCGTCTTTTAAGGCATGGCGGAGAACCGGCGGGCAAGAGAC
>CALMFG010000086.1 GCA_937863465.1 uncultured Clostridia bacterium
GCATTCCCCTCGACGACATCAACAAGATAGCGGCCACCGAGGAGTTGGTTGTCACGGGAGATCTGGCCGAAACCATCGGCAGCGAGCAGGCCGTGGAAGTGGTGAGCGAGCTCAAAAAGATTCTGGACCAGACCCAAACCATGACCGACGCGGAACTGCGGGAACAAATTCTCCTGATTGCCGAGGCACAGAATGTGTCGCTGACCGAGGAGAACATCACCCAGATTATCGGGCTGTGCCGGACACTGGAAAAGGTGGATTTAAACGAATTGCAGACCCGGCTTGTCGGGCTCAGCAAAACCATGACCAAAGTGCAGAACGCCGGTGAAAGTGTCTCCAACTTCTTTGGCTCCATCAAGAACTTTTTCATCAACATCGGATCATTCTTCAGCAAGGATAAATAGACACAAGATGTCACAGCGTGCAGAACCCAAAGGTCACCCGAGGGCCGCACGCTTTTTCTATGCGCTCTAAGGGCGCCGACAAAAAAACAAAAAGAGGCCCGTTTTCGGGCAAGAATGCATAAGGAGAAACAAGAAGTGTCAACGCTGTCACCCAAACTATTTACCACACTCAAAGGCTACACCAAAGCCCAGTTCTTCAAGGACCTGACGGCGGGAACGATCGTCGCCATCATTGCCCTTCCGCTGTCCATCGCGCTGGCCATCGCTTCGGGCGTTTCGCCCGAAAAGGGCATCTATACCGCCATCATCGCGGGATTCATCATCTCGTTTTTGGGCGGCAGCCGCGTGCAGATCGGCGGCCCCACCGGCGCGTTTATGGTTATCGTCTACGGCATCGTCATGCAGTACGGGCTGGACGGACTGATGATTGCCACCATGATGGCGGGTGTCATCATGATTCTTTTCGGCCTGCTTAAGCTGGGCAGTGTCATCAAATTCATCCCGTACCCCATTACGACCGGATTTACCAGCGGCATCGCCGTGACCATCTTCACGTCCCAGATTAAGGACTTCATGGGGCTGACCACGGACGAACTGCCGGCCGATTTTCTGGGCAAATGGGCTATCTACTTGAAGACTTTTGACACCACCGACTGGATGACCGTGCTGGTCGGTGTTTTGGCACTCATCATCATCATCGGCTGGCGAAAAATCAGCAAGAAAATACCCGGTGCGTTTGTGGCGCTTATCGTCACCTCGGTGCTGGTCTACGCGCTGAAATTGCCGGTGGCCACCATCGGCACCAAGTACGGCACGCTTTCGGCCGCCCTGCCCGCGCTGCACATCCCCGAGCTCAACATGGACAAGGTGAAAATGCTGGTGGAACCGGCGTTCACCATCGCTATCCTGGGTTCAGTGGAATCCCTGTTGTCGGCGGTGGTTTCGGACGGCATGATCGGCGGCAAGCACCGTTCCAATATGGAACTGGTGGCGCAAGGCACGGCCAACATTGCGTCGGCGGCCTTCGGGGGCATCCCCGCCACGGGCGCCATCGCCCGCACTGTGGCCAACATCAAAAACGGCGGCAGAACACCGGTGGCCGGGATGGTGCACGCGGTGGTGCTGTTTCTCATCATGATGCTGTTTATGCCGCTGGTCAAGCAGGTACCGCTTGCGGCGCTGGCCGCGGTGCTCATCGTGGTGGCCTACAACATGAGCGAATGGCGCGAGTTTATCGGGCTTTTCAAGGCGCCAAAAAGCGATATCCTCGTCATGCTCATCGTGTTTATCATCACCGTGCTGGTCGATCTGGTTCGGGCGATTGAAATCGGCATGGTGCTGGCGGTCTTCCTGTTCATGAAGCGGATGTCCGAGGTTTCCAACATCAATCCGGTCACGCTGGATGCGGCCGAGGAGGGCGACGAGCCCTTCGATTTTGTAACCGCGAGCAAACAGGTGGAGCACCCGGATATGGTGGAAATCTACGAGATCAACGGACCGTTCTTCTTCGGCGCGGCGGACAAATTCGTGGCCACGTTGAGCGAACTGGGGCATCGGACGCGCGCCCTGATCATCCGTATGCGCAACGTACCCGCTATGGATGCCACAGCCTTAAAGGCGTTTAAGCAGATACTGAAAAGCTGCAAACGCAAGGGCATTACGGTCTATGTGACCGGCATCAACGAACAGCCGCTGGCCGCGCTGACCAAAGCCGGCATCACCGAGCAGATGGGCGAGCACGCTTTCTTTGAAAATGTGGAGGAAGCTGTGGCGTTTGCCAAAGCGGCCTACGACAGCGCGCAGAAACGCGCGTGGGGGTATAAGCGCGTCAAGCCTGAACAATAAATTAAACAAAATATCCGGCGGACCGGGGACGATCCTTTACGTCCGCCATGATTGAATTCCCCTCCAAAAACATGGTATGATTACAACGATTATACGATGTCATTGGAGGTTTTTTTATTTCAGCATTCCAGGAGCCGCGGGAAGGTGACGATACGGATAAACCGAATTTTTGAAAGAAGGATAAGAACACGATGAAGAGAAGCGAAGTCAACCGCGAAATAGAATGGGCCAAAGCGCTTTTGGCCAGCGAGAATATCAAACTGCCGCCGTTTGCTTACTGGACCTTGCGCGAATGGGCGGAACACACCGACGCCGATATGGTGAAAAAAGCTATTCTGGGCTGGGACGTGACCGACTATAGCTTAGGCACCTACAACGCCGTCGGCGGGGTGCTGTTTACCGTCCGCAACGGCGACCAGAAGGACAGGACCATCGGTGTGCCCTATGCCGAAAAGTATATTCTGCTTCGGGATGGGCAGGGATTGCCCACGCATTTTCACTATACCAAAACCGAGGACATCATCAACCGCGCGGGCGGGGTTTTGGGGCTGAAGCTGCATAATGCCAGGAAGGATTTAAGCGTGGATACCGAATCGGACGTGGTGGTGTATACCGACGGGGTTCGGCGCGTGGTGAAGGCCGGCGAGCCGGTATATATCCAAAAAGGCGAAAGCATCACATTGACGCCTTATATGTACCACAGCTTCTGGGCCGAAAAAGGCGAAGGCGATCTGGTGGTGGGCGAGGTTTCGTCGGTCAACGACGACAATACGGATAACCACTTCAATCCCGAAATGCCGCGGTATGTGGCACTGGAAGAGGATGAAGCGCCGGTGCATCCGCTGTGCAACGAATATGATACGGTACTCTAACCTGCGGTTTATTTTTTGAAAGAAGGATAATCATGCAAAAGACATACGATGCAGTGGTCGCCGGGCATATCTGTCTGGATATGCACCCCATCATCGAGGGCGGGGACGCTTACCAGCTTCAAGAGTTGTTTGTCCCCGGAGGGCTCGTTAACCTCTCGGGCGTCTCCTTAAGCGGCGGGGGTGTGGTGTCTAACACGGGGTTTGCTTTGCGCAAACTCGGAGTCGCCGTTCTTCCAGTCACCAGCATCGGGGACGATGCTTTCGGCGGCATCCTGAGCAGCATCGTGCGGGAGCATACCGGCATCACGATACCCAAAAAAGCAGGAATCACAACGTCATATTCGATTATCCTGTCCGTTAAGGATGTGGACCGCATCATCTTTCACGACCCGGCGGGCAACAACGCGTTTGACCTTGCGGACATCGATTTTGAGAAAATTCGGCGTGCCAAGCTCTTTCACTTCGGCTATCCGCCGCTGATGAAAAAGATGTATGAGAACGGCGGCAAAATGCTGGCCGAAATGTTTCGGCGTATATACGATTATGGCGTGGTCACATCCATAGACATGAGCCTGCCCGATCACGCGTCTGAATCCGGCCAGGTGGATTGGCTGGATGTGATGCAAAAAACTCTGCCGTATGTGGACATCTTTCTGCCGAGTGCGGAGGAAGCGCTGTATGTGTTTGATCGTGAGGAATTCAACCGTGTCAAACATGACGCGGGGGCACGCGATTTTACTTCGGCACTGGACTTGGAGAAAGTTTGTGCACTGGGACAGCGGATTTTGGACATGGGCTGTGCAGTGGCCGGGGTGAAATGCGGCGAAAAGGGCATGTACATCCAGACGGCGTCTGCCAAGAGACTGGCACGTATGGAACAAACGCTGGGGACTAAACCGGCCGAGTGGGCAAATCAGGCACTGTTTCAGGAATCCTACCACGTCGCGGATTTCAAGTCGGCACTGGCCGCGGGGGATACTGCCATCGCCGGTTTTCTGGCGGCGGCACTGCTCGGCAAGAATGTCTTTGATGCGGCGCGGGCGGCCTGCATGGCAGGTGCGCTGTGCTGTGCGGCTTATGACGCGGTGAGCGCATTGCCGGATATGGGCACACTGATGAAGCTCATCGACAAAAACCCGGACAAGAACCGATATGACGCGCTGGAAACCGCGTTTCAGTTCGACTGGGAAAGAAAGACATGGACGCGCTAAAGCCAGTTTAAAGCGTGTCGGTGCGGACACAAGAAAAGCGAATAATTAGGACATATAAATGAAGATATTCAACAAAGACATCCGCGTGATTGACCCGCGGTTTAAGGCCAATAAAGCGCACTATTTTATACAGTGTTTGATGGGCACGGCCGCCGTGATGATTGTCCTGCTCACCGTTGACACCATGTTTAAGGAAGTGATGATTGCGTCCTTCGGCGCCACAGCGTTTTCGATTTTTGCGCTGCCGCATACCCGCACCAGCCGCCCCCGAAGCGTGTTGGGCGGATACACCATCGGCATCATTCTGGGGGTGGGGCTAAATCTGCTGGCCGGATTTTTGTATGCGAGGCAGGGCGTTCACATCGTCTACGGTGTGCTGGGGGCCGCGGCTGTGGGGCTGGCGCTGGTGCTGATGACCATGACCAATACCGAACATCCGCCGGCCGCCGGTTTGGCGCTGGGCTTGGTGCTCCAGGGTTTTCAAGTCAGCTCGCTTTTGATTATCATCGGTTCGGTGGTCGTTATTTTGAGCATCAAGCACCTTTTGCGGGGCTGGATGATTAATTTGTATTGATTTTGTAAAAATATATCGGAATTTTAATAGAATTTTTATAGATAATTATATAGAATGTTGTTGAAGTGTTGTTATTTTACCGTGTGCAAAAAGGTATCCCTGCTGCACGAAAAATCACAGAAGAGAAAAAGGTGTTAAACGAGAGATGAGAACAATCACAATCAAGCTTTCATTGACAGAGGATATCAAAGACTTCGTGCGTGTGACATCCAAGTACAACTATGATATCGACCTGCGTTCGGGCAGATACATCATCGATGCCAAATCGATTCTCGGTATCTTCAGCCTGGATCTTTCCAAGCCGATTGAAGTGGATATCCACGACAACAACTGCGACGATCTGGTCAACGACTTACAGCAGTTTGTCATCGAAGAATAGCCGGATTGCGTCTGCGGGAGAAATCCGCACGCAACGGGATTGATTTTTTGCGGCCGGAGGGCTGTTTTAGCATGCTTCATCATATTTATTTTGAATTGAATAAACGCGGGGCGCATCAAAAGCCGGCGGATATTTAAATATTTTTATGTAACTTGAAAGGGAACTCATGGAACTTTACCACGTGATTGCGGCTGTGGGTATTTTTGTTGCCATCTATATGGTGATTATCTCCGAAAAGATCAACAGAACGACCATAGCGGTTTTTGGCGCCAGTTTGCTGCTGCTGTTCAAAATTCTGACTCAGGAGCAGGCACTCTCAAAAATAGACTTTAACACCATCGGCCTTTTAATCGGCATGATGATAATCGTGAGCATCACGAGACGGACCGGCGCGTTTGAATACCTGGCCATCTGGGCGGCCAAGGCGGTGAAAGGTGAACCGTGGAGAATCATCGTTGTGTTCTCCATCTTTACAGCAGTGGCATCGGCTATGTTGGACAACGTCACCACCATTCTCCTGATTATCCCGATTACTTTGGTTATCACCGATACCCTGGAAACTGACCCGATACCGTTTGTACTGCCGCTGATTCTGTCTTCAAACATCGGCGGTACGGCCACCCTCATCGGTGACCCGCCCAACATCATGATCGGCAGCGCGGCGGGCTTGGGTTTTATTGACTTTATTAAGAACTTAACCCCGATCATCATCGTGATTATGATTGTGGTCATCTTCATTTTCCGATTGCTCTTTAGAAAGTCTCTGCATATCACCGAAGAGAAACGCATGAAGATTATGCAGATGGATGAGAAACTGGCGATTAAGGACTCGGTTTTGCTGAAGAAGTGCCTGGTTATACTGGGCCTGACCATCGGCGGATTTGTTGCCCACCAATACCTCGGCTTTGAGTCGGCAACGGTTGCCCTCATCGGCGCGGCGGTGCTGATGCTCATCAGCAAGGTGGACCCGGAAGAGGTGCTGCTGGAAATCGAATGGGCAACGCTGTTCTTCTTTGTCGCATTGTTCATTCTGGTCGGCGGTTTGGAGGAAGTGGGCGTTATCCGCATTCTGGCCAACGGCATGCTGAATATCACTCAGGGCAAGCTGGTACTCATGCTGGTATTGATTCTCTGGGGTTCGGCACTGTTGTCCTCTGTACTGGACAATATCCCATTCGTCGCCACCATGATTCCGCTGATTAAGAGTATGGGTGAGCTTTCAGGAATGGATATCACTCCGCTGTGGTGGGCGCTGGCGCTTGGGGCCTGCCTGGGCGGCAACGGCACGCTGGTCGGCGCTTCGGCCAACGTAGTCGGCAGCGGCATGCTGGCAAAGCATGGTCAAAAGCTGACTTTTATGAGATACTTAAAGTATGGTTTCCCGATCATGATCGTCACGATTGTGATCTCGACCGTCTATCTGCTCGTTTTCTACTTATAGAAAGTAAAGAGGTTATTCTATGCGAAATATTATTAATTCGGCGGAAGTATCCCAGCACACCATCAAGCTCCAGCAGATGGGCGCCAAGGTACAGGTCATCAACAGCACCCTCTGCTATGTACACTTCAACATCGAGGGGCTCGATCTGGAATATGTCTATAACATCAACTATAACGGCAACTATTTTTTGGAGCGCATCCAGCCGTATCCTTTGGCCATTGAGGAGTTCGACACTGAACACGATCTGGTCAAGCTGATTCAGTCGGATGTCAACAAGTTTAGAAACGCGATGAAATCCAGACATGTGGACCGGTTTATCTCCATCGCCAAGCAGATTAACAAGACCTTCACCACATTCGAGGATACCTTCTTAAACTACAATATCCCCACCGAAAAAGTGGACAAAATCTATAAGAAGATTCTCGCCCTTGAGTTTGAGATAGACATGATACGCGAGATTGCGAAAGGCATTGAACTGGAAGACCCGGAAGATAATTAATTGAATGATGAGAAGAAAACCCGCGTGATCACGCGGGTTTTTTTGTGCAGTAAAATTTGTGAACTCTTTTTGAAGCCTCGTGTTTCGTGATTTATTTTGACCTTTTTTGTTTATATATGAATGTAACTAGAAGCGCATCGCCCGGCCGAAAACGGAATGGACATTGCGGAGGGACAAGGGAAGATGCCAAGAGCTTTCAAGCAGAAAACAACCAGACAAAACGAAAAGCTCGCGAGTGAGAGGGTGGCTTCCAACAGCCTTCCCGTCGGCATTCTGGTCTTTAACGAGGATGCGGAGCTGGTCAGTGCCAGCAACCATACGTTCCAGATTTTCGAGCAGGACATCAAAGACCCGGAAGGGAAGCGCTTTGGCGAGATGTTCCGATGCGAACATACGCTGGGCAAAGGAAGGGTGTGCGGGAAAATGCAGGCATGCTCGGCCTGCGGGTTGATGGAGAGCGTTAAACACGTTTTGACCACCGGAGAATCAGTCACCGGTACGGAAGCGGTACTGGACTTTGAGATTGGCGGAAGAATCACCACAAAATGGCTGAGCGCCAATATCTCCAGTATGACAGAAGGGATGGAGCGATTTGCGATGGTATCAATCACGGATATCACGGCTAAAAGAAATGCCGAACATGAGCTGTCACTCTTCGGCATCAGCGACGAGCTGACAGACCTTTATACCCGGCGGTATGTTCTAAAAAAGATGGACGAGCTGATTCAGTTTAACTGGCCCGAAGCATTTCCGGTTTCGATGGTCCTGATGAGCGTCGATGCGCAGCAAGACAAGACACGGGATATCACGCTGAAATGCCTGGCCGAGGTTTTAAGAGAGACCGCGCAAAGCACGGATATCATTGGAAGGTATGACGAAAACGTCATGATCGGCGTCTTTGTTAAAACCGATGCCGAAAAGGCACATGACATCATTGCTGAAATGCTGGAAGCGTACAAAGAAAAGACGGCTGAAAGAACCGGCGAATCGTATACATTCAGCGCCGGGATTCTCTCGGTGGGGTCGGTAGCCGGAAGCATATGTGACACCAAGGATTATATCCACGATACCGAGGCGCTGCTGGAAAAAGCCAAAGAAATCGGCGGCGGCCGGATAGAGTGGGAAAAAGAAATATTCTGATAATCAAATGAAAACAGAAAGGGAAAAGGAGCAGCTGCAGTATCGATTAACCGTCGTTTAGAACACTTAAAAAAAGAATAATCGACAGACACTCCAAATGATACTAGCAAACCTTGGGAAACCAAGCGACGCAAAGTTTATGGGTCTAACCGCTTTTCTTAAAAGAAAAGCGTATGACAGCCGAATTGCCAAAGGGAGTAATGAGATGAAAACCAGAAGATGGATGATATGCGCCTCTTTTGTTGTGCTGATGCTGGCCGCTTTAATGACTGTGCCGGCGAGCACCGAGACGACTATCATAGCGGAAAGCGTTCCGCTGGGCGTGGGCAGCGGTTCGGCCGCCGCGCCCCAAGCACCCGAGACGGGTGACGAGAATAATGATTATCCCGTGGCGGTCACGACAAACGTTTCCGACAGCGGGATATTGTCCGTGGATATTGACACGCAGAACACGGGACGGATGAAGCTGAAAGTCACGAAAGACGGACAGACCATGTACTACGACGTGGCCGACGATCATCACGCCGATGTTCCGTTGCAGATGGGCGGCGGCAGTTACACGGTGAAAGTGTTCCGTCACATTAAAGACAGCGATTACCAAGCGGTCTACACCGAAGATTTTAGCTTTTCTCCTAAAAACGAAACCGACGTCTTTCTGGTCTCCAGCGATATCGTGAATTTTGGAGAATCCAGATCGGTTAAAGATATCACCCAAACGGTGGTGGATGGAACGACGGAAGACAGGGAGATTGTCAGCCGGATTGCCACTTACGTGATTGAGACCTATCGCTATGATGGACAAAAGGCCGATACGCTGACCACAGACTATGTGCCGGATATCGACACCATAATGAATGAAAAAAGCGGCATCTGCTATGATTTTGCGGCTGTGACGGCTTCGATGCTGAGAACAGCGGGCATCCCGACCAAACTCGTGATGGGACGCCGCAGTGATTCGGATTTGTACCACGCCTGGAACGAAGCGCTGGTGGACGGCGAGTGGATTATCGTGGACACCACGTGGGATAATGTGATGAATCATCACAAATTGAGTTTTCAAGACCCCGGGTTCTATTCCGCAGACAAAGTCTTTTAAGGATGGCGGACATTCTGAAAGGCGTGCGGAAATAGCCGCCTTTTTAAGAATATCGGCACTGCGGGATGGTGAAGGGATAAAAAAACCTTTACCGCAAACGACAAGGTAACGAAAGTGGCCTTGTATGTTTGTATTTAAAGGTTTTTTTCGTGTATAATAGAAATATATAAATATACTGCATATACAATGACGCTGAATTAAACCAATTTGGCGCCGCCGGTTTTAAAAAAGGCATCGTACTTAAAAATAATTGATGAATGGAGCATATTTGAACCGCCTATGGATATTCTGTTGGTTGGCAATGACCGATATGTCGGTGAAAGACTGATTGACCGGATTTTGCTTGAGGGAGAGCAGGTGGGCGTTGCAGGCCTCGAGAGCCTGCCGCGTGCTTATGATGCCAATGAAAACGTCAAATTCTGCGAGTATGATATTCTATCCGAAGACTTCACCGAAGTCTTCAACGTCTTTGCGCCCGAGGTGGTGGTGTATTACAACAACTGCCAGCGGGACTATAAATATGACTTTACGCTGGACGACGTCAACCGGCATGTCAAAGAATTTTTAAGAACCACCCAAACCGCGCTGGAGAAAAAAACGCGTAAGTTTATCTACATCTCAACCTGCTCGGCTTATGAGACGACCATCGCAAACCCTGACGAGAATTCGCCGGTTCAGGCGAACAATTTCTGGGAAGCCGCGCATACCATCTGCGAACAGCACATCCGCAATATCAGCGCGGTGGAAAACGCGGATTATCTGATCTTGCGGGCAGCGACCCTGTACGGGCCGGGCCAGAACAAAAAGAACAGCGAGATTGCGCTGTATCTGGACAGTAAACGTCAGAACAATCAGCGCTATTCGGCGATGAGCGAAGCCGAGACCGATTACATCTACATCGACGATTTTGTTTCGGCGGTCTATAAGGCCATCGGCAGCGCGGAAACGGGCATCATCAATATCGCTTCGGGCGGGAAAATTGAGACCAATCTTCTGCACCGTGTCATCGACGGGCTGTATTTAAAGCATATCATTCACGCGAATGCGTTTTCGCTCATCAAAGGCGTCAGCATCGAAAGAGCGATTCGGTCGCTGGGCTTCATGTGCCACACCAGTCTGGTGGACGGCCTCACCAATACGGTGCGGTACCGGCAGGGCGGAGACGACGAGTCCGGCTTTTCCAAGCGGAAGCATCAGCGCAAAGCCTTTTTTGAAAACCTGAAAGAAAAATGGAACAAGCGCGGCGTCTTTAAAGAGATTTTGTCCTACGTCGAGATTCTGGCGCTCTTTGCCGTGGTGGCGTACTTCACGCTGGCCCGGGGAGAAACCATGCTTTTGGGGTTCATCGATATCCGCGTGCTGTATATCATGGTGGTCAGCGCCACTTACGGTGTCCGACGGACTTCTCTCGCCACTTTGCTCTGTATTATTCTCGTGGTCTATGATTTCATCTATATCAAAGGCTACGACCCTCTGGTGCTTCTGTATGATTACACGGTTCTTTCGGCTATTCTGGCGTTCCTGTTTGTCGGTATGCTGTGGGGTTTCTTAAAGGACAGAAACCAGCAGCACTTAAATGAGATGACCGCGGACAACGAGAAGAAAGACAAGCAGCTGGAGCACGTCAGAAGAATGTACAACGAAAGTCTGCGCGTCAAAGACGCCCTGCAGCGGCAAATCTTAAAATCTGAAAACAGCCTGGGTCAGATGTTTGAAATGGTGTCCAAACTGGACAGCCTGAACATCGACCGCTTAAGAAGCGATATTATCACGGTCACCGAGCAGATTATGGACAGCCATTCGGTGGCGTTTTTCCGCTTAAGCCGTGACAAAAAATTCATGCGTCTGCTCGCAAAATCGGCGGATTTGGAGATTGACCGCAAATCCATTCTGGTTGCCGACAGCCGTGAATTCTCCGAAATTATCAAGCACTACGGCTTGTACGTCAATCGGGATATCGCGTTTAACGGCAATATCCGCATGGCGTATACCATTGAGGTGGATGGCGAAATCATCGCCATCGTGGCGCTGTATGATATCGTCTTCGATGACTTAAACCTTTCCTACCAAAACCGCTTTGTCGTGGCCATGAGCATGGTTACCCAGTCGGTCATCCGCGCCTATCAGTACAGCAAGGCCGTGGAGGACAAAATCTATTATGACGGCACCAATATCTTAAAACCCGATCCCTTCAAAGACCGTGTGATGCAGAGTGTTGAACTAAAGGAGAAAGGCAAGCAGGACTATGTGCTGGTCGAAGTGGTCAGCGATAATCTGGAAAAGAGCAAGCAGATTGTGCCCACCATGATTCGTGAATATGACTATGTAGGCCTTGGCAACGGGAAGCTCTTTGTGCTGTACAACAACACATCGCTAAAAGAATTTGAATTTGTTAAAAAGCGCTTAAGCGCGAACAACATCAATGTCAAACTGATCGATATGGGGATTTAGACACGATGAATCGGACACAGCTGATAACGCTCCTCGTGCTCTATGGCTTGAGCATTCTCGTCTATATCATCCACTCTGCCAGACGGCACACCAAAATGGTGTTGCTGCCCGTCTTTGTTTTTTTGCCGCTCATCGGCCCGGCCGCGCTCATCCTCATCGCATTCGGCGGTCTCTTTAAAAAGAAAAAGGATATCGAAGTTTTCGACGAGGACGAAAAGAAGCAGAAGTACGAGTACTTGACGCAGATCAATGACGAGAAAGAGATGAATATCGTGCCCATGAAAGAGGCGATGGCGCTGAACAAAACCAGCACCCAGCGCGATATTGTCTTTGAGCTGGCCAAGGGGGACCCCAACGAGTATATCAAAAACTTAAAACAAGCACTGCTTTCCGAAGACAGCGAGGTGGCGCATTACGCGGCGTCCAGCATATCCAAATTTAAGCGCGAGATGGAAAAGACTTTGGCCGAACGCGAAACCGAGTTTTCGGACCGGCCTGAGCTTTCCAAAAACCGCAACGCGCTGATTAACGCCCTGAACGACGGCATCAAGGCGGGCCTCGCCACCAACGAAGAAATTCAGCAGATGGAGAATCGGATTATCGAGATTCTGATGATGGAGATTCGCTTGGGCGAAGCCGTGACCAAAGAGCATTACAATATGATCTGTGCATATCTGCTGAAAACCGAGGACTATCCGCACTTCCAAAACTGGATGAAGGAGTTTCAGGTGAAGTTCCCCACGGCGGACGAAATCCTGCGGCTGAAGCTGCAGTACGCCTACCGCATGAAGGACACCGCGCTGTTTAAACAGGTGATGAGCGAAGCCGAGGGGGCCAGCTATGTCATCACCAAGGAAACACTGAACATGATACAATTCTGGAACCAGGGAGCAAAGTGATGCGGGACATCAAAAGCCGGATTTTTTTCTACATCATCATCATATCGGTCATCGCCGTCGGGCTGGTCTTTCTTGCCCACGATTTTTTTAAGGAAACCGACGCGCGAGAGAACACCAAGCTGGTCGAAAGCACGGCATCCGAAACGCCTGCTTCGGGCACAGCGTTGGCGAATGAACGCGTGTACTACGTTATCTATCAGGAGAACAGCAGCGTCTGCCAGAAGATTTCAGCCGCCTATACCGATGTTCTGGATGTCATCAAGGTACACTATCAGCTGATTGCCATCGAAGATGCCGGCGGCGTGAATATTCAGGAGAAAGACGATGTCATCCTGATCGTTGAGAAATGGCGGGATTACGAAGCCGCGATTGATCAGGTGCTGAACGCGGGCAAAAACGGAGCGTCGATTATCCTGGGCTTTGCACCGGGCAACGATACGCTGTTCCAAACCAAGATGAACAGTTTTGGCATCACCGACATCGGGCAGTCCCGGCTGTGCACCAGTCTGGCAGTAAAAGAAGATATGCTTTTGGGCCTGCATGCCGGCGATGTTCTGACGCACGCGGTCACCGAGGATTCCATTTATGAGTTTGAATTGACAGATGCCTGCGAGGTGTATCTGACCGACGAGAACGATGTGCCGCTGTACTATACGGTCAAGTTCGGCAAGGGCCGTTTGGGTGTGTATAACGGTCAAAATACGGCCGAACGGTACTATGGGGGCGTCATCATCGGCATCCTCGGCACCATGGCCGACGGCATCGCGTACCCCATCATCAATGCGGGCGTGATGTTCATCGACGACTGGCCGGGCCCGCTGCACGGCGAGGACGCGACCATCAGCGAACAATACGGGATGGATATGGACGGCTTTTTACGGTATATCTGGTGGCCGGATATGCTGACCCTGAACAGCAAATACGGCGTGGTCTACACCAGCCAATATATGCTGACCTACAACGATGTGGAACAACCGCCGTTTGATCTCGACAAAGCCGAGCTGGATATTCCCATGTACACGTTTGGCCAGCAGGTGATGAAATATGACGGGGAAGTCGGTCTGCACGGATATAACCATCAGCCATTATGGTTTGAAGATTATCTGACCGATGATTATAACACATACTATACGCCCTGGGCCTCCAAGGAGGACGCGGCGGCGGCACTGACCTACGCCGTAGAACAGTGGCACAAGGTGTTCCCCAATTATCGTCTGAACAGCTATGTACCGCCGTCCAACATCATCGACGAAACCGGCATCGAGGTAGTCAAAGAGGTATTGGGCACGCCGGTCATCATCAGTGGTCTGTATCTCGGCGAACCGCCGCAGGTGCCCGAGTTTGATTTTACGATTGAAGACGGCGTCATCTATTTTCCACGCCTCACCGCGGGGTCCTTTATGGACGATGAGACCAAATTACAGCTGGAGCTGGGCGCCGGACTCTTCGGTGTGGTTTCCCACTTTGTCCATCCGGACGACGTGCTGGACCCCGAACGGAACAACGGGGCGACATGGACCCAGCTGGCCGACCAATATGACAACATGATGGGTTACGTCACCGAGCGATATCCGTTTATCGAGTTTATGACTGTCAGCGAAGCGGCGGACAGCATGACCGTGTGGTACAGCCTGGATTACAGTGTGGTGTACGGCGAAAACGGGATTACCGTGACCACAGAAAATTACAGCAAGCCGTATGATATGATCCTTTTGTCCGACCGCCCCATCTCGCTGGAGGACAGCGGGTCTGCCGTTCAGCAAATCGGCACCAACCAGTATTATATTCAGGTGAAAAGCGCGAAAGAGACATTTCGCTACTCGGAAGGAAACTAGCGCATGCATATCTGTCTGTTCTGTGAAGGCTCATACCCTTACATCGTCGGCGGCGTATCCGGCTGGGCGCATACGCTGATTTCCGCCATGCCGGAACATACGTTTACCATCGTGACGCTTTACCCATACGAAAAAACGCGCGGAGAATTTAAGTACAGCCTCCCGGAGAACGTGAAAGAGGTTCGGGAGTACTTTTTGGATACACTCGGCAATGACCCGGGGCAATACCACCGGTCATACCGCCATTCGGCGGCGGATATCGCGCAGGTGGAGCATCTGCTGAGTGGCGAGCCGGTGGACTGGTCACGATTCTTCGATTTCTTTCAGAAGAACAAGGACCGCAACGCGCAGGACTTTTTGAAGAGCAAGGTGTTTTACGACGCCATTCTGGCCGCGTATAACCGCGTTTGTCCCAACGCCGCGCTTTCGGACTATTTCTGGACCATCCGCTCCATGCTGCTGCCGCTGGCCGGCATTCTGGGGCAGACCATGCCCGAAGCGGATATCTACCATGCGGTGTCCACGGGGTATGCCGGCATCATGGCCGCCATGGCTAAACGGCAGCACGGAAAGCCGATGGTCTTAACCGAACACGGCATCTATACGCGGGAACGCCAGCAGGAGATTATCGGGTCCAAGTGGATTATCTCGCATTTCAAGCAGATTTGGGTGGACTATTTTCTGTCGCTTTCCCAGTGCGCCTACCAGTTTGCCGATGCGTCGGTGACGCTGTTTAAACGTGCGCAGGATATTCAGGCCGAACTCGGCTGTGCACCGGAAAAGCAGCTGATTATTCAGAACGGCGTTTCGGTGGAGCCCATCGGCGAAGGGGTGCCCAAATTGTTTGACGGCCGGTTTAACGTGGGGGCTGTTGTGCGGGTGGTGCCGATTAAGGATATCATCACCATGCTCCAGGCATTCCGCACGGTGCTGCAAAATGAGATCAACGCCAAATTCTTTATCATGGGGCCGACCGACGAGGATCCGGAATACTTCAAGGAATGTCTGGCGGTGGCGCGTACGCTGAAAATCGATTCGGCGATGACCTTCACCGGCCGGGTCAATGTGCGGGAATATCTGCCCCAAATTGACGTCATGGTGCTTTCCAGCATCAGTGAGGGACAGCCGCTGACCATCCTGGAAGCGATGGCGGTCGGCATCCCAGTGGTGTCCACCGATGTGGGCAGCTGTCATGAGATTGTCTACGGTCTGAACGACCGACTGGGCGAGGCGGGAATTATCGTACCGATTATGGACTATAAGGCGCTGGCGCAGGCAATTATCGACATTTCGGTGAATGAAGCGGCAAGAAAGCGAATGTCCGAAACGGGTATGGCCCGCGTGGAGGCGCTGTATACCAAGGCACGCTTCATCGAGAAATATAAAGAACTGTATCTGCGCTTAAGCAAAACGGAGTAAATATGGCGGGAATCGGGTTTGAACTGAAAAAAATGATTCGCAAGGGCAGCATGCTGATGTCAGTCGGCGGATATTTATATGCCGCTTTTGCCAGCGTAGGGCCTCTCATCGTCAGCGTGGTTTTCCTGGTGCTGATTCGCGGCATCCTAAGCCGCCTTCTCGTGCCTATCCAGCAACAGAACATGCTGATGGCTGGCGTCACTTATGCGTTTATCGGCGGACTATTAATATCCGGCCTTTTCGGTATGCTGATGTCGCGCTA
>CALMFG010000087.1 GCA_937863465.1 uncultured Clostridia bacterium
TACAGCGTCGCGCCGGGCTCGGGATTCCAGTTCAGTATGGCGGTTGTCTCTGTGTCATCGCTGTTGCTTAAATTCACAGCTAAAGGTGTCAACGTGGTGCCGCTGCCCGCTGAATAGGCCGCCTTATTTCCTGCTTCGTCCTTGACGATGACATTAAAGTAATAGGCAGTGCCAGAAGAAAGCCCGGTAACCGTTCTATTGAGTGCCACAGCGGCAATTGAAAAACCTGCCGAATAGGTTTCATAGTCACCAATGGGTGTACCGTTTGCCTCCATCCTGGCAATCGTGCTTAAATCATCGCTGTCAGTAGAATAATACGCCAGATAAACCAGTGCGCCCTGAAGCGTCACATTATCCGTCGCCATCGGCCAGCTGATATCCAGCGTCGTATACGTCGGGTTGCTTGAGGTAACCGCTCCGCCGCCGGTCGGTGTCGGCGCTTCGGTATCCGATGTATTCACCGTTATGTGATTGCTCTCCGCCGTGTTGGTGCCGTCGGTCGCCACCACATAGTAGGTGTAGCTGGTACCTTGTGTCAATCCTGTGATATCCAGCCAGGTTGTCGGTGCGGTGACGGTGCCCACCAGCGTTCCGTCTTCCAGATAGACCGAGTAGGATGTGGCGTCCGAAACGGTTGTCCAGCTCAATGTGGTCCCTGTGGCTGTCGTATCACTGGATGACAATGTCGGCGCGCCCAAAGTCAGCGTGGTACCGCTGGCCGCTGTGTAGGCCGTTTTGTTGCCCGCTTCGTCGATGACGATGACGTTAAAGTAATAGGTTGTACCGCCGGTAAGACCGGTGATGGTCTGGGTGTCAATGTCGGTGGTATAGCTTCCGAAAGCCGTGCCGTTGGCTTCGATATTGGCCACGGTATCGATATTATTGGACGTTGAATAATAGACCAGGTACTGCAAATCCCCTTGCGCCGAGACGTTGTCGGTCGCTTTGGCCCAGTCCACCTGAATGCTCGATGTCGTTTCGTTCGATGTGGTTAAGTTCAACGACTCCGCGCTCGGTCCTTCGGTATCCGATGTATTCACCGTCACATGGTTGCTCTCCGCCGTGTTGATGCCGTCTGTCGCCACCACATAGTAGGTATAGCTGGTACCTTGCGTCAGTCCCGTGATATCCAGCCAGGTTGTCGGTGCGATGACGGTATCCACCAGCGTTCCGTCTTCCAGATAGACCAAGTAGGATGTGGCCCCCGGAATCATCGCCCAGCTTAACGTCGTACCCGTTGCCGTCGTATCACTGGATGACAGGATCGGCGGGGCCAGTGGCATTGTGATGTCGCTGGTCATGGTGTAAGCCGTCTTGTTGCCCGCTTCATCCATCACGATGACGTTAAAGTAATACAGCGTACCATCATTCAGGTCAATGACGGTCATGGTGCCGATATCGGTGGAATAGGTGCCGAACGCCATACCGTTGGCTTCGATATTCGCCACGGTATCGATGTTGTTTGTCGTAGAATAATAGACCAGATACTGCAAATCCACTTGCGCCGAGACGTTGTCGGTCGCTTTGGCCCAGTCCAGCTGAATGCTGGACGTGGTCTCGTACGATGTCGTTAAAACCAGAGGCGTCGCACTCGGGCCTTCGGCATCCGATGTATTCACCTCCACATAGTTGCTCTCCGTCGTATTGGTGCCGTCTGTGGCCACCACATAGTAGATGTAGCTGGTACCTTGGGTCAATCCGGTGATATCCAGCCAGGTTGTCGGCGCGGTGACGGTGCCTACCAGCGTTCCGTCTTCCAGATAGACCGAGTAAGACGTGGCGTCCGGAACGGTGGACCAGCTTAAGGTGGTGCCTGTCGCGGTGGTGTCGCCGGAGGACAGGGTCGGAGTTTCCAGTGACAGCGTGGAATCGCTGGCCCCTGTGTAGGCCGTCTTGTTGCCCGCTTCGTCGATGACGATGACGTTGAAATAGTAGGTTGTACCGCTGGTAAGGCCGGTGACGGTCATGGTGTCAATATCGGTAGTATAGGTACCAAACGTCGTGCCGTTGGCTTCGATATTCGCCACGGTATCGATGTTATTGGACGTTGAATAATAGACCAAATATTGCAGCGCCCCTTGCGCCGAAACGTTGTCGGTCGCCTTGGCCCAGTCCAGCTGAATGCTGGATGTGGTCTCGTTGGAGGTCGTAAGGCTCGGGTCTGCCGGCAGTGTCGGCGGCGTGGTCTCAAGTGTTGTCACGGTTAAGAGGTCGCTGGTCGTCGTGTTCGTTCCGTCCGTGGCCACCACATAATAGGTGTAACTGGTGTTTCCGGTCAAGCCCGTGATATCCAGTGTGGTCGTACCCGCAGCGACCGTGCCCACGGGTGTTCCGTCCTCCAGATAGACCGTATAGGATGTGGCGCCCGAAACCGCCGTCCAACTCAAGGTTGTTCCCGTGGCTGTCGTATCATTGGAGGACAGGGTCGCTGTGCCTAAGGCCAGCGTTCTGTCATTGGTGATGGTGTAAGCCGTCTTGTTGCCCGCTTCGTCTTTCACAATGACGTTAAAGTAATATAATGTATCATCGGCAAGGCCGGTGATGTTCAGCGTACTGATGTCTGGTAAATAAGCGCCGGCGGCGGTTCCGTTGGCTTCCATATCAGCCACGGTAAAGATATTGGCCGCTGTGGAATAATACACAAGGTACTGCAGCGAACCTTGTGCCGAGACGTTGTCGGTCCCTTTGGACCAATCCACCTGAATGCTGGACGAGGTTTCATTGGATGTCGTTAATGTTGACGTCGTCACAGTCGGCGGGGTCACGTCCGCCGGGGCGGATGTAGTCACGCTGATGGTATTGCTGGGGCCTGATGTAACGCCGGAAGCACTGACTGCAACAACCTGATATTGGTAGGCTGTGCTGGGGGAAAGCCCCGGAATCACCGTCGTCACAGTCGGAGCGGTGACGGTGGCCACCAGTTCACCCCACTGATAAATCTGGTACGTGCTTGCACCCGTCACGGCATCCCAGGTCAGCCGAACGCTGTCCTCGGTGACGTTTGACGCGGTCAGGTTCAGCGGCGCAGACGGCGCTATATAATCGGTTGAAATTTCCACCACCGCCGTATCGCCCGAATTGACCGTGCCGTCCGACGTGGTCAGCGTGGTTTGGCTGTAATACGTCCCTGCCGTGGATGTCGCTGTGGCTTTAAAATTGAGCGTAGTGGAAGCATTGGGCGCCAGTGAACCGGTCAGCCCCGACCAGGTCAATGTTCCTGTGGTGCCGGTCGGGTTGGCCGTGGTCACACCGGTCGTGGATCCTGATTGATATGTGAATCCTGCAGGGAGTGTCCATGTAATTGCGCTGAAAGTAAGGTTATCCGTGGTGCCCACATTGCTGATGGTTAATATATAGTTGATGGTCGCGCCGGGCGCGGCTTTCGCGTTCAGCGTGGAGCCGGAAACCTTGGCGATCGCCCCGCTGCCCACGGCCATATATGTTGCATCACCCAAATCATAGCTGAAATATCCGTCATCCGGAATATAGTCTTTAACCACCGAAGTGAACGCGCCTGAAGAAAGCGTGGCACCCCACAGCGGGATGGTGGAATCGCCGGTCACTGGATTTGTCGTTAAACTGCTGATGGTTGAAAGCGGAAAGCGCGCTTCAATGGAAACGGTTTTTACCGTTGTACCCGATTCGGACGAGCGGACGTATGTGGATGTATATGGAGTTGCTTCTGTATCCAGAATGACTTCCGAAGAACTGCTGGCTACGGTGACTTCCGCCCTTCGGCCGGAATCGTAATCCACATACAACAGAACCTCTTTCGCCGGCCGCGTGGAACCGGCGGCCGGAATGCTGGTCAGCGCAAGGCCGTATGTGACGCTCTTGATATCCGCGAGCGCGGCAATCGCATCCCATCGCACATAGATATAATTATCGTCATTGGTGATGTACATTTTGATGAGGTCGTGCGGACCCGCACCGTTGACATCGCCAAGCGGGTCGGAGAAAACCGAAGTGACGCCCACCCAGTCAGACATATTTCCATCAATCGTGATGGTCTTCTGCGCTGCCATGCCGGAGACAGGAATCAGCAGAATGACCAGTGAAACAAAACCAATTAAAAACAACCCGCGCAACACTTGAATACGGCCGTTTGTCAGCATACATTTTTCCTCAAATTGGTTGAATAGAATCACTCATTACCATAATTTAACCTATTTTACCCATCATAAAACATATTATTTTGTATTTTATCAAAATCAAATGACTTTGCCTATCCATTTACACAATTTCCCATAATTACTCATATGCTACATCTGTAAAAGACCGCCCGCGGCTGATATAATGTGAATAGCTATTATTTTTTCACACATATTTCGGCAGAGAGGTGCTTTGAACATGTCAATCGGATATGCCTGTGTTCATATCGGCAGTGCCGCCACACGGCTGTATTCTCTGCGCCTGAAAAACGCTTCTCTCGACAATATCTTTCTCGTGACTGGAAAAAATCTGGACGCTCTGGATGCCATGATCGACTATAACATCGCGAACAATATTCGGCTTTTCCGTATCAGCTCGGATATCGTCCCGCTGGGATCGCACCCGATCAACACGCTGGACTGGCAGACGGCCTTTGCCGCCAAACTGGACGCAATCGGGCGAAAAATTTCGGAGAACCATCTGCGCGTCTCCATGCATCCCGGGCAATACACCGTTTTAAATGCAGTCGATTCCGCTGTGGCCGCGCGCGCGGCGGACGACCTGCTGTATCACGCCAAATTTCTGAATGCACTTTCATGCGATTCGATATGCAAAATTGTTCTTCATATCGGCGGCGTCTATGGCGACAAGTCCGCGGCCAAGGCCCGCTTCATCCGCGCCTTCGGCGATTTGCCCCCCGCCGTCCGAGACCGGCTGGTCATCGAAAACGACGATAAGTCCTTCCATATCGCGGATGTACTGGAGATTTCAAAACAGACCGGCCTGCCCGTCGTCTTTGACAACCTGCATCACGCATTGAATCAGCCCGAAGAGAAAACCGATATCAGCGAATGGATAACGCGGTGCGCGAAGACATGGCTGCCGAAAGACGGCATCCAGAAAATCCACTATTCCGAGAGCGCCAAGAGCGGCGTCCGCGGCGCACATTCTTTTTCTGTCATGGTCGATTCTTTTTTGGCGTTCCATCAAAATCTGCCGGATAAAACCATCGATATCATGCTGGAAGTGAAGGACAAAAACCTTTCGGCGGTCAAGTGTTCCCTGCTGACCCAGCCGAATATCGCAGTGCGCGATCTGGAGCAGGAATGGGCGCGGTACAAATACTGGGTGCTCAGCCGTTCCTCTGCCATCTATGAGAAAATCCGAACATTGTTGAAAGACAAAGCGCATCCCGACGCGCTCGCCTTCTATCGTCTGATTGAAAAAGCCGCCGCGCTGCCCGAAAGCCGCGGTGCCGAGGTCAACGCCGCCCAGCACGTGTGGGGATACTTCAGCGAAACCGCTCCGGCTGGTGACAAGCGGCGGTTTGAAAAGCTCGTGTCCGGCCTTTCAGGCGGCACGGTCAGTCCAGCGTCGATCAAGCGGTTTTTGTTCCGGCTGGCTCAGGCGCAGAATCAGCCCTATCTGCTGGACAGCCTGTATTTCTATCTGGATTGAATGTATCGATGAAGCTGAAAGAAAAAGCCAAACAACTGAAAACCGATATCCCCGCGCTGTTTTTGGCGATCAAGCGCAAAGAGACGCCCCTGACGGCCAAGGCACTGGCCGCGCTGACCTTGGCATACGCCCTTTCCCCCATCGACCTGATTCCCGACTTTATTCCCGTGCTTGGACTTCTCGACGATTTGATTATCCTTCCCGCTATGGTTTTTTTAACGGTCAAGCTGATTCCCGTAAACATCCTCTCTGAATGCCGTACGGCGGCCGAGCATATGTGGGCGGAAGGCAAGCCGAAGAAATGGTACTTTGCGCTGCCCATCGTTTTGGTCTGGGCGTTGGTCATTTTTTTGGTGGTTCGTGCCGTCTTCCGCCGCACCTAATTTCTTTTCCCGATTTTTTGCACAAAAAAACCCGCCGGATATCTGTCACAATCGCGGCAGGCATTGATGGTTGATGCTATTTGAGTCTATTCTGCGGCCTGGTTCTCCGTCTCGGCTGTATCGTCCTCAATCTGTTTCAGTGTCACCAGATCACACAGAACATACTGCCCTTCCTCCAGCGTAATCGTGATTGTTTCATTATCCTGAAGATTCTTTCGCGTGATACCATCGGCTGATTTTATTCCCTTACGCATATCCAGTCTGCGCTTCCCCGGGCTTTCCCAAATGCTGATATAGCTGATATTGTGCCCGCCCAGGGTTCGGCTGACTGCGGTCACTTCATATGTACCGGCGGGAATGGTTTCGCCCACCAAATATCCGCCGTCAAAATAGGCGCCCTCGTCATTTTTAAAGACATCATTATCTCCAGACCAGTCTGCCGGATCAAACGGCACGGCGATGCAGTGGTCCAGCTTAATCAGGTCTCCGGTCTCAACATATACCACATCAAACACAAAGAATGAATCGCTGTATTTTGAATCATCCAGAAGCTCCATGCTGGACGCGTTTGAAAAGCTGCAATAGCCGTCGTATTCATCATCACTGCAGAACAGGAGATAGGTGCCTCTGAGCATATCATTGCCAATCCGATATATTCCTTCGTCATAATGCTCTATTGTCAGTTCATCCGAAGCGGCTCTGTCTTCCGTCGGGCTCTCGGTCGAATTCGTGAATACGTTGGTTCTGTTTTCCTGTGCTGTTTTGGCTCTTTCACGCTCGGCATCCACCTTGTTCTGCTGTGTTACGCTTCGGAATATGCTGACCGTGATGAGCCCGATAAAGAAAACAATCAGGATGCCAAGGATTAGGACAACCTTTGCGCCGGTCGACCATCCGCTTGGTTGGTATACCATCGGGCTGTTCTCGCGGTCTTTCCACACTTCCGTGCCGCAGAACGGGCAGAACTGATACTTGGAGGCCACGGTTCTTCCGCACGCGCCGCAGACGGTGTTTTTACCAATCGTCTCAATCTTTGCGCCGCAATTTTCACAGAAGTGCGCTTTGCTTCTATTTTCCGCTCCGCATACCGAACATTTCATGGTGTGTTTTCCTTTTTTTATTTCATTATATAATTGGCAAGTCAAGATTTCAAGGATGGTTGTCTTTTCTCTTCGTATAAAAAAGCGGCTCTTCAGGTCCCCCTGTCAAACCGCTTATACGATGTTTTAGTTTTCTTCTGCCATATCCGCATACGGGTCGATCGTTTGAATCGTCCCGTCTTCGTTGTAGGTCAGTTTGGTGTACTTCACACAGCGGCGGTAATCGAGGCCGGAGAGTGAGTCGTCATGGTAGAAAAGATACCATTCCCCGTTAAATTCCACGATGGAATGATGCGTGGTCCATCCCTGAACCGGCTCTAGAATCTGTCCCTTATACACATACGGGCCGGTGACCGTGTCGCTGACCGCGTAGACCAGAAAATGCGTCGTGCCCGTGGAATAGGACAGATAATACTTGCCGTTATACTTGTGCACCCAGGACGCTTCAAAGAACCGCCGGTTCTCATCGCCGGCCATAATCGGGTCGCCATTTTCGTCCACGATGGCGATCTCTGTCGGCGCCGACGCGAAGGACAGCATATCCTCACTCATCTTGGCGACCATAGGCCCCAGCGCGGCTTCCGATTTGCCCGGGCCCGCTGAATCCTTCACATACGCGCCGGTCTGCCAATCCTCCAGCTGTCCGCCGTCCAGACCGCCGAAAAACATATAGGCCGCGCCGTCGGTATCCACAAACACGCATGGGTCCATGCTGAAACTGCCCGCGATGTAACTTTCTTCGGCTGTGAATGGGCCCGCGGGGTTCTTGCTGGTCGCAACGCCGATTCTGAAGATACCGTCCTTATCCTTGGCCGGGAAGTAGAAGAAATACTTGCCTTTCTTATAGGCGGCGTCCGGTGCCCACAGCTGCTGACCGGCCCACGGAATATCCGCCAGAGACAGTGCCACGCCGTGGTCGGTGCAGGTGCCCGAAAAACTGTCGATGGACAGCACATGGTAGTCGGTCATCTGGTATTGGCCGCCCTCATCGGAGGATGCGTTCGGGTCTGTAAGTTCGTCCGGGTCGTGGGACGGGTAGATATACAGCTGTCCGTCAAACACGTGCGCCGAAGGGTCGGCGGTGAAAATATCGGTGATGATGGGCGTGTTGGGCAATACGGTCACTTCCTTTCCATCCGCCTCCTGGTTTGCATTCGTCGACCCGTTGGTTTGGCATCCGCCAAATCCGATGGCGGTGAATCCCATCAGGACAAGAATCACGATTCTTTTCAACTGTTTATCTGCGCGCATATACGCTCCTTTCACGAAGTTCCGTCATTTATTTTTCTTGATTAATCCTGCTTGATGCGCTATACACATTCATCCAGCAACTTTTGCGCAAACATCCTTGCACCGCTGATCGCTTCGGGTGTCTGGAAGGATGCCAGGTCATCCACATCCCGCACCGAATACATGCCGCGGTAATGGAGCTTAGAATGCTCGCACAGCCGGACGATACCGTCGCGAAACGGGCCGGCCCCATATTCCTCGTCATACCCGTTAGTGGTAATGAGCGCAATATTTTTGCCCGCCCAAAGACTGCCGTCCGCTTCCCCGTAGAATTTGTTCAGGCCGAAGTGCCGGTCCAAAAGCGCTTTCATGGACGGGGTACAGTACCACGTATAAATGGGGGTGGCAAAAACCACGACGTCGGATGATATGATCTCGTCTACAATCGACTGGACATCATCCTTCTGAACGCATCCGTATTGCCCCGCTACGTTCTGGCAAGCGAAGCATCCTCTGCACGGCAGAATGGATTTATCGTCCAGCGTGATATAGACCGTTTCGACGCCGCTTTCCTTGAGCGCCTCCATAAAATGCTTGCAGACCTCGGCGGTGTTGCCGTTCTTTCTCGGGCTGCCCATCAATATACAGAATTTCACGATATGTTCCCTCGCCTAGACTGCCTTCTCAATATTCCTATTCCCCAGTATATAAACCCACGAGCCATCCGACAATAGCGAATCACAATTACGTCAAAATATTGAATATTGCACCCTCGCAGGTCATGAAAAGACGCACTATTTCACATTCATTATCACTATGTGCTTGTAGAAATGTTTTCTATAATTAGTATAATGTATCTGTAGACAATTCAGTTGCCAGTTCAATCGTTCTTTCCCTTTTTGTTCTGCATCGTCGCTGGCTATAAACCTTTCTATCATGATGGTGGCCGAATGAAAAAAATCTATAAAATTCTGTTTTCTCTGCTGCTGGTCGTGTGTTTCGGCATTCTGGCCTGTCTCTTCTTCTCTCTGGAGGGTCAAAATTCGGGCATCCCGCATATGCAGTCCATCGCCGACGCCATTTGGTATTCAGTGGCGGCCTTTCTTTCAGTGAGCTACAGCGATATCATCATCCTGTCCTTCTGGGGCAAGCTGGTCGGTTTGTCGTTCATTCTGTTCGGCATCGGTTTTTTGGGATTCATCATCGGCGGAGCCACCAATATCATCACCAAACATTTTGAAAAAAGGAAGCTGGGACATATGGGAACGCATTTTAAGAACCATATTATCATTATCGGATGGGATTCTTTTGCGCGGGAAGTCGCCGTGCAGCTGACCAAAGCCGAGCGTCGACTGGCTGTGCTGACGGACAGCCGGGACGATATTGATACCATCTATCAAAAGTTCGGAAAACGGGAGATGTTCGTCTGCTTTGCAGACGATGAAGCGCCCGAGTCTCTGGATCTGGTCGCCGCCAAAGACGCTTCGGCCATTTTTCTCAACCGCGGCAGCGACACCAACAAATTAGTCTCCATCATCAACATTAAGCGGGTGTACCCCGATACCCACCTTATCGTCCTGCTGGAAAACCCAAAATTGAAAGCCACCTTTGTCAGCGCGGGCGTCACCTATGTGCTCTCCAAGGATGAAATCGCGTCCCGCCTGCTGGCCAGCTACATCTTTGAGCCCGCCGTGGCCGATTACGCGTCCGACCTCATCGCCTCGGCTGGACACGACAACAGCGCCGAGTATGACATTCAGCAGTACCGGGTCTGCAAGAGCAACCCGTACCTAGACAGAAAATACGGCGAGTTATTTAAGGATTTGAAGGAAAAGCACAATATTGTGGCGATTGGTCTCAATAAAGCGGGTGAAGCCGGAAGTACGCTGATGAAACTGCCGGATGACGACGTGGCCATTTCGCTGGGCGACGATATTATCGTTATCGCCAACGGCGTGACCGAAGGTGTTCTTCAAGATCTCTTTAAAGTGTGCGAAGGGATTTAATGCTGGCATTTTTAAGTTATCCAATCCATTCTTCATTATTTCGAAAAGAAAAAAAGCTCACCGTGAAGTGAGCTTTTATATATGGTTTACTGGTTAATTAATCGCAGAACCGTTGACATAAATCGTATAACCATTGGCGGTTACGTTATCCAAGCT
>CALMFG010000088.1 GCA_937863465.1 uncultured Clostridia bacterium
TGCATACGCGCAGCATGGGGCGTACGCTGTCCAGTTGGTCATAGCCCAGAATAATCAGCGGACTGTACCAATCGTCGAACAGCAGCAGGCTGTTCGGCGTGCCCGTTTCCGTGCTGATTAGACTTTCCACAATGCTTGCGGTGAGCCCAAACAGCACCGCGCTGTCGCCGCCGTTGAATTTAGACACAAACCCGTAATCGTTGGCAGCAAGCTTCTCGGGCACATCGCCCGAAATGTCCGTCTTGTCACATCCCCAAAGGTGGATATCCCGAACCGACTGCAGGTCGTAGTATCGGGTCAGACGCAAGTAGACGTTCTTGATGGTCTTGCCCGCCAGATCGCTTCGCATCTGTGTCAGATTAAACCCGAAGACGCCGGTGTAGATTTTTTCGGTCGAATCCTCGCCCTGTCGGATATTGGACGGGCTGGCTGTCATGATGGCCTCGTCGCCCCAGGACCCGGAGAACGCCGCGTAGTAGACATACTCGTTGGGCGTGGTCACCCCGGTCGGCGGCGCCGAATAGACGGTTGTTGCCGATCCGTACTGTGTGGCGTAATCCAGATTCGTGTGGGTCACCACGGTCTTATCCGGCTTGGTCCCGGTCAGCGTTATGCGACAGCCGATATTGATAAAGGTGCTGTGGGCTTCCCCGCTGCCGTTGACGGAAAAAAACGTGCTGGTATGGCGCGTGACGACGCCGTACTTTAGACTATTCATGATGTATCCGCTCATCATCACCTTGGAAAACACCACCTCAACGCCCGCGCCGCATCCGCTGATGTGGCAGTAGATTCGGCTGTTTTCAATCACCCCGTTTGAATATCGGAATGAAACCGCATAGTAATTGCCCATCACGGTTGTGTAATCCGGCTGTTCCGTAAAAAACACATAGAAATCGATATTTCGAAAGGTCACCATCGGGCAGCATTCCACCACCACACCGGTCGTGCCCGTGCAGTAGATAATCGGGTTGACCAGTCCGTCATAACGTTCAAACGTGATATGATTGGGGAAGCCTTTGACCGAAAGCTGCTCGCGGTATGTCGTGCCAGACGCGATGTAGATTTTTGCCGGCTGATTGGTGACGCGGCCCACACGCCGGAGCGCCTCGCCGATGGTGAACAGCGGCAGATTGACATCCGTTCCGTCATTGGCGTCGGATGCACTGGCGTGCGCGGGATTGACGTAAAACCAGTATGTGTCCGTATCCAGATGGACCAGCTTGGTCCCCCCGACCTCAATCTCCTGCGCCACCAGTTTGTTAAACCCACCGGAGGACGCGCTCATGGTGACCACTGGATTGTCCGGGTCGGGATTGTCCGGGTCAAGTATTTTCAGCTCGAAATTGGGCGACGCAATCTGCACGCTCTCCTCGCTGATCTGAATACTGCTGGAGTACATCTCGCCTTCATGCGGCGTCCATTCGCTGTAGGTGCTCCCTTCCTTCAACTGAATATCGGTCACTTTGTAGATTCCCTCGCCCGAAAAGCAAAGAAACGCGGTCTTAATGCCGTTGGGCGCGGTAAACGAAAAATGCTTTTTTTGAAAGCCGTCCGTGTTCAGCGTTTCCCCCACCGAAAGCACATCCTGAGCCGTGGATGAGGAGTTGGCCAGCTGGCACCAGACAGACAGCGACACATCCTCACTGTTGGTGTCGATAAAACAGCCGACGATATAATTCTCGCCCGGCGTCAGCGGTATCCCCGTCTGCTTGAATTCCCCGGTCGCCAGAAAACAGCGGCGGTTGATGGCCGTATCCTCAATGGCGGTTAAGGTGCCGGGTGAAGTGACGATATAGCTTTCCGTTCCGCCGTTTCCGCGTCCGTTATAGACCAGATTGGTTCCCGAAACGGCATCCACGCCCAGGCTGATGCCTGAAATTCCGCTCAAGACGATTTTTTCACTCTCGCCCGAGAGAATATCGCTTTCAGAGATGCCGCCCAGCACCTTTTTCCACAGCAGATACAGCTGGTCATTCAGGTTTTTCAGCGAAAGCGCCGACAGGTCGATAATCTCTTTATATCCATATCCCATGTTCTTCCTCCCTTTCGCTTAAGCGTCCCGTTCATAACGAATTTCGGGCGCGGTCAGTTCAAAATATCCGCCGTCCACATTCTCAAAGCGCAGTTTAAACCGCACACCCTTTCCCTGAAGCTTCATCCTGATATGGGTTTCGTTCTCCTCGTTCAGGACAAAGGTTTTCTGTTTGGTTTCTTTCTCGCTGATGACCGAAACCCGAACCGCATCGCCCTTGCCGAACGCATAGAGCGTATCCAGGTATTTCATGGCAGCCCGGTCTCCGGCGTCGGTATACGGCGTTTCCCAAAACGCGCTGATTGCGGTGCCGTCAAACGTATCACCCGTGTCATAGAGCTTGACATAGGTGGTGTTGTCCGATATCAAAAGCTGATCATCCACCACCACAAACGAATTGACGCAGAAACCTCTTTTCAAGGTAAACGTATCCCGCACGGTATCGTATTCCAGCACGGCATTGTTCTGGTCGGCATTATCGAGCGTGAGCGCAAACAGAACCCGGCCGCCATAGACCGTGCTCACGGCCTGATCTATGGCGTCTTTATTGATGCGCGCCACAAAGTTTTTTAAGACTTCGGGTTTAAACGGCGCCGCTTTCACACCGTCATAGGCGCAGAGTCCGTCGCCGGAAAGAAACAGCACCAGCGAGCCGGTGTTGACGATGGTGTCCGGCGCGATGGGTCCGACGACGCCGTGAATTTTACTGACTTCATAGGTGCCCGGGTAAGTGCCGATGATGCGGTATAAGCTGTTCTTTTTAAACACCACCACATCGTCAAACAGTACTTCCAGCGCCATCACCGGATTCCCGTCGAAGCTTGGGATGTCGATGAACCCCGCTTCCCCCAGCGTGGAAAAATCGGTCGGGTCGAAGCTGACCGAATAGTAGACACGGTCGGGGTATCCAGTCACGCCGCACCCCCACATGCGCTCATAGTGCAAAATGATTTGCGTAAACTTAGGCACGTCGGTCATATCCGTGCAGTAGATGCCGTTGGTATAGAACGGCGTATCCTTTCCGTTGGTCAGAATGCAGATATCCTCGCCATCCAGCTGGTAATTGAGATAGGCGGTTTTTCCACTGGTAAGGCCGGTCTTGATGCCGAAATAGCCGCCGGTGGTCCACACAAACAGATCGGTCTGGGTCGCTGCCATCAGCACCTCGGTGTAGACGCCGTTGTTTCGCTTGCAGAGCTTAATCAGCGTTTTAATCGGATTCTGCGCCTGAATAAAGGTTTTCTTTTTAACGCCTTTACACACTTTCAGGGTGCCGTCCGAAACATCCATATTCTCAGATTCAGACGCGTACGCCAAATCCATTTCGGGATAGGCTTGATTGATTCCCTTGAAAATCGGGATTTTGAATTTTTCCTGTGCCATCTTCTACCGCCCCCTAATACTTATTGACAAGGTGCGTCTGTTTGGCCTTCTGGTCCGCATATCCCGACAAATAGCGCATCAGAAAAAACTCAGCGCGTTTCTGGCGCGTCGGGTTTCCGAGGCTGAGCGCCCGATAGGTGGCAAAGTCGGTCAGGAGCATGCAGTCGGAATCGGCTAAATCGGGACTATCGCCGTCGTCGGCCAGTTTTTCGGGCAGATACAGATATTGAACGATATATGCACCCGACACTTCCCCCGACAGGAAAATCCAGTCGGCCAGCACATCAAAAGACAGTTTGGACCCATTATCATCGGCAACGCTGATTATCGCCGTCGCCTGTTTTGTAAGACTGCCGAGCGGCGCTCTTCCGTCTTCAAAAGTCAGCGTTTCTTCTGCGAATTTGTGTTTCTTATGCCGGCAGATCTGCATATAGGCCTCGTTGAGATACGCCGAAAGCAGTTCCCCGTATTCGGCCAGTTCGTCCTCTCCCGTGTCCTCGCCCATCTGCGCCAGCGCCAGTTTTTTCATCTCCAACAGTGTCATATCACACCGCCTTCCTGCCTAGACCAGCCCGGCGTTCTTCAGAACCGATACCACCGATTTTGGCAAAGAGACCGACATGCCTTTTTTGATGACATAATTATAGCCGTTGATACAGCATTCCACGGCATCCGGCTCTCCGTCGATTTTCGGAATCATCACCTGCACCTTGGTCTCGGCGTTCAATGTCCGGCCGGTGCGCTCGGCAATGGCGTCAATCGCCTGATCGGTCAGGCTCTCGGTGGTGTTTAAGTGAACGGTTTTCGTTTCTGTTTTTTGCTTGCTCATAAGGATTCTCCTTTTTGTTCTTAAGATTTGCCCCCATGCTAGCGGGGCACACTTTCAGCACACTTTCGCTTTCTGTCCCGCCGGTGCACAAAAAAAACGCCCGAAGCGGCTTGCTTCGGGCGTTTTGTAATCTATTTCGTTATTGGGCCTTGCTGATGACTACGGTAGCGGTTTCGTTCCCCAGCCAGACATTCTCCGGGTTAATTCCGCTTAAATCCTCAAACTGAATCGGCAGAGTGTATTCGCCTTCGTCCAGGCCGGTGCAGTCCACATAGACTTTCATGTCCTTGCGCAGGATTTTCCGAATCGCCAGCGCTTCATCGGTGATGACCACGCGTGTGGTCTGCGGCACAACGGTCACTTCCAGCCCATCGCCGAGGTTCTGGGTTCCCACATCGACGCTCTCAAAAATCTGTGTGATTTCAGCCGCGGCAATCTCGACATGAATCACGATGCTCTGCGCGCCCTTGGTGATGACCGCCCCGTCAATCTCCTTCACATTCGTCTGAATCGCCAGATCGGTTTTCGCGCCCGTGATATCCACGCTGTCCACCTGCACTTCGACAATCTGGTCCAATATGCTCTTTTCGGCCGCCACCAGTACGGTGGACGGTTCGACATAATAGTCGGTCACGACAAATCCGTCGGCAATGCTGTTGAGCCCCACGATGGCGCCGGACAGGTTGATCGGCACTTCCTTTTGCGGCTTAATCGAGAGATCGACAATGACGCTGGGAAGTTCGGTGCCATAGTCGCTGGTATCCAGCTCGGTACCGGATGCGTTCTTTAAGACCAGCGGCATGCTTTCTTTGATATCGCTGGTCACTTCAGTCAGGTCGATATAGCAGACGGCTGTGGAGACCTGTTCCACAAAGGATCTGGCGCCTTTAATCTCGACCGACTCGGGCGTGAAAACCGGGACGGATACGTAAAAGTTCTCGTCCGGCATATTCTCCATCTCATACGTCACCGGAACCGTCCGGGTGATATAATCCTCCACATCCAGCGTCACCGTACTCGGGTCAACCTGGATGACCGTACCGATGGAAGTCGTGGCTTTGATCGCTACCGTCTGTTCACCGGCTTTATTGATGACCGACAAATCCACATAGGCTTTGATGTTGTCCTCAGAAATCAGGTACAGATAATCCGAATCCGCCTCCACGGTGATGGTCACTTTATCCAGAATGTCTTCAAAATTGCCTTTGACAATCAAATCCTTGTCTGATAGAGCCGCATTGTTTTCAAATATCAGATCAATGTTCGTAAACTCTTTTTCGGTGGGCGGGTTAATCTCCACCATGACAAAAACCCAAAGAATGACCGCAAAAACCACTGACGCAATCTTGAGGCCGAGATTGTTGGATATCAGCTTCCAAAGCTTTTTGAAGAAGTGTCCTGTGCCGCCTAAAAAGCTATTCTTCTTCATGTCCGCGCATATCCTTTCCCTGCAGGCTCTTTCTTTCTTTTCTCTGGCGGGCGCGCTTTCCGCGGCCTTCGTCCAGACGGAACGCAGAAACAAGCGCCTCCCGCAACGCACGTGCATCGATATATCGAATCAGTTTGCCGTCTTTGGTGATGGAAATGACACCGGTTTCTTCCGAAACAATGATGGTCAGAGAATCGGAAACCTCGGAAATCCCCAACGCCGCCCTGTGGCGCGTGCCCAGGTCCTGACCCAGCAGCCGGTTATCCGACAGCGGCAGAAAGCATCCGGCCGCGGCGATTTTCCCGTCCGAAATAATCATGGCGCCGTCGTGCAGCGGTGCATTGATGAAGAAAATATTTTCGATAAGTTCGGACATGATGTCCGCATTGATGCGCGTGCCGGTCTCCATGATGTCCCGAAGCCCAATCCGGTTTTCGATGACGATGAGCGCGCCCGTCCGCGTTTTTGAAAAGTACAGGCACGACGCGATAATCTTATCAATCTGCGCCTGTATCTCATTATATTCGCTCATGTTCCGGTCCAGAATATTTCCCCGCCCCAGCCGCTCCAATGCGCGCCGCAATTCGGGCTGGAACAGGATAATCAAGACCAGCGCTCCGGCATTGACGATGTAGTTGGCCAGCCAGGCAATGGTGTTCATGCCGATAAGCCCGGTCACCTGCGCCAGTACAATGATGATGCCAAAGCCCTTTAAAACCTGCATGGCGCGCGTACGCGCCGTCAGTTTCAGCAGAAAATAAATCAGCACGACAACCGCGGCGATATCCACGGCATCGAGTAGCCGGAAGTTCTGGAAGCTATGGGATAATGTACTGATCAGTTCATCAAACAATCGTTTTTACCGAAAGCGTCGTTTGCCTTTATTTTTCCCTTTCCACCATCAGGAGCGTGATGTCATCCGCGCGATTGATGGCGTATTTATAGATAATCCGGTTGAGCAGCTGTGTGCCTGCCACCGTTTTCAGCTTAAGCTGTTGTTTCAGTCCATCCAAAGTCAGCGCGTCTTCATGGATTTTGTCAAGGCCGTCCGTATACAGTAAAATCCTGCCGCCGGGATTCAGCATCCCCGTCCGAACCGCAAATTCAGGCTGGGCGGACCAGTTGCTGATGGGCAGTCCGGGGCTGATAATCTCTTCGACCGTTTCGCCGTCATACAAAAGCGGCGCCACACTGTGTCCCGCGTTGGTGTAGGTGAACTCCCCCGTGGCCAGATCCAGTACCAGCAGAAAAACCGTGATATACAGACTGCCTTCAATGTTCAAATCGTTGAACGATACGCTAAGCCCCGACAGAACGCCGTCCGGCGTTTGGCTGGCTTTAAACTGGGAGAATATCTCCTGCCGTAAGTATACCGTCAGCATCGCGCTCATCACACCGTGCCCGGAGACATCCGCAATGTACATCGCCACTTTATTATCCCGAATATTAAAGCAGTCGAACATGTCGCCGCCCAGCGTCTCGCAGGGCATAAACACCGAGCGAAAACGATATCCGGTATGATCGGGCATCTGGTCGCGTAAGATGGACAGCTGCAGGGTTCTTGCCACTTCCAGATCGTTGACCATCTTGCGGTTTCGTGCCAGCATGCGGTTTTTCAGTCTGGTTTCCTGCGTCACATCCCGAAAGACTTCCACCGCGCCGCGCTCCCAGAGCGAAACGTTGATGGGCGAAACCACCACCGAATACGTGCGGTCTTTGACCACCGTTTCCCCGCTGCGCTTTTTAAACCGCTGGCGCTTTTTTTTCTGGTAAAGAGCGCATCCTTTGCAGAAATCGCCTTCGCAAAGCGTCTCAAAACACTTTTTGTCCAGTGTTTTGCCAAAGGTTCTGGCCAGCTCATCATTCTCATAGAGAACCATGTTGTTTTTGTCAACCACACGCACCAAGTCGCTCATCGAGTTGAGCAGTTCGGTGTAAAAAGCACTGTTGAGTTTTTTAAGCTTGAATATGGCCATTGTCATCCCTTAAAAACGCATTGACATCATTTTGATTATACACCATGTGGTGCCCATATGTCAGTAATCATGTCATAACAAAAGTAAAAAAATGTTATCACGTTTTTGGAATGTACGCCCGCTTTTCACTTCTTCATATTATACGCAGGCGCTCTTCCCTTTTTCAACCGATGCGGCCATTCTTCTAGAATTGTTCACAGTTATGTCGCAATTTTTCTTCCGCTTTGGCTGGATCGCTTTTTTTGAAAGTCGCCTGAAAGTTGCGGTTTCCTATAATGGCCAAAACATGTTGGAGGTACTGACAAATATGTTAGACAAAACGGCCGAAGAACCCATGCGCGACGGCGGCGCAGATCAGCAGGAAGTCAGCGGTACAATTTTGGAAGATGCGGCTAAACCCGCCATCTCTGACAACGCGTATCGTTCGCAGCGCGAGGTGGACGCGGCTTTTAAGAAGCGTCTGGCTTCTCTACGCGAAAAATGGGAAATGGAACAAAAGGAAAAAGAAAAAGAGAAGGTTGGAGAAGCCAGATCGCTTTCTCTGATGCGGCAGATCGAAATGGGGGCCAAAGAATTCTTCGATACCTACCCGGATGTCGATCTTGCCGCGCTCATCAGCGGGGATCCGCTCTTCACCTATCTTTTGATGAAAGGAAAAGGGCTGACCGAAACCTACGCGTTTTTGTATGACAACGAAGCAGACGGACGACTGCGCCGACAGGTGGAGTTGGAAGTCTTAAGCAACCTGAAAGCCAGAAACATTAGACCGCATGCTTTACCCGCCGCGAACAGCGGCGGCAACAGCAGAGACATCGCCAGACTTTCAGATGCCGACATTTTAAGAATCGATTCCCGTGTCAAAAGCGGGGAACGCGTCACTCTGTAAGCTTGAGTCCTTTCACTTTTCCTTTTTAATACGGTCTGCCTTATTGATTCGATAAGGCAGACCGAAAAATTAAAGGAGACGACTATGGCACTGAACACCAATCTGACGGCGGGCATCACGCCGTCCATGCAGACCTACTACGATAAAAAACTTTTAATCAACGCCAAACCGAATCTGGTTCATCAGACCTTCGGCCAGCAGGTGGTTCTGCCCAAAAATCAGGGCAAAACCATTAACTTTAGAAAATGGACGCCATTCGGCGCGCTGACCACCCCCTTGACCGAAGGCAGCGTTCCCGACGGACAAAGCCTGTCCATGACCTCGGTCACCGCGCAGATTGCACAATACGGCGGCTATGTGGCCGTATCGGATATGCTGGATTTAACCGCTCTTGATCCGGTCATCAACGACAGCGTCGAATTGATGGGCGATCAGGGCGGCCTGACTATGGATACCCTCTCGCGCGAGGTCATCTCGGCTTCCTCCAATGTTCAGTTTGCGGGCGCACTGGCGGGGCGGCACAAGCTCACCGCGTCGAACAAGCTCACGGTCAACGAACTGCGCAAAGCGGTCCGCACCCTGAAAAAAAATAAAGCGCCGATGTTTACGCGGGACGGCAAGTCCTATTACGTCGCCATCGTCGGTCCCGAAACCACCTACGACCTGCAGTCGGACAGCCTTTGGCAGGACGCGGCCAAGTATTCGGCCGTGGAAAACATCTTCGAAGGCGAAATTGGCAAGCTGTTCGGCGTAGTCTTTGTTGAAACCAGCGAATCCAAATTCTTTTCTGCTGACGATTTATCCGAATCCAGCCGAAACTTAACCGTCGCCAGCGC
>CALMFG010000089.1 GCA_937863465.1 uncultured Clostridia bacterium
CGAATCGACCCCAAAATTGTACCCAAGAGAGTCCTATACGACGGCGGGCTGATGCCCTGCATCGGCATGGGCACCTTTGGCTCGGATAAATATTCGCCCGAACAGGTTTCGGAAGCCGTAGCCGGCGCCATCGAGGCGGGTTATCGCCTGTTCGACTGCGCCGCGGTCTACGGAAACGAAGACCAGATTGGCATAGTTTTTAAGGAAGCATTTGAAAAAGGTACGGTGACACGCGAAGAACTGTTCATCACCTCCAAAGTTTGGAACGATATGCACGGCTCGGGCGATGTACTTATCTCCTGCGCCAAAAGCTTAAAAGACCTAAAGCTGGATTACGTGGACGTATACTTCGTCCATTGGCCGTTCCCGAACTATCACGCACCCGGATGCAGCGGCGATGCCAGAAACCCGGATTCCAAGCCGTTTTCGGTGGATGAATTTATGAACACCTGGCGGCAATGCGAACGGTTGGTGGATATGGGACTGACGCGGTATATCGGTATGTCCAATATGACCATCCCCAAACTGGAAGCGGTTCTGCCGCTTTGCCGGATTAAGCCGGCCATGATTGAGATGGAACTGCACCCCAGCTTTCAGCAAAAAGAGCTGTATGATTATATCGACTCCAAAGGGATTCTGCCGATCGGCTTTTGCCCCATCGGCTCACCCAGCCGCCCCGAACGGGACAAAACGGCGGACGACATCGTCGATACCGAGCTTCCGGCCATCGCCAAGGCGGCCAGCGCGCACGGTGTGCATCCGGCGGTCATCTGCTTAAAGTGGGCCGCACAGAAAGGCGCAGTGCCCATTCCCTTCTCGGTGAAGGAACCGCAGTATATCGGCAACCTCAAATGCGTGACCGAAGACCCGCTGACCGAAGACGAGATGGCGGCGATTGCGGAAGCTGACGCCAACTGCCGCTTAATCAAGGGGCAGGTGTTCCTCTGGGAAGGCGCAAAAAGCTGGGAAGACTTATGGGACTTGGACGGGAAAATCGTTAAATGAAGACATCCGAATATTT
>CALMFG010000090.1 GCA_937863465.1 uncultured Clostridia bacterium
GATGTTCTCGAATCTGAGTGTTCCTTCGATGGACACAGCACGTAAACCGGAAGTCCTAATACCGAAAGAGGAAAACCCGCGGGTACAGCAAATCGCCAAGCGCGTACGCTTTGCGTTTGACGAAGAAGGGAAACCGGTCAGCAAGAACCGTGCTTATCAGTTTAGAGACGGCGTGTTCGAGGCCATGCTGGATAAATTCTACGAAGACCCGACCATGATTGCCTATGGCGAGGACTGCCGCGATTGGGGCGGCGCTTTCGCCGTATACCGCGGCCTCACCGAAAGCCTGCCGTATCATCGGTTCTTCAATGCGCCGATTTCCGAAGGTGCCATCGTCGGTTCGGCGGTGGGCTACGCCATGACAGGCGGCAGAGCCGTGGTGGAATTGATGTATATTGACTTTTTGGGAAGAGCGGGCGACGAGATATTCAACCAGATGAGTAAATGGCAGTCCATGAGCGCGGGTATCATCAAGATGCCGTTGGTCTTAAGGATGTCCATCGGCGCCAAGTACGGCGCTCAGCACTCGCAAGATTGGTCGGCGTTGTGTACGCATATTCCGGGACTAAAGGTCGTCTTTCCGGCGACACCTTACGACGCCAAGGGCCTGATGACCGCGGCGCTGAACGGCACCGACCCCGTGATTTTCCTTGAAAGCCAGCGTATCTACGATGTGGCCGAGGAGTTCCATCAGGGCGGCGTTCCGGTCGAGCCTTACGAAATCGTCATCGGCGAGCCGGACATCAAGCGCGAAGGCAGCGATGTGACGATTCTGTCCATCGGCGCCACACTGTACACGGCTATCGCCGCGGCGGACAAACTGAAAGAGCAATACGGCATTTCGGCAGAAGTCATTGACGCCAGAAGCTTGGTACCATTTAACTATGAGAAAGTCATCGAATCGGTCAAGAAGACCGGAAGAATTGTGGTGACCGGAGACGCCTGTGCCAGAGGCAGCCATATGAATGACTTTGCACAGAACATCTCGGAACTGGCGTTTGATTATCTGGACGCGCCGCCGGTGGTGGTGGGCGCCAAGAACTGGATTACACCGGCGCATGAATTGGAAAAATATTTTTTCCCGCAGCCGGATTGGATTATCGACGCGATTCACGAAAAGATACTGCCGCTGCCGGGGCATACCTGCAAGGCGAACTTTACCACACTGGAGCAACTCAGAAACGCGAAGCGCGGTGTTTGACGGAAATATTGCAGATATATATGAGATTAAGGAGGAAGATAAGAATGAAAACCACAGCAGTCAGGCTATATGGTAAAGACGATTTGCGTCTGGAAACCTTTGAGCTTCCTAAGATAAAAGACGACGAAATATTAGCCAAAGTAATTTCGGACAGCATCTGTATGTCGTCCTACAAGGCGACCAAACAGGGCCCGGATCATAAACGGGTACCCGACGATGTGGCCGAGAATCCGGTCATCATCGGACACGAATTCTGCGGAGAATTGATTGAAGTAGGCAAGAAGTGGCAAGGTAGATTTAAGGAAGGTCAGCGTTTTTCTATCCAGCCCGCGTTTAATTACAAGGGTTCACTGAACGCGCCAGGCTACTCCTACCAGT
>CALMFG010000091.1 GCA_937863465.1 uncultured Clostridia bacterium
CTTCATCCTGAATGTTGATGGCGCGTTTGTTCCACTGTTCGCCCAGCCGTGCCACGGCGGTGCCGGAACGGATAAGCTGCTCCGCCTGCAAGCTGCCAAAGGCGGCATCGGGCGTGCTGATGTTCTGCTTTTGCCCAGATACGGGGCTTTGGCGCACTTGCTGTTCGCGGTAGGTCGGGACTTGGATTGCCATTATTTGAAAATCCCCTTGTCTTTGTAGGTCGCATAATCACCGGCCACGGTGGATGCGCCGGACAGAAGGGTGGACATCATCGCTGTTTTCCCTGCGCTCTTGGCATTCTTCGCGGCAAGGGCGTTGTTGCCTGCGCTGGCTTCATAATTCATGCCCTGCACGCGATAGCCATACGCTTCACGCTCGGCATTGCTGCGGATGGTCAGGGCGTCCAGTTCGCCCAGCATGGCGGTATCGGACAGGGTTTCCACCACGACATCGCTGCCAAGGTCAATGCCACGGGATGCGAAGCCCACGCGCTGGTCTGCCTTGATTGCGTTCACCTTGCGGCGGTGCGATTCTTCTTCGGCTTCGCCGCGCTTTATCGCATCTTCCGCCTGACGGTCGGCGATGATTTTGTTGTTGCGGTCAACCGCCGCCTGATACTGGTATTGCCCCGCCTGCGCCTTCGCCGCATCAGCCTGACCTTTTGCCTGAAAAAGGGTTCCTATTACTGTTGCGCCGATAGAAGCTGCCGCAAGGGTGCACATTTTGGAAATTCCTTCTTGACATAGTGGTATGGTTTTTGAAGCCATCCGAAAGGTTCTGCTGGCATTATAGTGAATCCCAGCATTTTTAGCCAGCGCAAGGATGCGGAATTTCCTTGTAAAACATAATTATATACGGTTTCACCCGCCGCCAGCGTTTCAAGATATTGCCCAGATTGCAGGATAAAGTCGCGCCGGATGCGTTTTATCTGGTCGGTGCCCAGAAGCCAGACAGAACGCTTCGGGTCAAGGATGTTCGCCGCCGCGCCCAGCCCAAACATCATCACCGGAATGTCGCTGTCCGGCATCATCACGGTCAGGGCTTCCTTGCTGTCCTGCACACTGTAAAGCAGGGCATCAAGCGGTTTCATGGCGCACATAGACCAGATTTCATCCACATCCATTTTCCGCAGATGCGGTGCAATCAGGCGGCAATGCTCGGCGGTGGCGGGGACAACGTAGGGCTTATGTTCCATATACAGGCGTCATGGTCAGGATTTTGGCGGGGACTGGATAATTGTCGTAAATGTAGGGGGCGACATATTCACCATCCCAGATGCTGCCAACTGCCAGTTCAAGGATGCCGGAATGGGGCAGGATGGCTTGCGACATATCGCCGCCCGTGAATTTCGGCGGGATTTCGTTCAACGGTTCGCCCTTGCGCTGTGCGGCTGACAGTCCCCGTGTGCGATACACTTCAAGGTAAATAAGGCGTATCTGTTTTGGGTCGCCCTTGGTCGCGCCATCTTCACCCTGGTCTGATTCGGATGCCATTGGCTGCAATTCATAATCGTAGCCCATGCCCACATGGATGGTGGTGTAGGCGGATGCAAGGGTGATTGTGCCGTTCGTCACCACTTCATCGGCAACCACGTTGCCATCGGCGTAAACCTTTACAGTTTCGCCTTCAAGGTGCCATAGACCCGTGATGGTGTTGGTCGGGCTTCCACCAGTACGGGACAGTCCGCAATCCACAAAGTAGGCATCTTCCATCGGGTCATCAATGTATTCTTCCAGCGTTTCAATATAGCGGCGGGTCTGACCATTGATAGTGCGGTTCACGACAAAATAAACGATGTCGCGCCGCAATGATTCGTTCGGGATGACCGCCACGGATTCCACGATGCCATCCGTTTCGTGCCGCGCCCAGCCCCATACACGGTGTTCCCGCAGGTAGGTCAGCGTGCAAAGGATGCCATCGGACATCACCGCCCAGATAACATCATCTGGTTCCTGCGCGAATGCCCATTCCTTAATCTGGCGGTTTTTCAGCAGGTGGCGTGAAAGCACCGAAAGGTCGTTGCCATCGTATCCATCCGACTCGAACGTATAGGTGTAGTCCCTGATTCGCTTGCCATAGCGTGCCGCGAAAATCGCCGTGTTGCCGATAACGATGGGCTTCACTTCCGCGCTGCCATAATTGGTTTCCGGCACCGCATCAACTGTGGTGGGAGATAGTACGCCTTCGCTTCCTATTTTCCATTCCTGACTCGTCGTCATCGCCAGAAGCTGGCGGAATGGGATGAGGTGCCGGATGGCATTGACCTGACCTGATGCGATGGCGAACGTGATTGCATCATCGTTCTTGTTTGGCAGGCTGGTGGTCATGTTCTTGTATGCCCCTGCGCGGGACATGAAAATGGTATCCGGCTTTTCAATCGTGCTGGCGAAGATGCGCCGCTGATTCTGGAATGACACAACGGATGGGCATTTATTGCTGCCATC
>CALMFG010000092.1 GCA_937863465.1 uncultured Clostridia bacterium
CCGGCCGGCTCATCAGCGCACGGCCCATGGCCAGCATCTGCTGTTCACCGCCCGAGAGCGTACCCGCAATCTGCTTTCTTCTCTCTTTCAGTCTGGGGAAGGAGTTGAACACCCTTTCCAGCGTCTCTTCGGTTTCTTTATTTTGCTTGTGGATATAGGCGCCCATATCCAGGTTTTCCATGACGGTCATTTCCTGAAAAATCCGGCGTCCCTCCGGCACATGCGCGATGCCCATAGACAGAATATGATGTGCAGGCACCTTGACCAGATCCTTGCCTTTATACATGATGCTTCCTTTGGTCGGGCGGAGCAGTCCGGACAGGGTCTGCAGGGTGGTGGTTTTGCCCGCGCCGTTTGCGCCGATTAACGTGACGATTTCGCCCTGATTGACTTCAAAAGATAGGCCCTTAATCGCTTCTATGCTTCCGTACGAAACGCGAATATTATCTACTTTTAACATGCTTCGCTATCTCCTATTCTCCCAAGTAAGCCTTGATGACTTCAGGGTTCTTCTTAATCTCATCAGGCAGGCCTTCGGCGATGATTTTTCCGTAGTCAATGCAGATGATGCGCTCGCAGATGCCCATGACCAGATTCATGTCATGCTCGATCAAAAGGATCGCGATGTCAAACGTGCTTTTGACCGACTGGATGGTTTCCATCAACTCTGAGGTTTCCTGTGGGTTCATGCCCGCAGCCGGTTCATCCAGCAGCAGCACCTTGGGTTTGGTCGCCAGCGCACGCGCAATCTCCAGCTTTCTCTGCTGGCCGTAAGGCAGATTGCTTGCCAAAGTGTAAGCATATCCGTCCAGATCGAAAACGGACAGCAATGCCAGACACTCTTTATTGGCCTCGCTTTCTTCCTTCCAATATTTTGGCAGGCGCAGAATGCCGTCGAGGAACGTATAGTCCATCGAACCATTGTGCGCAATCTTGATATTATCCAGAACCGTCAGATTACCGAAAAGCCGGATGTTCTGAAACGTTCTGCCAATGCCCATATCGACAATATGATACGGTTTCTTTTTAACGATTGATTTACCGTCCAGCAGAATTTCGCCGCTGGTCGGTTCGTGGTTGCCCGTTAAGAGATTGAATACGGTGGTTTTGCCGGCGCCGTTCGGGCCGATGAGCCCCACCAGTTCGTTCTTTTCGAGGTTCAGCTTAAAATTATTGACAGCGACAAGTCCGCCGAAGTTGACGGTTAAATCCTTGACTTCTAAAATAGCCATTACTCATCGCCTCCTTCCATCAAATTGCCGTCGCTTTGTTTCAAAAGTTTCGCGCGAATTTTGCGTACCATCTTAGAAAGCGACATCTCTTTAACACCGAGCAGTCCTTGCGGCCGTACAATCATCATCACGATGAGCAGGACAGCATAGGCGACCATGCGATATTCGTCAAAGTCACGCAGCAATTCAGGCAGCCATGTAAACACGCCCGCAGCCACAATGGAACCCGTCATCGAGCCCATGCCGCCAAGAACGACCATGACCAGAATATCCACCGACTTCATGAAGCCGAACATGGAAGGCTGCAAAAATCCCATATGGAAGGCAAACAGTCCGCCACCGATTCCGCCGACCAGGGCCGAAATCGCAAAGCCGGTGACTTTGTATTTGGTGGAGTTGATGCCGACAGATTCCGCGGCAATCTCGTTTTCACGCAGTGAGATGATGGCGCGGCCGTGGCGCGAGCGCGCCAGCAAAACCAGAAACGCGACACAGATGACCATGGTGAAGAAAACATACAGGCTGAACGTCTCTTTGGAGAGACCCATGATTTGCGCCGAAGCGTAACCGGTGAGGCCCTGAGCGCCGCCGGTGAAGTTTAAGTTGTTGATGATGATGCGGACAATTTCCGCAAAAGCCAAGGTCATGATGGCCAGATAGTCACCGCGAAGTCTTAAGGCCGGAATACCGATGATGATGCCCGAAAGCGCCGCCAGTACGCCGCCGGCCAGAAGGCTTAAGACGATGACAAAGAATATCGGCAGTCCTGCGGCAAACAATATGTTCGCAATCAGCGCTGCTGTGTAGGCGCCAATCGCCATGAATCCGGCGTGGCCCAAAACCAGCTGACCCAAAAATCCCGTCGAAAAATTCAGCGATGTCGCCATGACGATGTTAATACAGATCAGAATGAAGATACCGGTTGTATAGCCCTTAAAAGACACCCCGCCAAGGAACGGAAAAAGTTCCGGGGACTTATTATGCGCAATCAGCGGATACACGATGACAATGATGATTAATATCGCGATTGCATTGTTAAGATACGACTTTAAAGTCTTTGATGTCTTTTTTGCCAATGAAAACACCAGCATCAGCAGCATACAGCTGACGATGCCTGCGTACGCGTAGGTGACGCTGGGTTCCTTCGCCAGTGCCAGAATGAACAGCAAACCCGAAATCCCGACAAATGCGATAAATGCGATGACAAAACCGAGACCTACAAGTTGATTACTTTTTTTCATCGCTTACACCTTATCCTTTCTGTTCTTGCCGAGTAGTCCCGCGGGCTTGAACAACAGAATAATGACCAGAATGAGGAATACAATACCATCCGACCAGCTGGAGGACAGATAGGCTTTGGTGAAGGTCTCCACCGCACCGATGATAAATCCGCCCAGCATCGCGCCCGGCATGATGCCGATGCCGCCAAGAACGGCCGCGACAAACGCTTTTAGGCCCGGCATAATACCCATCGTGGGATAAATCTGGCTGATCATGAGCGAGTAGAGGATGCCGCCCAGCGCACCCAGCGCCGAGCCGATGGCAAAGGTCAATGTGATAATCCGATTGACATTGATGCCCATCAGCGCCGCCACATTGGTATCCTGCGATACCGCGCGCATCGCCTTTCCGGGTTTCGTGTTCTTAATAAATATCTGTAAGATTATCATGAACAGTACGGACAATCCCACTGTTATAATCGTAATCGGGTCGATGAGTACGCCGCCTACTTCAAACGGGGTCATCGAAATCAATTCCGGCATTCTTTTAGGTTCAGATTTAAAGATGAGCAGCATAATGTTCTGCAGTAAAAAGCTCATGCCGATTGCCGTAATCAGCGCGGAAAGTCTGGGGGCTTTCCTCAAAGGCGCATAAGCGACTTTCTCCATCACCATACCCAGAATAGCTGTCAGACCCATGGATATCAGCAAAACCCATATAAAGTTCAGACCTGATGAGGCCAGTAAAAACGAGAAATAGGAACCAAATACCATGATTTCGCCGTGAGCGAAGTTGATGAGTTTGATGATGCCGTATACCATGGTATAACCAATCGCTATGACCGCATAAATGCTGCCGATTCGAAGCGCAAATATCAACTGTTGTATAAAGTTTTCCAAGGATAACTCCTTCCTTCTATTTTATATAAAAGGCACAGTAAAGCGCTGCCTTACTATGCCTTCAATAAATAGCATTAGTTTATGTTAACAATAAGTGAAGTCATCGGACGATTGCTCATCCGACGACTCCGCCTGTAAACAAACTATTTTGCAGCAACTTTTGAATCAAGTGTCAATTTTCCGTCAACGACTTTAATCATCGCGATGCTCTTGATCGGGTCGCCGTTTGCGTCGAACTGGATGTGTCCAGTTACGCCGTCATAAGAGGTCGCCGCCAAAGCAGTGATAATCGCATCGGAATCCGTGGAGCCAGCAGCAGCAATCGCATTCGCCATCATGTAAACAGCGTCGTATGCCAGAGCGCCGAGCGCGTTCGGAGTTTCACCGTATGCAGCCGTGTAGTTAGCGATGAAGTTCTGAACGATTTCAGAAGGATCATCCTGTGAGTAGTGGTTAGCAAAGTAGAAACCTTCCGCTTCAGCAGCGTAGTTTTCCTGAATGCCGTCCCAACCGTCGCCGCCCATGCAGATGAAGTCAAGACCCATGTTTTTAACCTGAGTTAAGATCGGGCCGACAGTATCCGGATAGTGGGGAACGAACAGAACGTCAACACCAGCAGCGTCCAGGTTGGACAGCTGGGAAGAGAAGTCCTTATCTTCAGCAGCATAAGCTTCAACAACCGGTTCTACACCAGCAGCCTGGCAAGCAGCGATAAAGCTGTCCGCAAGACCTTCGGAGTAAGCGTCGTCTTTATTGTAAAGAACGCCGGGCTGTACAGAGCCTAAGTTTTCCATTGCGAATGTCGCACATACGGAACCCTGATAAGCGTCTGTGTAGCAAGCTCTGAATACGTTCGGAGCGTCCAGAGTAACTTCCGGGTTGGTTGCAGTCGGGGAAAGAACCGGCATATTATCAGCAACAGCCAACGGTTTGAATCCCAGAGTAGCGCCGGAGTAGGTGCCGCCAACAATAGCAACAACCTGATCTTCGTCTTTCAATTTGTTGTAGGCGTTAACCGCTTCGGTCGCGTCGCCTTTGGTGTCGTAAGCAATGATTTCAATCATCTGGCCATTGATGCCGCCAGCCGCATTGATTTCATTTGCAGCCAGTTCAGCAGCCTGCTTTACCGGAACACCGTGCACGGAACCCGCACCCGACGTCGGTGAAAGAACACCAATTTTGATAGTACCGGTTTCAGTTTTGGCACATGCGCCTAAAGAGAGAACCAGCACTAAAACTAACATTAAAGCAATGAGCTTTTTCATTCAATCTTCCTCCTTCATTTAAATGAAAATTAATATAATAAACCATAAATTGGCTATTAACCTGTATAGGTGATATAAATTATATATTGAATTATTCAAACTGGCAACGTTTTTTTTGTAATCTCACGTGGGAGATAAAAAAATCACAGAACAAATAAATCGGGCGTTCTGTGACTTCATTGTCAGTATATTTTGTTTTAATTCTATCCGACTTTACCACAAACCAAGAAATAAATCAATACGTTTTCTGTGACGCAATGATTACATTTTCGTCCAAAACGCCAAAAAACACGGCTATTCTTAGGATTCAATATCCTGCGCCAGATTCACCCAACCGGACGAACCCGAGCACTTTTCCAGTTCCGGGATGGTGAGCTCCACCGCGCTGTTTCCGCTGCCCGCGGCCGGATAGACCACATCAAAGCGCTTTAAGGAATCATCCAGATAGACTGTGACATTCGTCTTGGCCGCAAAAGGGCATACCCCGCCCGGCACATGGCCGGTGGCGGCTTCAACCTGCTCAAAGGGTATCATCTTCGCCTTCTGCCCGAATTTCGCCTTGTACTTTTTGTTGTCCACCCGTGCGTCTCCGGCCATCACCACCAGTATCGGCTGGTCTTCATCCAGAAAAAACGACAGGGTCTTGGCTATCCGCGCGGGTTCGCACCCCACCGCTTTGGCCGCCAGCTCCACGGTGGCGCTGGAAACGTCAAACGTCTTCACCTTATCTCCCATTCCCAAACCGCTAAAATAGTGTTTCACATTCTCATATGACATCGGTTCCCTCAGCTGACTCGAGTGATTCGCTTTCGGCCGCTGTATGACATGGGCCGCTGCTTTCGTCTCTCGCAAAAAATTTTCTAGAAAAGCTTCTTTGGTATTATACCCGAAAACAAAACCCGCTTCAATCCGATTTTAAGGATTAATTCTCCCGTCAAGTCGCGCCGCGTATCGCCCGTTTTTTGAATATGGTATAATAGATTTGTACCACAAAACAATGCTTCGATAAAAAAGAAGGTGAACGAAATGACCAAAAAAGGCTTTATGACCCTGCGCCAGAAATTCGTTGACGGGCTGGCCCAAACCATGCGGCGTTTCATTTTCGCCGTTGTACTGGCCGCTTTGGCGGCTGGCGTCATGATTGCGTTTGTGCATATGCAGGACCATTTAACCGACACACAGAAAGAGTGGTTTTCGAGAGTTGCCATGGTGCTGGCGCTCGGCGTGCCGTTTGCTTTGCTCGCCCGGGTGCTTTTAGAAACGTTTAATCAGAAATCCGTGCTGATGACTCTTGCCGCAGACGGCGCAATTCTGGCGGTCTTAACGCTCTATCTGTTTTTCGGTCTGCCGGATCTTCACGGCGCATCCCTCATCCGCTACACCGGCTTAAACCTGTTTCTTTGGGGCATGTTCATCATCGCACCGTTTTCTACGGGCAAGGACAAGGTGGAAATCCACACCTTCCACATCGCCTGGCGTCTGCTGGTAACGATGTTCTATTGCGGCATCATCTTCGGCGGACTTTCGGGCATTCTCTTTTCGCTGAAGGAACTCTTAAACGTCCCCATCATCGACAAGCATTACACCGACACCCTGCTGGTTGTCGCGGGCATCATCCTGCCTTCGTTTTTCTTTGCGGGCATTCCCGAGAAGGACGCTGTCCTGCCCGACACGCATACCAAGTTCTTTAAAATCCTGTTGCTGTATGTGCTGATGCCCATTCTCATCGCTTACACCACAGTGCTCTATATCTATTTCATCCGCATGCTCGTCGTTCATGAGCTTCCGAAAAACATCATCGGCAACCTCGTTCTGTGGTACGCCATCGCGGGCGTTCTGGTGCTGTATCTCGCGCGCCCCGAAACCTTGGCCAGCAAGTGGGCGCGGTTTTTCAGCCGCTGGTTCCCGCGGCTGATGATTCTGCCGCTCGCCATGATGTTTACCGCCATCATCATCCGCATCAGCCAATACGGCGTCACCGAGCCGCGATACTTCACCATTGTCGGCGGACTCTGGGCGCTGTCCATGTCCGTCTATATGGGCTTTTCCAAACCTGAAAACTTGAAGAACGTCGTCATCCCGCTGACCGCGTCATTGCTGGCTCTGCTGACGGTCTTTGGCCCGTGGGGTGCTTTCTCGGTTTCGATGCACAGCCAGAACCAGCGTCTGGATGATATGCTCACCGAAAACGGTCTGATCAGCGAAGGCAAACTGGTGAAAAATACCGCGCTTAATCAGGATGCGATGAACGATGTCAGTTCGGTTATTCTTTATTTCAACAATTATCATGATCTGTCGGATATTAAAGCATTCAGCGGCTATGAGACACTGGGCGCTATTGAAAAAGCGATTGGGTTTGAGATGACCGAATGGCATTACTCCTCCCAGTCGGATTACTACTACTATTATCAGAAGGATTCTGATTATTTCTTTGATGTTCGCGATGCCGACTATATGGTCTTGTCGCGCAACGCAGATGCCGAATTTGAAACCGAGATTGGTACGATATCCATGTCCAATGGGTTCAGCGACAAAGATGGTACGGGCGTTCAGCAGATTATATTCTCTCTGGACGGGAATGAGGTTTTCCGGCAAAGCATTTCCGAGTTCGTGCAGGATATTAACGCCAAATACGGCGCGCAGAGTGAGCTCAGCCAGGATGCGCTGACCTTCACCTACCCATTGGATCAGATGAGCCTGACCATCGTTTTCCTCAGTATCGAATCCAGTGTCGCGTCGGACGATTCGGACTCGGGCTGGGCGGAATATATCGCCCTTATCGATATTCTGGATTAGCCTATCGTAATCAAATTAATTCCACTTTCAGAAGTAACGTACACTAAAAAGGAGCGGCCATCAGGCAGCTCCTTTATTGTGTTGATATCGCTTGTAAAACATGCTGTATCCTGTTTATTCGACATCCTGAAGGGCTTCGAAGCCTTCTTCACCTGTGCGAACTTTGATGACGTTCTCAATGTTGCTGATGAAGATTTTGCCGTCGCCGATATTGCCGGTGTACAGGACTTTTTTAGCCGTTTCGATGACCAGTCTGACCGGAACCTTGCTGACCACGATTTCAATTTTGACCTTGGGCAGTAAGTGTGTATCCAGCTCGACGCCGCGATAGAACTCGGTTCTGCCGCCCTGCAGGCCATATCCCAATACGTTGGTCACGGTCATGCCGGTGATGCCGATCTTGTCGAGTTCGTTCTTCAGCGATTCAAACCGGCCCTGTTTGGTAATAATCTCGATCTTGGTCAGTTTGGAGCCGGAAGCAATCACATCCGGGCTGACCACAACGGGAACCGCTTTTTCAACCGGTACAGAGCCCGCCGCATATTTCATTTCCGCCGCATCCAGCGCTTCGAGTTCGTAAGAGATATCGTTGGTTACAAAGTTCGGGTAACCTTCGTTGCCGTGTTCGCCAACGTCCAAGCCCTCAATCTCCTCTTTCGCCGAGACGCGCAGGCCGAGGGTATATTTAATCGCTACCCATCCCACTATGGACGCCGCCGCAACAAATCCGCCAACCGCCGCAACGCCGATCGCCTGAGATTTCAAAAGTCCCCAGCCACCGCCGAAGAACAGACCGTTAGGAATGGCTACGCCGCCGATACCGTCCTGTGCAAACAGACCCACAAAGAGCGTACCTAAAACACCATGTACCAGATGAACCGAGATGGCGCCGACCGGATCGTCGACTTTGATCTTGTCAAAGAACATAACCGAAAGCACAACGATGATACCGGAAACCGCGCCGATAATCAGAGCGCTGGGGACGCTGACATATGCGCAAGCCGGTGTAATGGCAACCAAACCCGCAAGCAGACCGTTGATGGACATGCCGAGGTCCGGCTTACCGATGACAATCCAGGAGGTCGCTGTCGCCGTCAGAATCGCAACGATACCCGCGGTGTTGGTGGTGACCACGATGTGTGCAATGGACTGTGGTGCCGCCGCCATGGTGGAGCCGGGGTTGAATCCGAACCAGCCCAGCCAGAGAACAAACGCACCGATAGTGGCCAAGCTCATGCTGTGACCGGGAATCGGATGAATCTTGCCGTCTTTGGTGTACTTACCAAGTCTGGGTCCAAGGATGATGGCGCCCGTCAAAGCAGCCCAGCCGCCGACCGAGTGAACCACGGTGCCGCCGGCAAAGTCATACATTCCAAGATTGTAAAGGAAGCCGCCGCCCCAAATCCAGTGTCCCACGATTGGGTAAATGAACATGGTCAAAAGGAGTGAAAAAATGATAAAGGAGATGTACTTGATTCTTTCAGCGACCGCGCCGGAAACAATCGTTGCCGCTGTTCCGCAGAAGACCAACTGGAAGAAGAATTTCGCCCAGAGCGGAATGCCGGTCCAGGAAATGGCGCTGTAAACGCCCTGATAGGCATCGCCGACTGCCGGAGAGTTGTCCGCGCCGCCGACCATAAAGAGACCCTTCAGGCCGATAAAACCGTTGCCGTCGCCGAACATGAGTCCCCAGCCCAAGACCAGGAAGCCCAGAGAGGAAACTGCAAAAACGATAAAGTTTTTCGAGAGGATGTTGACCGAGTTTTTCTGACGGGCAAAACCGCTCTCAACCGCGGCGAATCCCAGATTCATAAAGAATACGAGTGCGCCGGTGATAATCACCCACATTGTGTCGAGCATAACTTGTGTATCCAAAAAAATTCACCTTCTTTCCATCGCGTAAGCGCGATGCTCAATTTCTCGCCTTAAACGAGCAAAACCCAAAAACAAGTTTTTGGGCATTCGAATAGAGTAAGAAAGCAAAAAAAAGACGCAAACTCACACAAAAAAATCTGTGAATTTGGCGCCATTGCCTAAATACCTATTACTAAATACCTTAAGCAAATATATATCAGATTCCAATGTCGTTGTCAAGATGGCAAATTTTGCGTATTTAAGTACGCGCACATTGAGGGAAAAAAGCACATCCTTTTTAAAAAAAGATGTGCTGAATAGGTTTTTCCGTACTGGCGCTTAAATGATGCGCCCTGTTACGATTCTTCTTTTTCTTCGTTTGCTTTCGGCGCAGTTAATTTGTTTAAGGCCATAGTGATGAGGATGATCACCGCCGTAACAATAAAAATCCCCAGCATCCCCAGACCCATAATCGGCAGCGTAGATAAAAAATTATCAATATTCATAATCGATTCTCCTTCCCTTAACTAAAGAAATTAAGGATTAAGCCGCCCGCGATGACCGAGGCAATCTGCCCGGAAACATTGGTGCCGACCGCATGCATCAGCAGGAAGTTGTGCTTGTCTTCGGCCAGACCCATCTTGTTGATTACACGCGCCGACATGGGGAACGCCGAAATACCTGCCGCCCCAATCATGGGGTTGATTTTGTGTTTGACAAAAAGATTTAAGACCTTGGCAAACATCACACCGCCAATCGTATCAAACACAAAGGCGATAAGACCAAGGCCCATAATCATCAGTGTTTGCAGGTTTAAGAATGCTTCGGCCCGCATGCTGGCTGCCACCGTAATGCCCAGCAACAGCGTAATCAGATTGGCTAGAACCTTTTGCGCTGTATCCGAAAGCGAATTCAGCACGCCGCATTCGCGGATGAGATTTCCGAACATCAAAAGCCCAATCAACGCGACCGAACGCGGAGAAATAATACCCGCGATGATCGTGACAATGATGGGAAACAGAATTTTAGTCAGTTTCGAAATTTTAACGTTGCTGTAGGGCATCCGAATCAGCCGTTCTTTTTTAGTGGTGATGAGACGGATGACCGGAGGCTGCACGATAGGTACCAGCGCCATATACGAGTACGCCGCCACTATGATTGGCCCGATATATTGGGATTTTAGGTAATTCGCAACAAAGATGGATGTCGGACCGTCAGCTGCGCCAATGATGGCGATAGATGCCGCATCGTTCATTTGGAATCCCAGCAACGCCGCCATACTTAAGGTAAAGAAAATACCAAACTGAGCGGCAGCGCCGAACAGCATCAATTTTGGGTTGGATAATAAAGGTTCAAAGTCAATCATCGCGCCGATGCCGATAAACAAAAGCAACGGGAACAGTTCGTTCGCAATGCCGGAGTCAAAAAGAATATTGAGGATGCCAATTTCCGTGGCACCCTCATAAATTTGCGTAACCGCTCCAGACATCGGAAGATTGACCAAAATCGCTCCGAACCCCATGGGCAACAGCAGTGCAGGTTCCATATCGCGACGAATCGCCAAATAAATGAGGATTCCGCCGATCAGCCACATCACCAATTGCTGCCATTCAATATTCAACGCGTTTTGATAAATCACTTCCATTAGTATACTCTCCTATTTAAAAGATTGATATCGTCAGGAACAACGTTGCCATCAGGGAGGATACTAAAGATACCACAGTAATCTGCGTGTTGAGTGACGGACCCGCTGTATCTTTGAAAGGATCGCCTACCGTATCGCCCACAACGGCCGCGCTATGCGCCGCTGAGCCTTTCCCGCCTTCGTGTCCCGATTCAACATATTTCTTTGCATTGTCCCAAAGACCGCCGGAATTGCTCATGAACAGCGCAAACAGAAGCCCGCTGATGATATTGCCGCATAGGAAACCGCCGATCGCATTGACGCCGCCGATGAATCCAACAGCCAAAGTCAGAACGATGACAAAAATACCCGCCGGCAGCAGCTCTTTAAGGGCCCCTGTCGTCGCAATTTCGATGCACTTGTTATATTCCGGATGTACGCCGGGTTTTCCTTCTTTTAAACCGACAATTTCTCTGAACTGTCTGTGAATTTCGGCTACCATACGCTGTGCGTTGCGGTCAACACCCATAATGAGCATGGATGAGAATACTGCGGGAACCGCCGCGCCCACCAGCAGTCCGAAGAAGACCATGGGGTTCATGATATCAAAATTCGAAATTCCGCTGATACCCAGTTCGGCCGCCGCTGTGTTCACTTCGCTCATAAACGCACCCAAAAGTGCAATAACGGTCAGTCCAGCCGCCGAGATCGCAAAACCTTTGGTTACCGCTTTTACGGTATTTCCAGCAGAGTCTAATTCATCGGTGATTTGGATAACGTCTTCGCCAAGTCCGCCCATTTCGGCCAGACCGCGCGCATTATCCACAATCGGGCCGTACGCATCGTTGCTGATAATCATACCCACGATGGATAGCATGCCAAGCGCCGCCATCGAGATGCCGAACATCGCATATTCCAGTCCGAAAGCCGGGTTAATCGGTTCGCACAGTTTATATGCCACCAGCGCCGAAACGCCGATACCAATCATAGCCGGAAGAACGCTCAACAACCCGTAAGAGATACCGGACAGAATGGTAAACGCAGGTCCGGAAGCGCTTGCTTTAGCCACAAATTTAACCGGCTTTTTGGAATCATCCGTAAAGTAGTCGGTTGTAATACCAATGATGACGCCGACCATTAAGCCAACCACGCATGCGCCCCAGATTCTCCAGGCGAATCCGAAAATGGCAGTCGCAGCTGCTGTTAAGGCGATATAAATCGCGGTAGTCACATAAGTGCTGGAGTTTAATGCCCGTGTCGGATTACCATGTTTGCCGATTCTGGCGGTCATCACACCGATAATGGAGGCCAGCAAACCCAAAGCCGCAAAGCAGAACACCATGGAAACATTCATGACGCCGCCCAGCACTTTATCCAGCGAAAAAGCAAGAACCAGCGCGGCCGCCATGGACGCAACGTTTGAGTCAAACAAGTCTGCACCCATACCCGCTACGTCGCCGACATTGTCGCCGACATTGTCCGCGATAACCGCCGGATTTCTCGGGTCATCTTCAGGAATGCCCATCTCCACTTTTCCAACCAGGTCGGCGCTGATATCAGCCGTCTTGGTGAAGATACCGCCGCCCGCTTTGGCAAACAGTGCAAGTGAACTTGCGCCGAAGCTGAAGCCGAGTACGGTCGTCGGGTCTCCCGTGAGCATAAAGACCAAAACAACGCCCAACAGACTGGCACCAACAACGGCCATGCCCATGACCGCGCCGCCGCGGAAACCCGCCATAAAGGAACGTTTAATTCCGCTCTGCGCCGCTTCCGCCGCTTTTACATTCGCGATAGTCGCTACTTCAATACCGATCTTTCCAGCAATGGCTGAAAATACGGTTCCCAGAATGTAGGCAATCGCCATCAGCAGATTCTGCGAAATATTCCCTTTCCAAATCGGAATGGGCAAAAAGACAAAGATAAATACCGCAAAGACACCTGCAAATTTCGCGAGAACCACGTATTCCTTTTTCAGGAACGCTCTGGCTCCCTTACGAATGAGCTCTCCATTAAACTCAATGGTCTTGTTGCTGGAAGGTTGTTTTTTCACCCACAAGAACAACCAGAACGCAAAAGCGAACGCAACAATTGAAACAAGAATTGATGAGTACAGCGCAATTTCTTTCATAATTGTATCCTCCTATAGATACATCATTTTAATCGCAATTACGCCCATTATATCACTTCCAATAATCGTTTCAAGTAGGCAGATGGCTTCATCTAAAAAATATTTTTTACCATTTTATAGAATATATTAACATTTATCTGTTTTGGATAGAGCTGCCATTTTATAGGCTATCCGCGGCAGAATTACTGCGTTTCTTTGTATTTTATTTGTAGAAAAAGCGCTTTTTATAAATTAAAAAAGGCTCCGACAGATCAATCTGCAGAAGCCTTAATTAAACTAGATTATTGATTGTTACCGCGCAATTACATTTCGATTGCCGATAACACAATATGTTGTTACATGTTGGAAACGCGTTCTTCCAATGCCGCCAGCTGATTTAACAGCTCTTTCGGCATCTTGGCGCCGTAGTTGGCGTAGTGTTCCTTAATGGATTCAACTTCAGCCATCCATTCTTCTTTGTCAATCTTTAAAAGCTCGGTCATGTCGGCATCACTGACTTTAAGACCGTCCAGATAAAGCGCATCCTTTGTGGGGACATAACCGATAGCGGTTTTCTCCGCTTTGCCTTTGCCGTTGACGCGTTCGACAATCCATTTCAACACGCGGCTGTTTTCGCCGAAGCCCGGCCACAGCCATTTGCCGTTATCGTCCTTGCGGAACCAGTTGACATAGAAAATCTTGGGCAGCTTGGAAGCGTCCGCTTTGGCGCCAACATCCAGCCAGTGCTGCAGATAATCGCAGACATTGTAGCCGATGAAAGGCAGCATGGCAAACGGGTCGCGGCGTACCTGACCAATTTTATTGGAGATGGTCGCCGCGGTAATTTCCGAACCCATGATGGAACCAGCAAATATACCGTGATTCCAGTCAAAGCTTTCGTGTACCAGCGGGATGGTGTGCGGGCGGCGTCCGCCGATTAAGATAGCGGAAATCGGTACGCCAGCCGGGTCTTCCCACTCAGGGGCAATAACCGGGCACTGGGAAGCCGGTGCGGTGAAACGCGCGTTCGGATGGGCCGCAGGGTCGGCACTGCCGGGCGCCCAATCTTTATTCTTCCAGTCAATGAGGTGGCTGGGCGCATCGGAACCGATACCTTCCCACCACACATCCTTGTCGTCTGTCATCGCAACATTCGTGAAGATGGTGTTTTTCTCAATGCTTCTCATCGCGTTCGGGTTGGACTGATCCGATGTTCCGGGCGCTACGCCGAAGAAGCCGTATTCCGGATTGATGGCATACAGTCTTCCGTCTGCGCCGAACTTCATCCAGGCAATATCGTCGCCGATGGTTTCAACCTTCCATCCGGGAATGGTCGGAATGAGCATCGCCAGGTTGGTTTTGCCGCATGCGCTCGGGAAAGCGCCGGTGATATAGGTCTTGTTGCCGTCGGGGTCAGTTAAGCGTAAGATCAGCATATGTTCGGCCAGCCATCCTTCATCTCTGGCAATAGCTGAAGCAATACGCAGCGCAAAGCACTTTTTGCCGAGCAGCGCGTTGCCGCCGTAACCGGAGCCGTAGGACCAGATCAGTCTTTCTTCCGGGAAGTGGCTGATATATTTTTCTTCGATCGGTGCGCAGGGCCATCTGACATCTTTCTGTCCTTCGGCCAAAGGTGCGCCGATGGAGTGCAGGCAGGGTACGAATTCACCGTCGCCCAATGTATCCAGCACCTTTTTGCCCATACGGGTCATGATGCGCATGTTGGTTACAACGTAAGCACTGTCGGTGATTTCAACGCCAATCTTGGAGATGGGCGAACCGATGGGGCCCATGGAGAACGGAATGATATACATCGTTCTGCCCTTCATGCAACCGGAGTAAAGTCCGGTCATCGTCTTTTTCAGTTCGACCGGGTCGATCCAGTTGTTGGTCGGGCCAGCTTCTTCCTGTGTCTTTGATGCGATATACGTTCTGTTTTCTACACGCGCAACGTCCGAAGGATCGCTGTTGAACAGATAACATCCCGGGCGCTTTTCAGCGTTCAGCTTAATCGCCGCGCCGCTTTCCACCATCTCTGCCAGTAACCGCTCATTTTCTTCTTCCGAGCCGTCACACCAGTAAACCTGGTCGGGCTGGCAAAGCGTTTCAACTTCTTTTACCCATTCGAGTAATTTCTTGTTCTGTGTCATACTTCCTCACCTTTCAAAATTTATTTTTAACTTATCGGCTAAACAAAGTCAGATTATGCAGTAAGTCTTTCTGTCTCATGCATAATAAAGAAATTCTTCACCCTGAACCTTCAAGCCGCAATATCCTGTCGGCCTGACCTGCTTTTTCAACAAAGTGCGAACCCGAGCCTGCAGGGTTCTTTACGGTCATGCCTTCTGTTGTGTTGAACAAAAATATGCAGATACTTAAATTTATAATATTTTCGGCGCAGATACAATGCTTTCTTTGAATTTTTTAAAAAAAACTTCATCTTTCCGCCTTTTTTTAAGCAATTCATCGGTTTTCTTCGTCTGCCCAGCAAAGCAGCCGTGCCGATAGAAACGTGCCCAAAAACCCGATTTCGATAAAAAAGCCCCCGTCATCTGTCGATACGCGGGGGCCTGATTTGTCTTCTATTCCGTTATGTCCTGCCCTTTAAAAAAATCACTGATGATATCCCAGATTGCACTGGATGTATCGGGTCTGTCGCCTGTCTCCGGATTGGGAATCCGGCCGCTTCCGGCAGGATCGAACAAAACTCCGTCATCGGGTGCGCGCACACTGGCTCCGGCGCTTGGGTTTGCCCTCGGCACCGTCAGCCGGATAAAGATGACGCGTGTTGTATCATCGTACACAATATCCAAAGAGCCGTCACCGTGCAGGGTATAGCTTTCTACCGCGCCTCGCGTAATGGTCACCGTCATGCGGCCGATTTCAACACCGGGGCTGCTTTCGGCAATCAGTGTATGGGTTCCTTCTTCCACTGTTCCGAGGTTGAATACACCGCTGGAATTGGTCGTGTCGCGTTTGGCTGTGCTGTACATCGTGATATCCACATCCGGTATCGGCGTCTCATCCGTGATATACATGATATCGCCTTTGATGCGTATTGTATCTGCCGCCGGATCATCGGGCGTTGAGGACTGCACTTCCACAATCGCCGTATCCGAAAGTTCTCCGCATGTCGCGGTCACAATAATTCGTCCCACAGAGACGCCTGTCACCACGCCGTTTGCATCGACCGTTCCCACAGCTGTATTCGAACTGCTCCAGGTAACCGGATCATAGCTGGCTGAGCTCGGTGTAAAAATGACATCCAGATCAACCGTATCACCCACTTCAATCAGTGAGTATTTTGGCGTCACTACCATGCTTAAGGGCGCTCCCAGTGTTGTTTCGTCATCTGTGTTATAAACACTCCGATTACCGGCTTCATCCTGCACAACCACCGTGAAATAGTACAGCGTTAGCGGATTCAATCCGGTTACGGTGACCAATCCCGTACCATACGACGCTGCGGAACCAAACGGAGTCGCTGTGCTTCCGGGCGCATCAATCACATCCAGGCTGGCCAAATCAGCCGCGTTTTCAGAGTAATACACCAGATAGACCAGATTGCCCGCTAATGTCTCATCGTCCGTCGTTTCGTCAAATGTGACTTCCACTGTCGATGATGTCGGGTGATCCGCTGTCAGTGAAACACCCGGTGTCGGCGGGTCATCCACGCCATTAACTGTGATATTCACCGTGGCCGTATCCGTGCCGCCGTGGCCGTCCGATATCGTATAGG
>CALMFG010000093.1 GCA_937863465.1 uncultured Clostridia bacterium
CATCGCTTAACAAATCCACGTCGGGGATTCGATTCAACTCAGCTTTGACCTTGTACAGCTTCGCTGCTTCACTGAACTTTTTCAGCGCAAAGTGATGAATTTCCCGATACAGTCCGGCATCTTTCATCGCGACCAGCCGCATGGCTTCCAGCCAGCTTGTCCCTGCTGTTTTTAAGTGAAAACAACCATTGGTATGTTCGCCAATCATGCGAAATATTGAAAATTTGTCCGATCCGGAATGGATGCTGAGCTTATAACCAAAATGCTTTGCTATCGCGGCGTGAATTTTCAGCTCCTTTTCGAAACGCGCAACGTCGCCAATATAGTCGATTCCTTTTTGAAAATCCCCGCAGAAACGCGGCGCAATAGTCGCCACATCAATTTGTTTCTGGTTCAATTCGTTGGCCACAAAAAAGTGATGCTCCGGAAGCGTTGGCGTTAATGTTTCATCAATGGAGATTTCAAAATCAATTTCTCTTTGACTTTTAAGGATATATTCCGAATAAATACTCGACGCAAATTCAATCGCTGCGCCATATATCAGGTAAGCTCTTTTCAGAGTCACTTCATCAAGCGAAATCAAAATTCCGTCCTGAATTTCATATGATCGCCCGATATATCTTGTATAAACAGAATCGGGCAAACTGCAAATTTCGCCGACTTCGATGTCACTCAAATTTTGAACATCATTTCGGATATACTCACTGCAATCAAGGGTGATCATCGTAAATCCCGTTTCAAGAGCATAGTTGACTTCTTCCGGGGTTTTTAAGTGATCGCCGTCCGCGCCAAATCCGCGTTCGAACCCTGCGCAGAACACGGCAAAAGTCGCATCATCCAGCACATCTTCATAGGTCCGATTGGTCTGTTTAAGCTCGCGTATGGACTGCTGGGCAAGTATCGGGTATACATCGTCATCCAAAACGGCTTCGATATGCCCCGGCGAAGCAATGCCCAGCCGGTCGCCCAAGCCGATCGTTTTGTTTTTTTTCAAAACGGCCGTCGGCGCCGTAAAAGGAAAATGGGTTCTTAAAAAACCTGCGCTTTCATGGTTGAACGGTGCGGCCACGCAGGGTTTCCCGTCAACCTCAAACCGCTCCCCAACAAGTTCTGACGACAGCACGCCCGTCGCTATCAGAAAATCCTCTTTTGGTCTGCGATATGCAAAAACCAGTCCGTCCGCGGTTTTTCTGATGGATGCCGAATAAACATCATTCCCATTTAATTTCCCATCTTCAACCTGCTTAACCCGCGATTTTAATTCATCCATCATTACCATCTCTCCAAATCCCGAAGGTTAAGTTATACGTTGAAGTACTTTTTGGCATTGTTATAGCAGATATCGTTGACCAGCGCGCCGAGCGCGTGAACATCCGAAGTGATTTCACCGTTTTCCGCCCAGGCACCAATCAGCTGGCACAGAATCCGGCGGAAATATTCATGGCGTGTATAGGACAGAAAACTGCGCGAATCGGTCAGCATCCCGATGAAATCTCCCAAAACCGAAAGGTTTGCGAAACTGGTCAGCTGGTCAATCATCCCGCGCTTGGTATCGTTAAACCACCAGCCCGGCCCCTGCTGAATTTTACATCCGATATCCGCGCCCTGAAAACATCCGATGACCGTTCCCAGCATGGCGTCATCTCCCGGATTCAGCGAAAACAGAATCGTTCTGGGCAGTGCACCCACGCTGTTTAATGCGTTAAGGTATCCCGCAATCGCATTGGCGTTTCCGGGCATGCCGATGCAGTCGAATCCACTGTCCCGACCCAGCCGCTCAAACATGATGTGGTTGGTGTTGCGAAGCGCACCGTAGTGAATCATCATCACCCAACTCCGCTTCGCATATTCGCGGCCCATAAAAATCATGAGTGCCGTTTTAAACTGATCGGCTTTTGTCGCACTGATTGACTCACCATGAAGCCGGCTTTTGAAGATCGCTTCCACTTCTGCGTCTGTTGTGGGCGCATAGGGGAGGTAATCCAGACCATGGTCGGATGCCCGGCAGCCTGCCGCATCAAAGAGATCCATGCGTGCACTCAATGCGCTGTAGAGATTCTCCATATTTGTGATGGGATATCCCACTGTTTTCCCAAGCGTCTGAATGTATTCGAGAAACGCATCATCGCCGATATTCAAAGCTCTGTCCGGGCGCCAAGAGGGCCGCACCGCAAAATCCGTAATTTCTCTTCCTATTAATATATGCGCTTCCAATGCGCTGATCGGGTCGTCCGTCGTGTTGATGACATCCACTTTTGAATCTCGAATAATCCCGCGTACGCTCATCCCTTTCAGCTTTTCATTGCAGTGCCGCCAGACTTCTTCGGCGGTCTGCCCGTTGAGCTCTCCCTCGTAACCGAAATAGCGCTTCAGCTCAAGATATGTCCAATGATAGAGCGGATTGCCGATTGCACGCGGCAGCGCCTCTGCAAACTTTTGAAATTTATCGCGGTCTGAAGCCTTCCCGGTGATGAAATCCTCTTCGGTCCCGTTCGAGCGGATCAGCCGCCATTTATAATGGTCCGCGCCCAGCCAGATTTGCGTGATGTTTTCAAAATGGCAATCATCCGCAATTTCCTGCGGATTAATGTGGCAATGATAATCGATAATCGGATTCGCTTTCGCATAATCGTGATACAATTGCCGCGCCGTATCATTTTCCAGCAGAAAATCTTCATCCATAAACATCTTCATAAGCACTCACTTCCTAGCGTGCAAAATCGTCAGCAACCCGCCTATTCGTTTGTCACGCGTTAAATCTGTTTTGATCAATCCACAGCCCCAGCGCAGGATTCGGGATAAAATAGATTTCCTCGCCATCCGGCATGGTATTCCATCCATATATCAGTTTTTGGGGGTTGTACTTTTCCGCCGTTTCACTATAGTCAGCATACTTAAAATATACGCCTTCCACTTCCGCTTTCGAAAGTTTGTCAACGGCATAGGTGATGTTAAATCGTCCGTCGGATGACCCGTGAATCAGATGGGCTGCCGCTCCCATATTGGCCTTCAAATCCGCGTTGGTCTTAAAAAGTTCCAGCGTTTTCAAGCGGCCGCAGTATCCATATTTTCGAATCAGCCGGTCTACTTCTTCATCCTCACCAAACCGGTTAACGCCCGGTGCCAGCACAATCAGTTCGCCGCCGTCCGCAATCGCCATGCGCGTGCGGTAGATGGCCTTGTTTCCCAGCCAGGTGCTTCGAAACTCTTCCGGGTCGAGATACACCACGCATTTTTTAATTCCGCGCTCCAAAAAATCAATATTCTTTTCCTGCGCCAAAGCAATCGCCGCAGTCAGCGGTGACCGTCCTTCGCCAATAAACAGCCCGTGTGTATGAATCTGCCCACCCGGCGCCGTCGTCACCGTCAGCACATACAGGATGGGACGATCCTTCAGAAAATTTTCTGAACAATAATCCAGAAGTTTTCGCACCGGGCTGTAATCCTTGCCCATGACGCGCTCCATGCCATAAACCGCACCTAACATATGCGATTTATTGATGATTTCCCGTCCGCCGCAGCCCACAAACAGGTTTTTTGCATGGTTTGCCATGCCAATCACTTCGTGCGGCACCACCTGGCCGGGGGAAATAATCAAGTCATACTGTTCATCCATAATTCGCTTGTTGACTTCGCAGGCAATGGGTTCATCCCATAGGCCTTCTGAAATTTCGGAAAGAAATTCGCCTGGTGCTTCACCAATCCGTACCGTGTCTTTTCTCCATGCATGGGTGATGAATTTTTCAAACGGTATGCCCTTAAACATCACTGCGCACTGCTCTTGACTCATGGGTTCATGTGTACCCAGCGCGGGCATAATATCCACCGCACAGCCCATGCCGACAAGTGCCTCATAGTATGTGCTGGTGATATACCCGGCATTGGAATGGAAGCGCGTGAAATCGGGCGGGACAATCAGCACTTTGCGTAATTGCCTGCCTTCCAACGATTCCAGCAGTGCTGATTTAATGGTTTCCGCTGACAGCCCCGCGTTATCTTCTTCCCGGAAAAATAGCTGCATCATGCTCTCCTTATACGCCTGAATACGCAGAAAAACCGCCGTCTACCGGCACCACAATGCCCGTGACAAACGCGGAAGACCGACCATCCAAAAGCCATAAAAGCGTTCCCAGCAGATCCTCCGGCTCACCAAAGCGGCCCATTGGGGTGCTGCCCAGTATTTTTGCGGTGCGCGCCGTGGGCGTTCCGTCCGGATTCCACAAGAGCGCCGCATTCTGGGCGGTGGAGAAGAATCCAGGCGCCATGGCGTTGACTCTGATGCCCATTTTCGCAAAATGAACCGCCAGCCACTGCGTAAAGTTAGATACGCCAGCTTTGGCGGCGCTGTACGCCAGCACCTTGGTCAGCGGACGAAAGGCACACATCGACGACACATTCAATATCGTGCAGTCCTGTCTGCCAATCATGTCTTTCGCAAAAACCTGAGTGGGAAGCAGCGTGCCGATAAAGTTTAATCCAAAAACAAAACTGATACCGGCCGGATCCAAATCAAAAAAGCTCTTTTTGTCGGGCGCGTCCAGAACAGCCTGGTCAAAAAACTCATCATCTGTGGTCGCTTTCGGACTGTTGCCGCCCGCGCCGTTGATTAAAATATCGCATTTGCCATAAGCCTGCATCACCTTGTCGCGCGCCGCTTCAATGCTGTTCTTGTCCAAAACATCACACTTAACGCCCATCGCGGTTCCACCGTCGGCAGAAATCTCGTCGGCCAGTTCCTGCGCCTTATCCTCAGAAAGATCAAGGATAGCCACCTTGGCGCCGCATTGGGCAAGCGCTCTTGCAAACATGCCGCAAAGAATGCCTGCTCCGCCGGTCACCACAGCGGTCTTGTCATTAAAATTCGGCGTAAATGGTAATTCCATATTGTTTTCTCCCTTCGTATCGATTAAACCACGTAGGTGGAAGCCGACGTGTCGCCGCCTTCTCCCGTCCAGTTGGTGTGAAAGAACTTCCCTCTCGGCGCGTCCAAACGCTCATAGGTATGTGCGCCGAAGTAGTCACGCTGCGCCTGAAGCAGATTGGCCGGAAGCCGTTCACAGATATACTCATCAAAATAGCTGAGTCCGGATGCCATTGCCGGCAGCGGTATGCCCTGTTTCACAGCTTCGGCAACCACATTGCGCCAGCTACCAAGCAGCCGTTCAATCTCTTCTTTAAAGAACGGATCCAGCAATAAATTGTTCAATTCGGGATTGCTGTCATACGCTTCTTTGATTTTACCCAGGAAAACCGAACGGATGATACATCCGCCGCGCCACATCAGCGCGATGCCGCCATAGTTCAAGTTCCAGCCATACGTTTTTGCCGCCAGCCGCATCAGGGTATAGCCCTGAGCATAGGATATGATTTTCGCGGCGTATAAAGCGTTGCCGATGTCCTCAATAAAGGCTTGTCTGTCACCGCTGAATGTGCTGACCGGACGCTTGAATATCTTGGACGCTTCAATCCGTTCATCCTTCATCGCCGAAAGGCACCGCGAAAAAACCGCTTCGCTGATCAGCGTTAAGGGCGCGCCTTCGTCCAGCGCCGCAATTCCGGTCCATTTGCCGGTGCCCTTCTGCCCGGCGGTGTCAAGAATCTTATCCACAATGGGCAGGCCGTCTTCATCCTTGTAGGCCAAAATATCCCGCGTGATTTCGATGAGATAGCTGTCCAGCTTTCCTGTGTTCCATTTGGCAAACACTTCGTGCATTTCGTCCGCACTCATGCCCAGCATATCCCGCATCAGCTGATACGCTTCACAAATCAGCTGCATATCGCCATATTCAATGCCGTTATGTACCATTTTTACAAAATGTCCTGCACCGTTCTCGCCCACCCAGTCACAGCACGGAACACCGTCCGCCTTTGCGCTGATGGCCTGGAAAATCGGCTTGACATACTGCCAGGCGCCTATCGAACCCCCCGGCATAATGGACGGCCCTTTCAGCGCGCCTTCTTCTCCGCCTGAAACGCCCGTACCGATATAAAGCAATCCCTTGCTTTCGACGTACGCGGTGCGCCGTATCGTGTCGGGGAAATGGGAGTTGCCGCCATCGATGATGATGTCTCCCGATTCCAGGAGCGGTATAAGCGCTTCAATATAATCATCAACCGGCTGTCCCGCTTTGACCATGATCATGATTTTGCGAGGCTTTTCCAGACATTGAACCAGTTCTTCCAGAGAATAGGCCCCAATGATATTCTTTTTGCTGGCCCTGCCCTGTATAAAATCCGAAACTTTTTGTGTGGTTCGATTATATACGGCGACCGTAAAACCTTTTGATTCCATATTCATGACCAGGTTTTCGCCCATGACCGCTAGCCCAATCAAACCGATATTTGCTTCTTTCATCATCAGCACCTCTAAATAGATATTAATAGTTTATCTTTTTACTCTCGCGTTTCCTTCCCAAATGCTCCAAATCTGCTCTTCATCCGCAGGCTGTGAGTAATCGGCGAGCAGAGTCACGACCAAAGCCCCGTTGGCCCAGCCGAATTGAATCCACTTTTCCGGTTCCCAGCCCTTTAAAATGCCATATAGCATACCGCCCACAAATCCATCCCCGCCGCCGATCCGATCCAAGACCTGAATTTCCCGCGGTTCAATGACATGCCAGTCGTTGCCCTCCAAAAGTATGGCGCCCCACATATGGCTGTTGGCCGAACGCACCTCGCGAAGCGTGGTTGCAAAGACCGAAGTTTGGGGGTAGGCCTGCTTTACACGCGAAATCATCTCTTTAAAGCTGTCGATTTTTTGCCCTAAATCTTTGCCGCCATCCTGCGGGCCCTGTATACCCAGGCTCAGCTGAAAGTCCTCTTCATTCCCAATTAAAATATCCGATACGCCGGCTATCTGGCTGAAGATCGATCCAAGCTCCGCTTCGCGCCCTTTCCAGAAAGAAGCGCGATAGTTCAAATCAAACGAGATGGTGGTTCCGGCTTTTTTTGCGGCTTTGGCCAATTCCAGACAGAAGATTCCGGTTTCGGGTGACAGTGCCGCAATCAGACCCGACAAATGAAGTATCTGCACGCCTTCTTCACCAAAAATCCGATCAATATCAAAATCTTTGATATTCAGCGTTCTTCCCACTTCGCCAGCGCGATCATTATGCACGCGCGGCCCGCGCATCCCATAACCGCTGTCCGCGATGTTGAACTGATGCCGATATCCCCAAGGGCCGCCCTGGTCCACTTCCATCCCTTCATATTCAATATGACGAGATGCGAGATCGTCTTTGATCAGTCTGGCAATCGGGCTTCCTTTGACAAATGTGGTGAGCACCTTGACCTTCATGCCCAACGCGGCGGCGACGCTCGCCACATTGCTCTCTGCGCTGGTCGCCTGCATTAAATACTCCCGGCTGATGTGCACCGGCTGGCGCATGGATGGGGTGATCCGCACCCCCATGCTGGTGGGCACAATCATAGAATACATGCAATCTTTTTTTAGCTTTTCCATTTCGTTCTCCATAAAATATAAATCATTAGACCATCGTACTTTTCACTGCAAGGTTTAACGATCATCGCTGCAAATCCTCGTTATGCAGCGATGATCGACAAAAACATTTTTTTATTTCATCATCAGGTTCGGCAGCCACATCGTAAGTTCAGGTATAAATGTGACCAGCATCAATACGACGACCATTGAAATCCACATGGGCCAAATTGATTTAGTGACTTCCTCAATGCTGATTTTACCAATTGCACAGCCGACAAACAGCGCACTGCCGACAGGGGGTGTTGTCAGTCCAATCGCCAGATTCAGCACCATGATAATTCCAAAGTGGATAGGATCGACACCGTACTGAGTCACCACAGGCAGCAGAATTGGCGTACAGATAATTATCAACGGCGCCATATCCATGATGCAGCCCAGCAGCAGCAGCATAACGTTGATGATGAGCAACAATATGACCTTACTGGATGTAACTGCGAGCAAGCCTTGGGTAATCAGCTTGGGTACCTGAAGGTACGCCATCATCCATCCAAACCCGCCCGCGGCAGCAATCAGCCCAAACACAAGCGCCAGTGTCTTGATCGTGTTGAAAAGCAATTTTGGAATCTGTTTGATTTTCAAATCTCTATATACAAATACTGCAATAATAAATGCATATATACACGCAAATGCGGAAGATTCAGTGGCTGTGAAAATGCCGCTGACCGTCCCGCCTACGATAATGACCGCAGTAAAAAGCGCAAGCATTGCATCCCACGAAATTTTCAAACCTTCTTTAAACGGCACCTTTTCCCCTTTTGGGAAATTCCGTTTCACCGCAAATATGAAACAGATGACCATGAGCCCCACGCCCAGCAGAATGCCGGGTATATATCCCGCGACCAACAGCCTGCCGACAGATAATCCGCCCGCCGCCATGGCATAGATGATCAAATTGTGACTGGGCGGGATGACAACGCCTTGGCAGGCGCTGGTGACCGTGACCGCCGTGGAAAAATCGCGTTCGTACCCCGCTTTTGTCATCATGTCAATCTCAATGACGCCCAGCGAAGAAACATCCGCAACCGCGGACCCGGAAATTCCGCCAAAAAACATAGAACCCAAAACATTGACCTGTGCAAGCCCGCCCCGCCATCTGCCAACCAAAACGTTCGCAAATTTGGTTAACCGCATCGATAACCCGCCGGCGCTCATAATCTCTCCCGCAAGAATAAAGAACGGAACGGCCATCAGTGTAAAACTGTCCACCGCTTTCGCCATCTGCTGCACCATCGCCTGCAGCGGGATTCCAGTGTAAACCATCGTGACTGTGGTCGCCGCGGCAAGCGCAAAAACCATCGGCACCTTGAGGACAATCAGCAAGGCAAATATTCCAAGTAAAAGTGTGATTGCAAGTGAATGATCAAACATCTTCATCTTTTCCTTTCAATATTTTGTCATGCCGCAGCCAGTTTAAATTGAATAAATCCAAAATAGAAAAGTAGGTGATGAACACCCCGCTGATGGGTATCATCATATATTTCCAGCACGACGGCAGTTTTGATGCAGGAAGTGTTGAATCGAGTGTGGAACAAACTAATTGGATACCATAGTAGATAAGCGCGATACCAAAAGCAGTGGTAAGGCCCTGATACAGTTTTGTTGCGCCTTTTTGCAGCCACTTCGGAAATCGATCATAAAAAATATTTACCGAAATATGAAGTGATTTCTCAACGCCGATGGCCATCGCCACAAACGCAATCCATACCATGAGCAGCAACGCTATCTCTTCCGACCATAATATGCTACGGCGGGTAAATGTACGCATACATACCTGTGCGCTGACTATTAGTACGGTTGCTAAAAGTATAATTTTTGAAAATTCCAAAAATGCACGATAGCATATATCAAAAAAGAACGATATTGCTCTTAGTCCTTTTTTCAAATTGTTCACCCCTTAGCTCGTATTCCCGTCTAATGATCACGGGTGCTGTAGAACAAATTCAAACCGGTTATAAGCCCGGATTTTTAAATACAGGAGAGCCAAGCTCTCCTGTATTCATCACATATTCTTTTGGCAGCTTCTTTGCCCCAAAAATTTCTTATTCGGTCGCTCTAATGTCGGCAATGATACCCATGTAGTCACTGCAGAACTGCTTGTACAGCGGCAGGCAGGCTTCCTGGAATTTCGCCAGCTCTTCGGGCGAAAGTTCGGTCACTGTTACGCCGGCATCACGAACGATTTTTTCAGATGCTGCTTCACGTGCGGTCCAAAGCTCCCGCTGATATAATGCGGATTCTTTAGCACATTCTTTGATAATCGCGATATCTTCCGCGGACAGTTTGTTGGCTGTTACTTTTGACATCAGCTGCGGTTCAGGTACGCGTGTATGCTGGTCAAGCACATAGTATTGTGCGACTTCATAATGAGAAGTAGATTCGTAGCTGGGCCAATTGTTCTCGGCTCCGTCTATCGTACCTGTCTGAAGGGCTCCGTAAACTTCCCCGTATGCCATCGGTGTCGGATTTGCGCCAAGTGCGGTAACCATGCCCATCATCAGCGCAGATTCCTGAACACGAATTTTCAGACCTGCCAGGTCTTCCAATTTGTTGATCGGACGAACGGAGTTGTAGAAGCTTCTGGATCCAGAGCTATACCATGACAATCCGACAAAACCTGCATCATCAAGAGAATCTAAGAAATCCTGGCCAATCTGACCATCTAGAACGGCCCACATATGCGCCTCGTCACGATACAGATAGGGCATTTGCAATACGTTCAGAGATTCTGAGAATTCAGCAAGCGGAGACGCAGAAACACGGGCGAAATCGATGCCGCCAAACTGCAGCTGTTCGATAACGGATTTTTCATCCCCAAGCTGTGCGCCGGAATAGACTTCAATCTTAATTCTGCCATTGGTTTTTTCATAAACCAAATCGGCAAATTTGTATGCGGCCTGTGTGGTCGGATAATCTTCAGCTTGGTTCTCCGCATAACGGAAGATGAATTCCGGTTCGGCTGCCATCACGGGTTCATCTGCAACCGCTTCTTCTGCAGGGGCTTCCGTAGCCACCACTTCGGTCGCTTCCGGTGTCTTTGAGGCCTGGCCGCATGCTACGAGCGAAAAAACAAACATCAGCACAAGCATCAAAGCAAGTACTTTTTTCATGGTTCATTCCTCCATATCAAGTTTTTATTTTGGATATCCGTAAAATGAGTGTATAATAATGTGAATTGTTGTTAAACCAGCAAATTTTGATATTCCAAGTACATTTTTGATATCTTTTACTGCTTGATAAGTGATGTTGATGCCTTTTATACTTTTTCTGGAAATAACGACGCGCGATACTCCGAAGGGCTGACGCCCTCAATGCGCCTAAATACTTTGGTAAAATGGCTGGAATCTTTATATCCAACCTCTTCACCAATCGTTTTAATGCTGACAACAGGGCGTGAAAGCAAATCTTTCGCCGCATTGACTCGCATTTCAGTGAGATAGGTGACGAAGTTTTTCTTAAAACAATTTTTGAATAGGCGCGAAAAATGTGCGGTGGAATAATTCATCTCGCTCGCCACTTGCTGCATGAATATATCGCGTTTAAAATTGGCTTTCATATATTCCTCAATCTCAAACTTGATTTGCGTCATATGGTTCATGAAGATTCCGGCTTCATAATCCATCACTTCTCCAATCAGCTGGTTGACAACGGTAAAAATCCCTTCGCAGTTCGTCACATGCTCAAACCGGCTCTCTATATGGAACACGACTTCATACTGCATCCCAGATTGATCCTGTAATTCTTCAAACACCTGCTGCAGCAAATTCAAAGTCTTTAAAATCATGACCCCGATTTCAAATTGCCGTGCACAGAGGCACTCTAAGAAATTCCGGATGGTATTTGCGGCGGATTCTCGTTCACCATTGAGAATCATTTGAACCAAAATTTCCGATTCTCCGTTTCCTTGCCCGTTCTCCATCTCAACGGTGCTTCGAAATACTGTATTCTCATCCGAACATTTCTGCAGTGCGCAGAACGCGTGGTAAAACGCATTTTGCACATATGCCATATCGTTAAACTGTTCGCTGACGGCACAGATCAGTCGTTTATGCTGATGAAACTCCGTCTGGTAGCTGAGCCCTCGCAACAACTGATAGACATAGTCGCCGCAATTGCTGTCGATGCTGGAGATGACCAAAACATACAGGGAATCGTCATACTCATAGGAAAAATGATGCATCCCCGACCGCCAGCATACCCCGTTAACCATCCCTCTCAGCCGTTCGGCGCTGATGCCGTCCGGGCTTTTCATAATCACAAAGACGCCGCTGCTAAAAAATATATCCATCAGGGCCAGTTGCTTATATGCCCATTCCGGGCGCAGGTATCCCCCCATCACCGTGAGAACCAGCTGTTCTTCAAATTCTCTTTTTAGCAATTCCATGCTGATTCTTCTTTGTTCATTTCGCATCTCTTCGTCGCGATGCATGTTAATTCTTTCGACCATTCGATTAAGTGCGCTTAGGAGGTTTTGTCGATTGCACGGTTTTAAAAGATAACCCGATGCGCCGAGTTCAACGGCTTCTTTTGCATAGCCAAAATCACTATACGCGGTGAGAAACATAATTTCACAGTTGGGCTGCTCACTTTTTATCTGTCTTGCCGCAGACAATCCGTCCATGCTGGGCATCTGTATATCCATAAAAGCGATGTCCGCCTTTAACTGCTGCGCGGCTTCCACCGCCAGCTGTCCGTTTGGGGCCGTCATCACGCGGCAATCGGGAAGAATGCCTTCTATGATTTCTTTTAGGCTGTCAATTTCAATCTGTTCATCATCGGCTAAAACAATATTATACATACTTCTTCGCCTCACTATTTTTTAAGCATTATTGGCCGCAGCAGGAAGGGTGATTCTGACAGCGGTGCCCAGCCCGACTTTACTGCATATTACAAAGTCACTTTCCGGATACATGAGCTTTAGTCGGGTTCTCACATTGCCAAGACCAATGCCGGAAACGTGACCCTTGTGGTCATTGTTTTCACTCGTGAGTATATTCAATACTTCCTGACTGATACCCATTCCATTATCAACAACCGTCACAACGATTTTGTTTTCCTTCTCCTTGATTTTTAGCCGGATTAACCCGCCTTGGGGCTTGGGATATATGCCATGAATAACGGCATTTTCAACAATCGGCTGTAAAACAAACGGCGGTATTTTTACCGAATCCGTATCAATACTACAGTACACTGAAAAGCCCATCCGTATGCCAAAACGCTCGTGCTGAACATACATATAGTCATTGATGATGTTGAGTTCACGCGTCAGCGGTACGCTTTTATTATTTGTCTCAAGGTTATATCGGAAGAGATTCGAAAGCCTGTGTATCAGCTCTTCCGTACGCTCCGCCTTCTCTGCCGATGCTGTACGCGAAATCGTATTCAGCGTATTAAAGAGGAAATGCGGATTAATCTGGCTCTGCAGCATCGACATTTGCATATCCTTGAATTCTTTTTCCGTATTGATGCGATTGATTTCTTCCAGATGCAGTCTGTTTTCCAGCTCGCTATTCTGCTGAATCGTATTGATCAGCTGAGCGGTGGAATGTTTCATCTTGTTAAACACACTGACAAGCTGTCCTATTTCATCGCGGTTCTCGACTTTAACGTCGGGAACATCCAGACCGTTTTCAGTAATTGCTTTTGAGGCGTTGGAGAGTGCAACCAGCGGCTTAATAATATGATTCATCGTAATCCAATTCAACATAAATGCAATGAAGATAACTGATATGCCAAGCGCGAGCGCTATGGCGGGCAGTACGCGAAAAACAGCCGCAATTCGTGCATAGCTCTCGTTTCCTTGCGTCAATGTCTCCTGCATCAGCTGCTTTAAATACATTTGAATGTAATCGCCGATGATCAGTGTGTTGTAGTAATCTTTGACATACTGCATATTCGAGGTGTTTTCAACGCGAAGAAGACTACTACATCGCATCATATAGCTTCGGCATGATGTCTTGACTGCCTGCGTCAGCAAATATCGTTGTATCCCGATATCTTTATAATCGCTGTTCATGTTATCCAAATTACTGTTGAGTATCATCATCTGCGAAACATATGCCGCTTCAAGATCTATATCGCCTCTATCTTTTTCGTAATTGATAAATGCCGTGTTCAGCTTATCAAAGCTGTTTTGCACCGTCGTCACCGCATAGCTATCCCCTAATATAATATTGAAATCATTCATATTCTTATAGGTCATGGTTATATTGAATACGGTGACAATTAAAACCATTATGGATACAGAAACAACAAAACCCATCATTTTCTTACGAACAGAAAGTGAGAGCCACCGGTATAAGGTATTCTTCAAAATAGGTTTTTTGTTTTTTGACAATCGTTTACACCTTCATCAACATTCAGTAATTTATCCGTTTTGTTGAACTTTTCTATCGATATAAGCAGGTATTCGCGAAACGATACCCAATGCGATTCGATTTTCTATTTAGATGTCCGTATTGTCCAGATGCACAAGAGATGATGGTATTCCGCCAACTGCAGAATCCGTTATATGGTAAAAATATTAAATTGAGCCGTAAAATTAAGGATGTGTTTATTATAGCGAACTCATTTTCAGAAATCAAACAAATTTGAATTTTTAATTCCCGTATTTGGTTTGTTCGTAATGATGTCCGAGTGCGATATTCCTGTCAAGCAGACTCATACCCGTGTGTTATCACGCATCCATGCCGTTTCACTTTTGACTTTATTGATGGATCAGAGAATATGGATGGTTATTTTCTCAAAGTGCATCCAGATGTGCAGATTCGCGCGATATAACAAACGCTTCACAAAATCTAGTTTTCTGATTATGCCATGCCAGGCTTTTGAGCTCTATTTAATCTGGGCTTTCTGCACCAAAGCCCTTTCTGTTCGCATATCGTGTTTTTCAAGCTAATTATAAATTCAAGTATTCAAAAAGACTCAATCAACGATCGCGCTGAAAATGCAAAAACGAGTAACCCCGCTTAGACATTCTACTGAAAATATCCAAGTTTGATTA